>CAYGBN010000026.1:9617-25432 GCA_964348155.1 uncultured Methanomassiliicoccales archaeon
TGGACCAGGCGTTCCAGAACGGGTTCCACGGTCCGCTCCGTGGACTCGGCACGGTCGGTGAGCCATAGGGTTTCGACCTCCTCCAGGTGAAAGCGCTCACGAAGGCGGGCGGGATTCGTGCGGGTGATCAGGAGGGCGCGAACGTCCCGGGCGCGCTGGGCGAAGATGCGATAGGCCATCTCCGGCCGCTCCTCTTCCACGAGGTAGCTGCGCGCCGGGCGCAGGACGAGGGAAGCCGCGGAAGCGGTGCCCCCCGCGTTGGGGGAGGCCGCGTCGGCCAGCGCCTCCCTTGCAAGCTCCATGTCCAGCTTCCGACCGGCGGTGGAGGCGTAGGCGAGCACGCGGTTGAGGGCGCCCTCGAGCTCCCGCAGGTCGAAGAGAAAGCTCTCCGCCAAGTAGAGCAGGACCTCATCGGGGCAGTCGATGCCACGCCCGTCGGCGTGATCCTCCAGGAACTGCAGCCGCACTTCCAGTTCCGGCGGCTTCAGCTGGACCACGAGTCCGGACTGGAAGCGGGACACCAGACGGGAGTCGAACTGCTCCATCTCCGACGGGCGGCGGTCGGCCGCCAGCAAGAAGGGGCGGTCTGCGGCGTGGAAGGCCTCGAAGACCTCGAGGATCTCCTCCTGGGCCCGGCGTTTGCCGTCCAGGTCCTGGACGTTGTCCAAGAGGAGGACGTCGAGGCTGCGAAGCTCGTCCCGGAAGCCCGAGAGCGCGTCATCTCGGAGGGCCCGCCGGAGGTCGGAGGCGAACTGGCCCGCCGTCACGTATCGGACCTTCAGCTTGGGGTCGCGGGCGAGAAAGCGGGCCCCCACGGCGTGGAGGAGATGGGTTTTCCCCAGCCCGGCGTCGCCCACCAGGAGGAGGGGGTTGTAGGGCTCCGTGGCCCCCTCCGCCAGGGCCGTGCAGGCGTCGTACCCCAGGCGATTCGAATCCCCCACGACGTAATTGTCGAGCGTGAACCGCGGCAGAACCCCGGTCTGGGGGTCGAGGGGGAGAGGGGGTGCCTCGGGCTTGCGCTTGGGAGGCGCGGGCTTCTTCTCGGCCTTCGGTTCTTTCGGGGCTGCCTTCGTCTCCTTTGCCTTCTTGCCCTTCTTCGCCTTCCTCGCCGGCTTGGCCTGGACCTTCTTGCCCTTGGCCTTGGCCTGCGTCTTCCTTGGCTTCCTCTCCGGCTTTTTCTTCGCCTTCTTCTTCGGAGCCTTCGGCTCCTCCTCGGGGGGTTGGCGCTCCAGTTCGAGACTCTCCAAGTCGTCGTCTCCCGCCTCCTCGTCCTCGGCCTTCTTCCGCTTCTCGGCGAAGGCCTCGATGACGTTGGCCAGGCTCTGTCCGATGGCCTCCAGCGCGCCCTTCCGCTCCGCGTTGGCGATGCCCTCATCCAGCTCCTCCTCGTCCTCCTTCTTCTCCTTCTTCTTGGAGCGCTTCCCCTCCTCCAAGGGGAGGCTGTCGAGGATGGGCTCGACGTCCAGCTCCGTGTGGACCTCGATGGTGTAGTCGCGGTCCCCCGCCAGCTCCTTGAAGCGGGGCAGGGCATCCTTCCCGAGAAGGGATCCCTCCGGTCCGTCGAAGAGAGCCACCGCTCGCTTCCCCTTCCCCAGGACGATGTAGCCGACGCTGGGGTTCCCCTTGGCGGTCACCTTCAGGTAGCCCGTGTACCCGCGCCGTCGGAGGAGGGTTACGATCTTCTGGAGGGAGTTGGCGCCTCCCTTGAACTTCCTAACAACCTTCCCCTTAGGGAACTTCACACCCTGGAACACGGTCCCTCGGAGGACGCAGTTCCTAGGATTTCTTATGAAGGTTCTCGTGCGAGTTGCAGGGTTGATAACGGGCCTACGACAGGCGCCCGGTCGCCCCCATCCCGGTCCCCGCGGCGAGGCGGGGCCACAGCAGCCCGACCGCGGCACTGAGGAGGAGCCAGAAGACGAGCCACTCCACGAAGGTGAGGAGGTAGAACGACGTGACGAGGGAGGCCGGGACGGGCCCGGGGAGGGCCCGGATCTCGGGCATCAGGAGGAAGGGGAGTCCCCACAGGAGGGCGACGACGGCGATGCCCGCACCAACCAGGGCGCGGCGGGAGGCCTCCGTCATCAGGAGGGGCGAAACCAGGAAGTACAGGCCAAAGGCGGCGGCGAGTCCCCCCAGGGCCGAGGCGAGGGTGGCGACGTACCAGAACTCGCGCTCCCCAACCTCCGGCACCATCTCCACGCCGGGTGGCGTGACCGGGACGGCGAGGAGGGGAAGCAGGCTGAAGACGGCGAAGGCGAGGGCGCCGTAGGCCAACGCCTTCCAAATCGGGCTCGATCCCGGGAAGGTGAGGTTGACCAAGGGAAACACCAGCGTGAAGCCGATGCCGATGAGGAGGCCCACGACCAGGAACGCCGCGAACCCCGCCGCCCGGCGCGGGAGGACGCCGACGGGGTTCGTTCCCGCCTCGTACGCCTCCGCCTCGTCGACGAGTGGTCCCATGACGAAGACGAAGAAGAGGCCTAGGAAGAGGCCTGCGATGACGCCTGCGCCGAGGCCCACCTTCAGGATGGACCCGATGCCCATGGATCAGTGGCAGGGCAGGCCCGCTGCGTGGCGGAAGTCGTGGAACACGTCGTGGACCGCGGCGGCCTGGGCAAAGCCCATCGCGTAGAAAGCGGCCGTCGCCAAGACCGCCACCAGCGCAATCGACCAGACCAGAACCCTCGCATTCCCCGGCATCCACTCCCGCAATCGCTCCCACATGCTCGGTACAACCTCCTGAAGTGCCGTCCCGGCGAAGGGAAGGCCTCTACTTAAGCGTTGTGTTACGCATCTCAGAACCGTAACACCATGCCTGCGGCCTTGGCGGATAGCCTCATAAGGGACGGCGTCTCATCCCCACCCGCGGGCATCCGGGGGGGAACGGTCCTGGACTTCTATACCATGGAGGACGTCGACCTGGGGGGGAAGACGTGCCTCGTGCGGCTCGACATCAACTCCCCGCTGGACCCCATCTCGGGCCGCATCCTGAACGACAACCGCATCCGGCAGCACGTGGCCACGCTGCGGGAGCTGCGGGACGCGAAGGTGGCCGTCCTGGCCCACCAGGGCCGCCCCGGCAAGGACGACTTCACGACCATGGAGGCCCATGCGGAGCGGTTGGGGTACCATCTGGGCCGCGAGGTGCGGTACGTGGACAGCCTCTTCGGCCGCAGCGCCCTGGAGGCCGTACGGAACCTGGAGGCGGGGGAGTTAGTCATCCTGGAGAACACGCGGTTCTACTCGGAGGAGATCGTCCTGAAGGGCAGAGATCCCACAGAGATGACCGCCTCCCGCATGGTCTCCACCCTGGCCCCCTTGGCGGACGCGTTTGTCAATGACGCCTTCGCCGCCGCCCACCGGGCCCAGCCGAGTCTCGTCGGCTTCTGTGAGGTGCTTCCCAGCCTGGCGGGACGGGTCCTGGAGGGGGAGGTGCGGATGCTCGAGAGGGCCCTCCGGGGCGAGGGGCGGCCAAAGGTGGCCATTCTGGGCGGCATCAAGGCCGACGACTCGGTGGCCGTGGCCCGCCACATGCTCTCCCAGGGGCTTGTGGATCGCATCCTTACGGCAGGCGCAGTGGCCAACCTCTTCCTGTGGGCCCAGGGCAGGTCTTTGGGGAAGGCGACGGAGGAGTTACTTCTGCGGGAGGTGCCCGCCTGCGACGCCGCCAGGAACGAGGCCGAGGGGCTGACGGAGAAGCACGCCGACCGAATCCTCGTGCCGGAGGACGTGGTGGTGAACGTGGAGGGGGAGGGAAGGACCGTGGCAGTGGGCGACCTCCCGGCGGAGGGTCCCATCCACGACATTGGCCTCGGGACCATCGTCCGCTACCTCGACGAGGTCAACGCAGCGGCGGTCATCCTCCTCAACGGCCCGGCGGGGGTCTTCGAGGTGGAGGAGTTTTCCGTCGGGACGCGGGAGCTCTTT
The DNA here is from genome assembly GCA_964348155.1 of uncultured Methanomassiliicoccales archaeon. GTDB lineage: Archaea > Thermoplasmatota > Thermoplasmata > RBG-16-68-12 > JAJISG01 > JAJISG01. Next base: position 13,548 of record CAYGBN010000026.1, read on the forward strand.
CGCGGCGTGGCGCACGCCCGGGCCTTCAAGGTGGCGGGCGGAGGCCACACCGTCACGGCCATTGAGCGGCTCGGCGTCTCCCAACAGATCGACCACATCAGCACGGGCGGCGGGTCCTTGATGGAGTACCTGGCAGGACGCCCCCTCCCCGTGCTCGAGGCCCTGAAGAGGGCCAAGGCGAAGTTCAAGGACGTTCGGCTGGATGACTGAGTCTCGGTGGAACGCGGCGGCACCCCCCTCAGAGGCGTAGACTGATATGGGGGCAGACGTGTGCCTTGGCAATGAGGATGCGGCCTCACGCCCCTTTCCCGCAGCTCCGTTGGCCAGTGCTGCTCGTCGCGGGGCTGCTAGTCGGCCTCCTCCATCCTTCCCAGCCCGGGGTCGCGGCAATGGGGCTCGTCCCGGATGAGGCCGCTCTCAGCCAATCGTTCACGGCCTCTCCCTTCGCCCCCAACGTCGTGGTGGCCGGGCCGGGGCGGCCGGTCCCACACCAGGTGGAACCCTACATCGTCGTCGATTCCCGGAATCGGCTCTTCGTCGGATGGAAGGAAGCAGAGACCGCCGAGGGTCCGGGCTGGCGGGTGGCATTCGCCCGTTCCCTCGACCGGGGCCAAGGGTGGTCTGCCCCGAAACTCATGGCGACGCTGATTCCCTCCCGGCATCAGTCCGATCCCTGGCTCGTGGTGGACGAAGCGGACCGCCTCTACTATGCTCGGCTGGACTACGAGGCGGAGGGGGCGGGGAGCGGGGTCACCGTCTCGCGCTCCGACGATGCGGGGGAGACATGGGGGCCTCCTGTGGACGTTCAGGACCAGCCCAACTTTGCCGACAAGGAGTCCATGACGAGCGACGGAAACGGCACCCTCTATCTGGCGTACGACGACGTAAGCGAGGGGACGGGAGGCATCAGCATCCGCCTGGCCCACTCCCGGGACGGCGGTCAGACCTGGTCGCCCACCTCCGCCGTATCACCGACCGCGGAGGGCGCCTCGCCCGTCATCGCAGCGTGGCCCGACGGGAGCGTCGCCGTCGCCTGGTGGGAGTTTGGGACGGGGGACATCCACGCCGCCACGTCTTGGGACCGGGGGGCGTCATGGACGGAGCCCGTGCGCGTGAACCCCCAGCCCGGCTCCGCCACGGGGCTGCCGAGCAATCCTTGGGCCTTCCCCCTGCCTTCACTCGTGGTGGATGCCCAGGGGCGCCTCTTCTTGGCGTGGCCGGAGGGAGATGGCGAGGACTGGAACATCCTGGTGGCCCGGTCGGAGGATCGGGGGCTCACCTGGTCCTCCCCCGTCCGTGTCAACGACGATTCGTCTGGGCGAGAGCAACGCATGGCCTCCCTCGCCGTCGATCGCCTGGGTGTCGTCCACACCGCTTGGCTAGACAACCGGTCCGGGAACCTACACATCTTCTCCAGCAACACCACGGACGGTGGGAACACCTGGTCACCGAATGTGCGGGTCTCGACGGGGGAGACGTCAAGCGGCTTCCGTCGTCCTGGCGACTACCTGGGTCTCGCCGCGGACGACAACGGGACCGCGTACGTCGTGTGGACGGATGGACGCGGGGAGGACCTCGACATTTACTTCGCCGCAGGGGACTTCGCCCCACCCACCGTGGAGATCCTCTCGCCTCGTCCGGGGACATGGCTCTTCTCCTCGAGGGTGGAGCTCACCGGCTCGGCGACAGACAACGTGGGCCTCGCCCGCGTGGAGGTGAGCACGGACGGAACGGCATGGGAGCCGGCCGCCGGAACGACCGCGTGGATCGCCACGCTGACCGTTGCGAGGGGGGTGTCGGTCCTTTACGCTCGCGCAACGGACCACGCGGGAAACGCAGCGATCGTGACGATCGAGGTTCGCGTGGTGCTCGAGCGGTTCAGCACCTCCCTCATCCTCGCCGTGGGCGTTGGAGGCGGTCTCCTTGCCGCGGCAATCCTCCTGAGAAAGCGCTCACGCCGGCAACAGGAGAGATAGGGAGCTTGCAGGGGACGCGACAGTGAAGCCACTGGAGGGATTCGAACCCTCGACCTACGGTTTTCCCGCCAGGTTACGAGACCGTCGCTCTGACCAGCTGAGCTACAGTGGCCGGCCCGAAGTAACACACTGGCGCATAAAAAGGGCCGGCTCGCGTGCCTGAGAACCGATACCCTGGACGAAAGGTATTTCTGCTCGCGGGATGCTGGAATCCGTGGGAACGGGGGTTCTCATGCAGGAGGTCGACACCGTTGCGGGCGAGATCCTGGATGCCGTCGTCCGCAGCGGCGAGGAGTTCATCGAGCCCGAGGTGGACCTCCGCCGATCCCAGGGCTTCTACTACCCCTTCCTGGAGCGGGAGGGGCTGAAGCCCACCGCCGTGGAGGAACTCGAGACCTTGGTGGCGCGAGGCGACCTGGAGCGGATTCCCCGCTACACGATCCTGGTCTGCCCCCGGGATGGGAACGCCCACATGCGGGCGGCCCAGGTCTGCCCCTCCTGCGGCTCCGAGGACGTCCACAAGGAGGTCCTCATCGAACACTTCCGCTGCGGCCACATCGCGCCGGAAGGGGAGTTTCGACGAGAGGATGGGCTCGTCTGCCCGAAGTGCGGACGGCGACTGAAGCTCCTGGGGAAGGACTTCCGCAGACCGGCGGACTTCCACCGCTGCCGAAACTGCGGGGAGACGACCTACATCCCCGACCTTCGCCTGCACTGCGCCGAGGACGGCCAGTACTACGACGCGAAGGAGTGCCAGCGTGTCCGCGCCTACGCCTACCGCCTGCGAAAGGACGAGAAGCCCAGCGCCGTCTACGCCGTGCTGAGGGAGGTGGCCCGCACGATGGAGGCGTCGGGCTACACGACCAAGGTTCTCAAGGAGGTTGAAGGGCGTTCAGGTGTGAAGCACCGCGTCGACCTCTACGCCTCCAAGGAGATCTTCGGGCTGCGGACGGAGGTCCTCCTGGACGTCGGCGTTTCGTCCAAGGCCGTCTCCTCCAAGCCCCTCACCGCCCTCTTCGCCAAGGGGGAGGACCTGCACATCAGCAACCTGCTCTTCGCGGCCATCCCGGAGCTGGAGGAGGCCGCCCGGCAGTACGCCAGCTTCCACGGCATTAAGGTCATGGAGTCGGACCTCGACGGGGTCCTCGAACGCCTCCCCCGCTTCATTCACCAGGAGCTCTTTATCGGGGCGGAGGCCGAGCCGGAGTAGGGAGGCTGCATGCAGGGGAAGCTCATCGCCGTGGCGGGAGCCATCGTCGCCCTCTTCGTGGTCTTCTTCGTCTTCCTTCCGGACGGTGGGGTGAAGGAGCTGGCCTTTGTGTTCGCCGCCATCGCCGCCGTAGCCTATCTCCTGGCCATCCGGCGCGAGGTGTTGCGGGACGGCCAGCGGTGGCGGAAGTCCCTCTCCGCCTACACCCTCAGCGCCTTCTGGATCCTCTTCCTTCTGCTCCCCATCCTTTACCTCCTCTTCATTCTGGGGCTCACCTCCCTGACCCTGGGCACCCTGTTCTACTTCGTGGCCCTCATGGGCCTCACCTTCACCCTGTTTTACGACTTCGTCAACCTCCCGCTGGCCGTCTACCACAAGCGGATGGAACGAAAGCGGTTGGCCCGCGAAACGGAGGAGCGGCCCTTCTTCACGTTCATCGTGCCCGCCTTCAACGAGGAGCGGGTCATCGCCCGGACCCTGGACTCTCTCCTGGACGTGGACTACCCTCGCTTCGAGATCCTCGTGGTGGACGACGGCTCCCGGGACCGAACGGCGGAGATCGCCCGCCGCTTCGCTCCCAGAGGAGTCCAGGTCATTCGCCGCCCCAACGGGGGGAAGTCCGCCGCCCTGAACCTGGGGCTCTTCTTCGCCCGAGGGGACATCGTCGTCTCGGTGGACGCGGACAGCCTGGTGGCCCGGGACTGCCTGAAGGAGCTGGTGAAGCTCTTCGCGGACCCCAAGGTCATGGCCGTGGCGGGGAACGTGAAGGTCCTCAACCGGATGACAGTCCTGGGGCGGCTCCAGGCCCTGGAGTACATCCGGGACATCAACATCACCCGGCGCGCCTTCGACGTCTTCGGGACCACAATGATTGTGCCGGGGGTCCTGGGAGCCTTCCGGCGATCGGCCCTACGGGACGTGGGGAACTACGACCCCGACACAGTAACGGAGGATTTCGACACCACCATGAAGGTCCTGAAGTCCGGGAGCGCCGTGCAGGCGACCTCCTACGCCGAGGCGTACACCGAGGCGCCGGAATCCCTGGGCGACCTCTACCGGCAACGGCACCGCTGGTACGCCGGCATCTTCCAGACCCTGGTCAAGCACGGGGACGCCCTGCGCAACCCCCGTCGCTTCGGCTTCCTGAGCGGCATCGGCTATCCCTACATCCTCCTGTCCGCCATCTTCGTCCCCCTGGTGGGCCTCATCGCCCTCATTTCCGGCATCCTGGCTTCCTTCACGGGCGAGCTCTTCAGCTTCCTTCAGATCCTGGGCTTCTTCATCGTATTGGAGGTCCTGATCTCCCTCTTGGCCCTCATCATGGACGGGGAGGACCTGAAGCTGGCCGTCCTGGCGCCCCTCTTCGTCGTGGGGTACCGCCAGCTGCGGGACGTCATCCGCATGAAGGCCCTCTTGGACGTCCTTCTGCGGAGGAAGGTGGGGTGGAGCCGGGCGGCCCGGTTGGGGCGGGCCGACGAGATGCTCGTCCTCGAGGGATAGGTTTTACCGCTCCCGGAGGCTTCGTCGTCCCATGCTCCGGGTCGCGGGACGCCTCTTCACCCCCACCGGCTTTCGCGAGGCCACCGTGGCCGTCGACGGCGGCCGGGTGGAGGAGGTCCGCCCCGGACTTGAGGGCGACGTCGCCGCGCGGGGGCTCCTCCTCCCCGCCTTCGTGAACGCCCACACGCACGTCGGGGACGCGGTGGTGGAAGAGGAGCCGCAGGGGACGCTAGAGGAGCTCGTCGCGCCCCCGGATGGGCTGAAGTTCCGCCGGCTGCAGGAGGCCTCCAAGGAGGACCTCGAACGGGCCCTTCGGTCCACGCTCCAGGAGATGGCGCGCACGGGGATTTCCGCCTTCTGCGACTTCCGCGAGGGGGGCGTGGCCGGCGCCCGGGCCCTGCGGACAGCGCTGCGGGGGAGCGCCGTTCAGGGAACCATCATGGCCCGTCCGGCGGGCCTCGCGTACGACCCGGAGGAGGTGGAGCATCTCTTGGAAGAGGCGGACGGCGTCGCCGTCAGCGGCATCTCGGATTGGGACTACGGCAGCCTGGAGGAGCTCGCCCGCCACGTCCGCAGGCGGGGACGGCCCTTCGCCCTCCACGCTAGCGAGACGCGCCGCGAGGACCTGGATGGCATCCTGGACCTGAGGCCGAACTTCCTCGTGCACATGACGGCGGCTGCCCCTGAGGACTGGGCGCGGTGCGCCCAGGAGGACCTTCCCGTGGTCGTGTGCCCCCGCAGCCAGCTCTTCTTCGGCCGGGTGCCGGACCTCCCCGGCATGGTGGCGGCCGGCCTTCGCCTGGCCTTGGGGACCGACAACGCCATGGTGGCCCGGCCCTCCATGCTGCGAGAGATGGAGACGACCTACCGGGTCGCCCGTCTGCGAGGTCACGTTTCGCCCGCGGCCATCCTCCAGATGGCCTACGAGGGGGCTAAGCTTATAAGCCGGCCTCCTCCTATCCACATCCAAGAGGGAGATCCCAGCCGCTTTCTCGTGCTGGACCTTCCCCTCACGGGAGATGTGTCCTATCGTGCGGTCCAAGCCTCGGCGGCGGACATCAGTATGGTCGTGCTGGAACGCCGCGTGTGGCTAAGAAGCGGAGGCTGGACCGAGGGAACCTGACATGCCCAAGAAGACGCTTGTGAAGCATGTGATGACCAAAGACCCTGTCACCGTGACGGTGCCCGGGTCGCGGGGAGAGGCCCTTCGCCTCCTGGTGCAGCACAAGGTCACGGGCCTCCCGGTGGTGAAGGAGGACGGCAGCTACGCGGGCTTCGTGGCCCGGAAGCACATCTTCGAGCGGCCCGACGAGGACCAGCTCGCCCTTCTCACCCGGAAGGACTACCCCACCCTCTCTCCGGATACCCCCGTGGAGGAGGCCGCGAAGCTGGTGGTGGGAACGGACTACCGCCACATCACGGTGGTGGACGACGGCAAGGTCGTGGGCATCGTGACCCCTGCGGACCTCCTCTCGGTGGTAGAGGAGTTGGGCCTGGACACGACGGTGGACAAGGTCCTCCACTCGCTGTGCGTGCCGGTGTACGAGGGGACGCCTCTGGCCGTGGCCAACGAGATCATGCGGGTGGCTCGGGTCTTCGCCCTTCCCGTCCTGGACACCCGGGGCCGGCTGGTGGGCATCATCACGGACCGCGACATGTTTGACATGGGGCGGGTGAACGGCACCGCCGCCGTCCAGGAGCTGGGCCTAGCGAACGAGGAGAACCCGTGGATGTGGGAGGGCCTCCGCAGCGTCATGAAGCTCTACTACGAGGAGCGGAAGGTGGAGCTCCCCGACGTGTCCGTGGGAGAGGCAATGGTGAAGAACGTGAAGGCGGTGTCGGCCAAGACCACCGTGAGCGAGGCCGCCCGCATCATGCGCAAGGAGGACTACGGGCAGCTGCCCGTGAAGGACTCCCGAGACCGGCTCCTAGGCCTCCTGACGGAACTGGACGTCATCCGCGTGCTGGTGTAGGGGAGGGCATGGGCCGCTACGAGGACCTCATGTCCCTTTCCCTGCGGAAGGGCTTCCTCCTCCCCTCGGCGGAGATCTACGGCGGACTGGCCGGGTTCTACGAGTACGGCCACAACGGGGCCCGCCTCCTGCGGAAGTGGGAGGACCTGTGGATCGACGTCTTCCTCCGCCTGGGGGAGGGCTACCACCTGATCGACACCTCCACCGTCCTCCCTTTCGAGGCGCTGAAGGCCTCCGGTCACGTGGACCTCTTCAACGACATCCTCGTGTACTGCACGAAGTGCAACGAGCCCCACCGGGCGGACCAGCTCATCGAGGCCGCCACCGGGACCTCCGGGGAGGGCCTGGGTGCGGAGGACGTGGCCACCGCCATCCGGGAGCACGCGATCACGTGCCAGCGGTGCGGCGGGCCCCTGGGGGAGCCCACGCCCTTCAACATCATGTTCCCCCTGGCCCTGGGCCCCCGGGGGGAGGAGCAGGCCTTCCTGCGCCCGGAAACGGCCCAGGGGGCGTACCTGAACTTCAAGCGGGAATTCGAGATCCTGCGGAAGCAGCTCCCCCTTGGGCTGGGCATGGTGGGGCGGGTCTACCGGAACGAGATCTCCCCGCGCCAGGGCCCCTACCGGATGCGCGAGTTCCGCCAGGCGGAGCTGCAGATCTTCTTCGACCCGGACACCTTCGAGGAGGAGCTGGACCTGGCGGAGGTGGCGGACGATACCCTGCGGGTGACGTGGGCGGACCGGCGGGAGGAGGTCGCCGCGGTGGGGGTTAGGGACATCGTCGCCGACGGGGCGCTTCCGCCCTTCTACATCTACCACCTGGCGAAGGTCCAGGCGTTCTACGTGCAGGAGCTGGGCGTGCCAGTCGACGCGTTTCGGCTCTACGAGGTGGCCGAGGCGGAGCGCGCCCACTACAACCGCCTCCACTTCGACGTCCAGGTGAACATGGAGTCCCTGGGGGGCTTCCGCGAGGTCGGGGGCGTCCACTACCGGACCACGTACGACCTCGCCCGGCATGAGGAGCACTCCAAGGACCGGCTCACGGTCTTCTTCAATGAGCGTCGGTTCATCCCCCACGTCCTGGAACTCAGCTTCGGCATCGACCGCAACGTCTGGGCCCTCCTGGACCTCTTCTACGAGGCGGGGGACAAGGCCGTCCTTCGCCTTCCGCGCCGCCTGGCGCCCTTCGCGTGCGCTGTCTTTCCCCTGGTGAACAAGGACGGACTGCCTGAGCGGGCGCGGGAGGTGTTCGGCATGCTGCGTCCGCACCTCGACGTCCTCTACGACGCCTCGGGGAGCATCGGCCGGCGCTACGCGCGCCAGGACGAAATCGGCACGCCGTACTGCGTGACCGTGGACCACGACAGCCTCGCGGCAAGGGACGTGACGCTGCGGGACCGGGACAGCAAGGCGCAGGTTCGGGTGCCCACGGCGGACCTCCGGACGACGGTCGGTCGCCTCCTGGAAGGGGCCCTCCCCTTTGCGGACCTGCGGGGGAGCGGGTGAGGACGGAAGCCGTTTCGGAGGCCCTGCAACTCTCGGTTCAGGACGCGTGCACGGGGGCCTCTGGCGTGGCCCTGGCCTTCTCGGGAGGGCTGGACAGCAGCGTCCTGGCGTTCCTGATCAAGAACCTCCGCCCGTTGACAGCCTACACCGTGGGGTTCCCCGGGTCCCCTGACATGGCGAACGCCCGGGAGGCTTCGGAGCTCCTCGGCCTGCGATGGAAGCCCCTAGAACTCGAGGCGACCGCGCTGCGGAAGGAGGTCCGCGCCCTCCTGGGGCTCTTCCCCGGGCTGGAGCCCGTCCCCCTGTCCTTCGAGCTTCCCCTCTGGATCGTCCTGCGCCGATGCCGGGAGCGCGCTGTCCTCGCCGGACAGGGGGCGGACGAGCTCTTCGGCGGGTATGCCCGATACGAGGGGTTGGAGGGGGAGCGCCTCGAGCGGGCCATGCGCGACGACTGGAGGGTTCTCACGGAGGAGACGCGGCCGCGGGAGCGCGCCATGGCACGGCGCTGCGGGAGGACCCTCCACTTGCCCTACACGGATCGTCGCGTCGCGGAGGCGATAGGGGCCCTTCCGCGAGGAGATGGAGGGGGACCCCGTCGGAAGGAGCGCCTCCGCCTCGTGGCGGAGGGCCTGGGCCTGCCGGAGGTCTTGGTCGACCGGCCGAAGAAGGCCGCCCAGTACGGTTCGGGCATCATGGCCTGGCTGAAGCGGGAGGCCAGGGCGGAGGGACATCGGGTGGGAGAACTCCTGGTCCGTTTCACCCCGACGTCCTGAGGGGCTTCGTCATGTAAGGTCCCGCGCGGCGGTATCCGAGCCTGCGGTAGTACGGGCGGACGCCCACTCCGCTGGTCACCCGCAAGGCTGCGTAGCCCGCCTCGGCGGCACGCGTCTCGCACTCCTCCATGAGGGCCTTCCCGTACCCCCGGTGCTGCCACCGGATGCCGGGATCCTGTGCCAGGGGGACCACCTGGCCCGCCACGCGCAACTCCCTCACGGTGGCCGCCTCGCCCAGGCGCAGCCGCGCGTAGCCCACCAGCAGGTGCCGCGCGAAGTCCTCGAAGCTGAGGAACCACTCCGTCCCCTGGGATGCCTCGTAGCGAAGGGTGCCGAGTTCCACGGCTTCCGGTCGAACGGGCACACTTCGGAGCCCCGCCTCCCGACATCGGACGCAGCGACAGCGACGCCCCCGGGCCTCCATCCGTTCCCGGATCAGCTGACGCAGGTGCCCCTTCGTCACCCCCGCCTCGATCTCGTGGGCAGGGATTTCCCGCTGGATCCGCATGATGCGGACGTAGGGCGGGACGTCCGCCTTCGCCTCCGCCAGAAGGCGGGCGGCGGTCTCGGTGTCCATCTCCCGATACGCGCCCTGCTGCCAGAGCCTGTAGAGCCCGGTGCCCTCGATCACCAGGACGGGGTAGATCTTCAGCATGTCGGGGCGGTAGGCCGGGTTTGCGAAGAGCTCCCGGAGGGCCCACAGGTCCGCCTCGTAGCTCGTCCCTGGCAGGCCGGGCATCATGTGGTAGCCCACCTTGAGCCCCGCCTCCTTTGCCCGCCGCGTGGCCTCCACCACCTCCTGGAGGCCGTGGCCCCGATTCACGAACCGTAGGACGTCTTCGTGGAGGCTCTGCACCCCCAGCTCCACCCGCGTGACCCCCAGCCGCAGGCTGTGGTCCACCTCTTCGCGCAGGAACGCGTCGGGCTTCGTCTCCACCGTAAGGCCCACGCAGCGATGGGGCGCCAACTCGTTGCGGCGGTGCGCCTCCTCCAGCGAGGCGGATGGGCGACCGTTGAGGCCGTCCAGGCAGGCCCGCACAAAGGCCTCCCGGTAGGCTTCATGACGGGCTGTGAAGGTTCCGCCGATCACAAGGAGCTCCACCTTGTCGGTGGCGTGGCCCACGGCCCGGAGCTGTTGGAGGCGGACCTCCGTCTGCGCCCGGGGCTCGTAGCCGTGCTGGGCGGCTCGACGAGCCAGCGGCTCGGAGCCCGTGTACGCCTGGGGGGTCCCCCACGTGACCCCTCCGGGACAGTATAGGCACGTGCCGTGGGGGCAGCGAGCGGGGGAGGGCATCACGGCCACCACCGCCACACCGGAGGCCGTGCGGACGGGCTTCTTCTTCAGGAGGCGATACGCCTCCCGCTCCTCCTCCGGGATCCAGGCGAGGAGCTCGTGGTTGGCGGGAACGCGCGGGAGGCCGTGTTCGCGGCACACCCGCAGCTTCGCCCGGTGCAGCGCGTCGGCCTCGGCAACCTCGCCGTGGCGCACCTCATCCGCCAGCTTCGCCAGGGGGTCCATCGACGGGGCGAGCAGCGTCCGGCACGGGTAAAAGCGTTGAGGTGGTCCTTGGCGGGCCGGACCGCTTGTGGAGCCTCGGTTGCCGGGCGGGGAAAGGTTATAGCCAGCCCCGCTAGTCAACCAGGCGATCCCATGGCAGGTCCATCCCAGGCCGACAGCGTGACGATTCCGGAGCAACCGGCGGAGACGGCCAACTGGCTCCGCATGCTCGCCCGGGAGGTCAACACGTACGTGCTCTTCCTTCAGACGTGGGGGGCCATGGGCTTCGTCGTTGACCCGGAGGTCGTCTCGTCCCTCCTGGAGCTGCAGTCTCAGGTGGTGGCGGCACGGGCGGAGCTGGGCGGCGGGGGTGAGAGTGCCCCCGAAGGCCTGCGTCCACGCCTGGAGGAGATCGCGGGGCGGGAGGAGGCCGTGTACCGCCGCCTGACGGAGGAGATAAGGCGGTTCAAGGACGAGTCGGAGGGCATCTTCCCCGCCTTCAAGCTGAACTTCGACCCCTGCTTCTAGCCAACGAAGGGCGTGGCCGCGCCGCTCTCAGCGCGAGATGCCGTCCCCTAGCCGTACATCTTCTCGGGTTCCCGGGCCTCCTCCTCCTCTTCGGCCGCCTCGAGGACGTCGAGGGCCAGGACCATGTGGAGGGGGATCACGCGGGTCTTCCCCGCCATCTCCCCGTGGCTCTCGTCCAGCTCCATGACCAAGGCCTCGTCCGGGCCGATGGAGGTGAAGCCGCGGAAGACTCCCACCGTCTCCAAGGGCTTGTCCCGGGCTTGGGCGGAGACAAGGCGGTAGCGGGAACCGCGGGTCAGCACGAAAGGGGGGTCGTCTCTAGGCACGACTCGTCCCCTCCAGGAGCGCCTGCAGATGTTCCACCGTCTCCCGGTAGTGCTCCATGGCCACGTCCACGTGGGCCTCCACGAAGTTCCACGCCTTCGCCAGGTTGCCATAGCGGATGCGGTAGCCCTTTCGGGGACCTTCGGCCATGGGCACGTTCACCTCCTCCAGGATGTCCATCTGCTTAAGCTTGTTGATGTGGCGGTAGACCGTGGCCTTCGTCGTCCGCACGTGTGCCGCCATCTGCTCCACCGTCATCCCTCGCTCCATGCGCTCCAGAAGGCACTCCACGAAGAGACGGTAGGGGATGCCGGCCATGAGCTCCTCACGGCTTCCCACGTCCGGGGTTCCGGGCAGGTACCCGATCTGCTGAAGGAACGCGAGGGTCACCTCACGAGGGTCCTTCAGCGGGGTCAGGGGCACGTTGCTGACGACGGCGATCTCGAAGGCCATGGAATCCTCCGGCGTGGAAGGGGGTCCGCTAAATATCCCTTTCCCGCCCGGTGGCCCGGCTCCCGGAGGCGCGGGGCGGCCGCCCGGAGGGGATGCGAGGGCCAGGATTCGAACCTGGGAACCCCTATGGGAGCAGATCTTGAGT
>CAYGBN010000027.1:0-21889 GCA_964348155.1 uncultured Methanomassiliicoccales archaeon
TGCGCGCCCTTGCCGAAGTCTATGCCTCCGCCGACGCGCAAGCGAAGTTCGTGACCGACTTCGCGGCGGCGTGGAACAAGGTGATGAACGCCGATCGCTTCGACCTTCGGTGAATCGGCGATGAGCCGGTCAATGCAATAGCCGCCCTACCGCGGCTTGCTGCGTGCCTGCCCGGTGGAGCTGGCTGCCGGTCACCCGCCCCTGTGGAAGAGGACCTTTCCTACGATCAGGTTGTTGCCCACGAGGCCGAACGCCCGGCTGTCCACGCTGTACTTCTCGTTGTCGCCGAGGAGGAAGCAGCCGTCAGGCTCCACCTCGGCGATGCGTTTGACCAGAAACCCCTCCTTGGTGGGGTGCTTCGCCACCACCACGTCGCCCACGGCGGGCTCCCGAAGCAGGTAGGCCCACCGGTTCACCAGGACGGACGTCCCCTCCCGGAGGGCGGGCTCCATGCTGCGGTCCTTGACCCGGAAGCGGGCGAGGGGCAGCGTCATGGACGGACGGGGCTAGCCGACCTTCGGGTAGACCATCTCCCGCTTCGTGGGGTAGAGCGACTCCGCCCGGACGGTCTCCACGTCCTTCGTCGCCCAGAAGATCTCCGCGATCCGGTTGACGGTCTCCAGGAGCTTCTCCGCCGTCGGCAGGTCCACGTTCTGCTTCGCCTTGGAGGCGAGCTTCAGGGCCCGCCACACGAGGCCGTGCAGGTCGGGGTGAGCCTCCAGGTGGTCGTGGTTGAAGTAGTCCCCCCACAGGATGCGGAGCTCGTGCTTGCAGATCTCCGCGTGCTGCTCCTTGACCGCCGCGTAGCGGTTCACGTCGTGGACGTAGTGCTGCAGTTCCTCCGGGTTCAGGTCCGCCTGCAACTTCCCGGTGAACTCCTCGATGAGGGTCGTCATTCGGATGACGGTGTGGGCCGCCAGCTGCGCATGCTGCGGATCGTAGATACCGCAGGGGATGTCGCAATGGGCGTAGGCCGTCTCCGCGGGCATGACCCTGTCCAGGACGCGAGTCACCATGCTCGTGCTTACCTTCACGTGAACTCCTCCCTAAGGGTGGAGCGTAGACACGCTGGCCATGTAAAGGTTTGGGGGAGGGCAACCTTATGTGGCGTCCTCCCTTGGAGGGGGTGGGGGCGGACGAGTTGGAGATCCGTGTTGCCGTGTCGGACATCGCGCAGTGGGAGGGCGAGGCCGTCGTCGTCAACCTGTTCGAAGGGGTGGAGGTTCCCGGCGGGGCCACGGGGGCCGTGGACGCGGCCACCGACGGGATGGTCGCCGCCGCCATCGCCCAGGGGGACTTTCGGGGCGCGTTCAAGGAGGTGCTGGTGCTCCCCACCATGGGACGCATCCCAGCCGCCCGGCTCCTCGTGGTGGGGCTGGGGCCGCAGGAGGCCTTCACCTACGACCGCGCCCGGGAGGTCTCCGCTGTGGCGGCCCAGACGGCCCGGGACCGGGGCTGGAGGAACTTCGGCACCATCGTCCACGGGGCCGGCGTGGGCGGCCTGGACCTGGACCGGGCGGCCCAGGCTGTGGCCGAGGGGGCCCTACTCGGCCTCTACACCTACGAGGAGCTGAAGTCGGAGAAGGGCAAGGGGATGCCCCAGGCCGTCACCCTCGTCGCTCGGACGCAAGAGGACGCGTCCACCGTCGAGGAGGCCGTGCACGTTGCCCAGGTCGTCGCGGACGCGACGAACTTCGCCCGGGACCTGGTGAACACCCCCAGCAACCGGAAGACCCCGCGGGAGCTGGCGGCGCGAGCCCAGGCCATGGCCAAGGAGGCGGGGCTCACCTGCCGGGTACTGGACGAGGAGGAGGCGCAGGCGGAGGGCATGGGCGCCTTCCTAGGCGTGGCCCGGGGGAGCGATGAGCCGCCGCGGTTCCTGGTCCTCGAGTGGAAGGGCGGTGAGGGCAAGCCCGTCGTCCTGGCAGGCAAGGGCATCACCTTCGACACGGGGGGCATCAGCCTGAAGCCCCAGGAGGGTCCGTTGGGGCCCATGTGGGAGATGAAGTACGACATGGCCGGCGCCGCCACCGTCCTGGCCACCTTGAAGGCGGCGGCGGAGCTGAAGCTGCCGCTGCACCTGGTGGGCCTCGCCCCCTGCACGGAGAACATGCCCGGGGGCCGGGCGCAGAAGCCTGGGGACGTCGTCTCCACCGTGGGCGGCCTGACGGTGGAGGTGGAGAACACGGACGCGGAGGGCCGCCTGGTGCTGGCCGACGCCCTGGGGTACGCCCTGCGTTACGAGCCCCAGGCGGTCATCGACCTGGCCACCCTGACGGGGGCGGCCGTCATCGCCCTGGGGAAGAAGGCCGCCGCCCTCTTCGGGAACGATGCCGCCTTGCTGGCCAGGATCACCGCCTCGGGGGAGGCCACGGGGGAGGCGTTCTGGGAGCTTCCCCTGCTCCCGGAGTACGAGGATCAGCTCAAGAGCCTGGTGGCCGACGTGAAGAACACGGGCGGTCGACCCGCGGGGGCCATCACCGCCGCCCTCTTCCTCAAGCGGTTCGCGGGCGACGCGCCCTGGGCCCACCTGGACATCGCCGGCCCGGTCTGGAACGACGGGAAGCCGCCCAGCCCGAAGAAGGCGTACCTTCCCAAGGGGGCCACGGGCTTCGGCGTCCGCACCCTGGTGGAGCTCCTCCGGTCCTGGCCGGGGGCCGCATGAGGCTGGTGGAGGCCCGCTTCCTCGAGCGACCCAACCGCTTCCTCGTGCTGGCGGACCTCCAAGGAGAGGTTGTCCCCTGCCACCTGCCGAACCCGGGACGGCTCCAGGAGCTCCTCCTTCCGGGGGCTAGGCTCTCCCTCCGCCGTCAGCCCCGGCACCAACGGAAGACGGCCTACGACGTGGCGGCCGTCCGCACGGGCGACGTCCTCGTCTCCGTGGACACCCGTCTCCCCAACCGGGCGGTCCGCCGCGCCTTGGAGGCGCGAATCCTCCCGGAGTTCCAGGCCTTCACCCAGGTCCTCCCGGAGGTCGCGCTGGGCGACAGCCGCATGGACTTCCTCCTCCGGGACGGGAAGGACTGCTACCTGGAGGTGAAGTCCGTCACCCTGGTGGAGGACGGCGTCGCCCTCTTCCCCGACGCGCCCACGGAGCGGGGACGGCGGCACGTGCAGGAGCTGGCGGAGGCCGTCCGCGGGGGCCTCCGGGCGGCCATCCTCTTCCTGGTGCAGCGCCCGGACGCCCGTCTGTTCCGTCCCCGCGACGCCACGGACCCCCGGTTCGGGGAGGCCTTGCGGCGGGCGCACGGCGAGGGGGTGGAGGTCTACGCGTATCGCAGCCGGTTCGACGGCGGGGCGCTCGTGGACCTCGCGCCCCTCCAAATCTCTTTAGCCGTCGGGTAGTTCGCAGGCCCACCATGGAGGCCTTGCACCAGGCTCGTCCGCGGGGCCCCGACGCCTCCCTTCCGGAGATCTACGAGGCGTGGAGGCCCGCCATCAAGGAGCGGTTGGCGGACTTCGCCGCCGTGTGGCGACGGGGCGAGGACGAGGAGCTGTTCGCCGAGATGGCCTTCTGCCTGTGCGCGGTCCAGACGGGGGCTGCGCGCTGCGACGCCGCCGTCCGGTCCCTCCAGGCGGACAACCTCCTGCTAGCCGGGTCCTCCCGGGAGGTGGCGAGGGCCCTAGTCGCCCACGGGGTGCGGTTCCACTGGACCAAGGGCGAACGCATCGTCCGCGCGCGGCAACAGTTCTTCGACCCCGCACCGACCCTGCGTCGGCGGCTGGAGGCGCGGGCCACCGAGGCCCAGGACCTGCGGGACTGGCTTCAGGAGCAGGTGGTGGGCTTGGGGTGGAAGGAGGCCTCCCACTACCTCCGCAACATCGGCCTGGGCCACGAGCTGGCGATCCTGGACCGCCACATCCTCCGCAACCTCCGTCGCCTGGGCGTCATCGACGCCGTGCCGGCGAGCCTCTCTCGAGCCAAGTACCTGGAAATCGAGGCGGCCATGGGCCGTTTCTGCGGGGACATCGGGGTGCCCATGGCCCACCTGGACCTCCTCCTGTGGGCCCGTGAGACGGGCTACGTTCTCAAGTGAGGACCATGCGCCGCTTCATCGTGGTGGGCCACCAGGCCGTGACGACGCCGGACTTCGGCCTGGACGACCTGGCGGGGGCCACGGGGCGGCTGGACGTCCTTCTCCGGTGCGTGAACTCCGCCTTCATGCTCTCCCACGGCCTCCGGGAGGACACGGAGCTCCACCTCGCCCTTCTGGGTCCGCCGGGGCCCCCCACGGTGCTTCACTTCGTCGGGGCCGAGCTCCGCCACCTGAATCCGGACGAGCGGAGCACGGCCGCCCTGGTGCGGAAGGCCCTCGCCCGCGGGAAGGAGGGGAGGAGCACCCCGGGCATCCACGTTCGATACCAGGACTTCCATGGCCTGCTGCAAGAGTTCTCCGAGACCCTCGTCCTCCTGCGGGAGGATGGGCAGGACCTCCGGAGGGCGGAGCTGGGGCTCGACCCCACCTTCCTGCTCTCGGACCACCGGGACTTCTCGCGCGAGGAGGCGGCGGCGATTCAGGCTGTGGGACCGCCGGTGGTGGGGGTGGGTCCCCGCGCCCTCCACGCCGACCACTGCATCGTGCTGGTCCACAACGAGCTGGATCGCCGCCGGCCCTAGGCCTCCCGGAGGGCGCGCCCCAGCCCCTCTAACCCCGCGACGAGGACCTCCGTCGCCATCCCGAAGCAGAGGCGGAAGCCGTCCTCCGCGCCGAAGAAGCGGCCGGGGGCGATGAGGGTCTCGTGCTTCTGCAGGGCGGCCTTCGCCAGACGGTCCACGTTCCCCCCGAAGCGGGGGAAGGAGGTGTAGCCGGCGGGCGGGACCCAGTCGACACGGTCCTGCTCCTCCATCCACGCCTCCACGAGCGGACGGTTCGTCCCCACCAACCGCCGGTTGCGGCGCACGCTGGCGGCCCGTGTTTCCAAGGCACGGATGGCCAGGAGGTCGCTGAGCTTGGACGGGAGCACGGAGGTGAACCTCTGGACGGCCTGGATGCGGGCCAGGACCTCGGGGGCCGCCAGGCACCATCCGATACGCAGGCCCCCCAGGCCGTAGAACTTCGAGGGACTGGCGGTCACGACGAAGCGGTCGTCGAGGGTGAGGGCGCAGGGCGGAGCGTCCTGAAACGCGGCCTCCCGGAACACCTCGTCCACCAGAATGCGGAAGTCCCGCTCCTCGGCAAGGGCGGCCAGCTCGTGGAGGGTGGCCTTGTCCAGCGCCACCCCGCTGGGGTTGTGGAGGTTCGTGAGGACGAGGAGGCGCAGGTCCCTGGGGAGGCCGCGTATCGCCTCGACGGGTACGCCGAACCCCTCCTCGTACCGTCGGTCCACGTAGGTCACGCGCATCCGCAGCACCTGGAAGATCTTCGCCAGGGGCTCGTAGTAGGGGCGCTCCACGGCCACGCGATCCCCGGGCTCCAGGAGCGCCAGGCCCACCAGGAAGTTCGCCTCGCTGGCCCCCGCCGTGGCCAGGACGTTCTCCGGACCCACGCCGTTCAGGCGCGCCACGAGACGCCGGAGGTCGGGGGATCCTCCTTCGATGCCCCAGGACAGGTCCATCGCATCCAAGCCCTGGAGGTCCCCCAGGGGAACGGAGGGCATGTTGCTGCTGGCCAGATTGTGCTGGCACTCAGGGCCGTGGGCCAGGAGGTAGTCCGCCAGCTCGAAGGAGGGAAGGTCCACGTTCCGCCATCCTGGGGGAGGGGAAAAACCTACCTGGGACGCCACCGCCGCAACCTTTAAAGGCCCCCCTCGGTAGAAGAGGGCGGGCATCGCATGAAGGCCGTCCTGGTCGTGGACATGGTGAAGGACTTCGTCACGGGCAAGCTGGGGAGCCCCCAGGCCCAGGCCATCGTGCCCCGGATGAAGGCCTTCCTGGAGAGGGCCCGTTCCCGGGGCGTGCCCGTGGTTTACGTCTGCGACGCCCACCGCCCGGACGACCCGGAGATGAAGGTGTGGGGGGAGCACTCGATGGAGGGGACGGAGGGGGCGGAGATCGTGGAGGCGCTCTCCCCGGCGGAGGGGGATCTGGTCTTTCGCAAGCGGGCGTACGACGCCTTCACGAACCCCGAGCTGCACGCCAAGCTGCGGGCCGAGGGGGTCGACGCGCTGCTGGTCACGGGCGTGGCCACGAACATCTGCGTCCAGAACACAGCGGCGGGGGCCGCCTTTCGGGGGTACGACGTCACCGTTGTGGAGGACTGCACGGCGGCGCCCTCGGAGGAGGAGCACCGACAAGGCTTGAAGTACATGGAGACGATGTACGGGGCCAGGGTCGTCGAGGCCGAGGCGGCCCTCTAGGTGGTCCCTTGGGGAGGTTTCACACCGCCAGCGAGGAGGAGATCCTCCGGGGCCAGACCACGGATGTCTACTTCCAGCGGGCGAAGGAGGTCCTCCGAGCCGAGGGGAAGGACGGGACCCCCGTCGTGGCGGAGCTCACGGCGAGCGAGCTGCCCCAGGGATGGGAGTGGGGCGTCTTCTGCGGGCTGGAGGAGGCCGTGCGCCTCCTGGAGGGCCACCCGGTGGACCTCTACGCCCTCCCGGAGGGGACCGTGTTCCGCACCCGCAGCCACCGGGGCGTGCGCGTCCCCGTCATGGTGCTGGAGGGCCCCTACGGGGCGTTCTGCCTCTTCGAGACCCCCCTGCTGGGGTTCCTCTGCCAGGCCACGGCCATCGCCACCAAGGCGGCCCGCGTAAAGCGGTTAGCCGGCGACCGGGAGGTCGTCTCCTTCGGCATCCGCCGCATGCACCCCGCCCTGACCCCCATGATCGACCGGGCCGCTTTCGTGGGAGGACTGGACGCCGTCTCCAGCATGGCGGGTGCGGAGGCGATTGGGCAATCACCCAAGGGCACCATGCCCCACGCCCTCACCATCGTCCTGGGAAGCCCCCAGGCCGCCTTCCAGGCGTTCCACAGGCACGTGGCCAAGGACGTGCCCCGCATCGCCTTGGTGGACACGTACCTGGACGAGGTGGCGGAGGCCATCGCCGCCTGCGAGGCGATCCCAGGCCTGGAGGGCGTGCGGCTGGATACACCCTCCTCCCGCAAGGGGGACTTCGCCGAGATCGTCCGCCAGGTCCGCTGGGAGCTGGACGTCCGGGGGTTCGAGGGGGTGAAGGTGTTCGTCTCCGGCGGTCTGGACGAGGCGCACCTCCCGCTGCTTGCGGAGGCGGGTGCGGAGGGCTTCGGCGTGGGGACCAGCGTCTCCAACGCCCCCACGGTGAACTTCGCCATGGACATCGTGGAGGTGGAGGGACGCCCCGCGGCCAAGCGGGGCAAGTACAGCCGGCGCAAGGAGGTCTTCCGGTGCGAGGAGGACCTCACGTACGTTGTCGGGTGGGAGGCGTCCTCATGCCCCAGATGCGGGAAGAAGACCCGCCCCGTCCTGGAGCAATTCCTAAAGGGCGGGAGGCTGGTGCGGAAGCTCCCTTCCCCCTCCACCCTGCGGGAGGGCGTGCTGCGGCAGCTCGCCCGGCTTCCGGAGGGGGGGTGAGGGCCACGTCCCTATGGTGGCTGGCCCTGGCCTTCATGGACAGCGGGCGGGTCTCCGACGAGTTCCGGCCCAGCCTCCGCTCTCGCATCCGGAGGGACCTCCTCCTCTTGGTCGCCGCGGGAGCGGGGTTCCTCGTGGGGGGCGCGGTGGTCCGCGTCCTCCTCTCCCCCGTGGTGGGGCTCGTGCTGCTGCTGCTGGGGGTCGCCCTCGTCCTGACGGGGGCCGTAGCCTGGGTGGCGTACGGACGGAGTGTGGCGGGCCGTTGAGGGGCCTGGACCCCACCGCCGGCAAAGCTTGATATGACGGATGGCCGTAGGCCCGCCGGGTTCATGTCCACGGTTCCCCAGGACCTTCGGTACACGAAGGAGCACGAGTGGGTGCGGACGGAGGAGACCCGGGTCGTGGTGGGGATCACGGACCACGCCCAGGTCGAGCTGACGGACGTGGTGTACGTGGAGCTGCCTGCCGAGCAGACGGAGGTGGAGGCCGGGGAGGAGTTCGCCGTCGTGGAGTCCGTGAAGGCGGCCTCGGAGATCTACGCCCCCGTCAGCGGCGTCGTCGTGGAGGTGAACCGCGAGCTGGAGGAGCGTCCGGAGCTCATCAACGAGGACCCCTACGGGAGGGGCTGGATCGCCGTCTTCGAGATGCGCCATCCCGGCCAGCTGGAGGACCTGCTCACGTCCGCCCAGTACGAGGAGCTGACGCGGGAGTAGGTTAGGGATTCGACACGGCCTTCTGGGGCAGCAGCTCCCCGCAGTCGAGGCACGCGGCCTGGCCGTTGGCGTCGACCTCGATGTTGATGGAACCGCAGCGCGCACACCAGAGCACGGGCTCCGCCGTGATCTCCGGCGTGGGCTCCTCCTCCGCCGGAACCTCCTCCTCGGGTGGCTCTTCCTCCTCCGACTCCTCCTCGTCGACGGGCTCCTCCTCCGCCCCCTCTTCCTCCGCTTCCTCGTCCTCGGGCTCTGCGGACGGCGCTTCCTCCTCCTCTGGCTGGACCGCCTCCTCCGCGGATTCCGGAGTCTCCTCTTGGCGGTACGCCTTGACGGCGCCGTAGGCGTCCTTCGCCTTGACCAGGGCGCTCACGTGGTCCCCCGAGTTCAGGAGCTCCACGGCCTGCTCCAGCTCCTCTAGGGCGTCCGTCGCCTCGAAGCCCTCGTCCTGGGCCTCCACGATGAGGGGACGGATGCGGTTGATGAAGGTCCCGACCTTCTTCACGGTCTCGTTGTCCAGGGTCTCCCCCGGCTCCTCCGCCGCCTTGGCGGTCACCGTGGGCTCCGCCGTGCTCACCAGGTAGTTGGCGGAGACGAAGTCCCCCGTCTCGATGGCCTGGCGCACGTCCTGCAGGAACTTGGAGGCCATGGACTCCGCCGCCTCCTGAAGCTCCTCAATGCGCCGCTCCCGGGTCCGGTCCAGGAGCTCGTCCGCCTTCTCGATGTGCTCCCGGTAGGTGGCCAGGTCGTCGTCGTCCAGGGCCTCTGTGGCCCGTCGCAGGGAGGTCCGAGCCTGGGCCACCTTTCCGCCCATGGCCTCCACCTCCTTCAGCGTTCGGTTCTGGCTCGTCAGGTGGTCCCTGGCCCGCTCGATCTCCTCCAGGTAGAGCGCCTGCGCCGCCTCGTTGAGGGCCTCCAGGACCTCGGGCGCCTGGAGGTACGTCTCCTCCTTGAAGGCGTCCATGGCCCGCTTCAGCTGCTTGTTGAGGGCCTTGGTCGCGTCCGTCTCGGCGTCGCTGAGCTCCAGGAGACGGTTGGACGAGATGATGGCGATGGCCCAGTTGGCCTGGACGTAGTCCATCACCTTCTGCTCGATCTTCTGGACGGAGTCCTGGGCCAGCTGGGAGGCGGTGTGGTAGCGGCGCTCCTTGAACCGGTTGACGGCCTCAGAGAGGAACCGCTCCATGATCGTCAGGTTCACGCTCAGGCCCGCCACCTGGGAAGCCTTCATGCTGAGCGGGGGCGAGCCTGTCTTCTGCTTCCCCTTGGAGCCCTTGGCCATGGGGCCGTTGCCTCAGAGCCTCCTGGGGGCGTTGTGAAGTTAAGAATTTCGCAGACAGTATCAGGGCTGGTAGTGGGCGCTCGGACGAGGCTACAGATCGTACACGAGCCCGGGGACCCGCGGGAAGGGCTGCACCTCGCCCACGTGCCGGGCACCCACAACCCAGGCGAGGAGCCGCTCCAGCCCGATCCCGGCCCCGGCGCAGGGCGCGAGCCGCCCCTGGCGCGCCAGGTCCAGGAGCAGGGCGTACCGCTGGGGCTCCACGTCGTCCCGCTCCATCTTGTGCAGGAGGCGTTCGGGCTCCCACTCCCGCTTCGCCCCGGAAAGCACCTCGCCGTACCCGGGCAGGAAGAGGTCGTAGTTGTCCCACACGCCCGTCTCCGGGTCCTCGTAGTCGTAGAACTCCCGCGGGATGTTCGTGACCCAGGCGGGGGCGTCAATGGCCGCCGCCACCCGAGCCTCCCACGCCGCGCCATGCTCCGCCTTCCACTCCTGGGCGTCCAGCCTGCGGAAGGGGGCCGAGGGGACCGGCAGCTCGTGCCTCCCCAGGACGGAGAGCTCCTCCGCCGCGTGCCGACGGAGGTCCTGCAGGAGTCCCCGTAGGGCGCCCTCCACCAGGACCTGCACCTCCCCCGCCCCGGCCTCCCGCATCTCGAAGTCCAGTTGCGTGAACTCGTAGATGTGGACGCCGGTGGTCCCCCGCTCCCGCCGCTCGATGCGGAGGTTGGGGGAGAGGATGAAGAGCTTTGGGAAGGCCAGGGCGCACGCCACCATCTTGTGGATGATCATGCTCAGCGTCCCCCGCACCTCCTGGCCGTAGATCTCCACCTCCAGGCGCTTCTCGATGGAGGCCCCCGGATCCGGCCAGAGGGGGTCGGTGGTCTTGGACAGGACGGTAGGCAGCAGCCACTGGAAGCCCTCGTTGACGTAGTGGCGCGTTAGGTGGGACAGGGCCCGGGTGGTGACCCTAGCGATGGCCCTCTTCCGTTCCATCTCTTCCGGCGCCAGCGCCTCCAGGGGCATGGGCATGGGCACGTGCGCACCGGCCCCTGGGGCGCCCTTTTCGTCATCCAGCGTCTTCACTCTTGGTACCTCCTAGTGTGCGGACCATTGAACCCCCCGGAAGCACGAGGATGGAGCACTCCCAGGGCGTTCCATCGGCCCTACGAACGATTCGCCGCAGGGGGCGAGCCAGGGGCAGAAGCTGGCGTGGCCGTGTCCCAGCCGAGCACCGTCGCCATCTCGGACCTCCAGGCGGCGTGCGCATTGATGGCACGGTATTTAATCCCTCGGGGACGGTTCGCGCACCCAGGGGGCGGGTCAGGGCCCTGCCCCTCGCATGTAGGCCAGGTCCTCCTTGTCGGACTGACGCATGGACCTGCGCACGGCCCAGGACTGGAGAAGCCTCGGGACCCTGAGGTCCTGGAACTCAATCTCCGCCTCCGTGGAGATGCGCGTCCCCCCGGGCGCCGGCTCGTAGACGTTCTCCCAGTGGCTCCCCACGGCCAGGGGGGTGTCCCCTCCCAGGAGCTCCACCCGGAACCTCTCCGGAGGCGATTGGGTGTACTGCCACCTCGAGGTCCACTGCCTGCGGCCGAGCACCCACGTGCGCTCGAGGACGACGATCCGTGGAGCGGTCAGGCCCCGGAAGGCCACCCCCCCCTCCTCCTTCAGGATCCTCTGGGAGAGGACTGCGGGGTGGATCGACGTGATGTCGTCGCGGTGCCTCTGGAGGAGGGACCAGACGTCGTCCAGCGAAGCGGGGAAGAGCCCCGCCACCTCGACCTTGACCATGAAGAGCCCCGGTCCGCGATGAACCTAGCCCGCCTTTGGGAAGAAGCGCCGAACGGGCAGAAGCAGGCCCACCACGGAGATGGCCAGGGCAATCGGGGCCGACAGGAGCGGTGGTGGCAGGACGTCCGACGCGGGGTCCAGGCTCATGTACATGTTCAGGAAGATGAGGACGTTCAAGAGGGGCAGCGTCCACAGGGCGTACCAGGCCCACCGCTCCCCCCGTCGGAAGCTCGTGGCGGCGATGGCCGCGATGAGGAGGCCACCAATCAGCAGGAACGACCCCCCCGCCCGCGTCTGCTGGTTCACGAGCCGCAGAAGCGCGGGGTCCATGTCTCCGATTTCCTTCGGCGTCATGCCGGCGACGCCCTCCACGATGGCCGGATCGGCCGCCGTGCCCAGGGCCATGTCGCCGACCCCGAAGAGGGCGAACACGATCCCCAGCGCGAGCAAGATGGTCCAGGCGTATCGCTCATAGGCTCTCTCAGCCATGGCCCCCGCAAGGGGGAGGTCACCATAAGCCTGCGCCAGCCGCGAGAGGCCGCCCCGAAAGGGTGAAATACGCGCATCTTCCTCCTCCCGCCCCA
Source organism: uncultured Methanomassiliicoccales archaeon (assembly GCA_964348155.1). Lineage (GTDB taxonomy): Archaea > Thermoplasmatota > Thermoplasmata > RBG-16-68-12 > JAJISG01 > JAJISG01. The sequence goes on from CAYGBN010000027.1 coordinate 11,864, forward strand.
TAAGGAGGGGAGTTATGGCACGTCCACTCGGAGTAAGTATCCTGGCTGTGCTGGCGTTCCTGGCGGGCATTCTGCTGCTGGCCGTTGGAGCGCTGGCGCTGCTTGCGGCGGGCGTCTTTCAGGAGGCGCTGTTGGCGGCGATTGCTGCGGTGTCCGTGATCATGGGCATCCTGTACTTGGTCGGTGGCATCGGCTTGTGGAGGCTCACGATGTGGGGGTGGTGGATGGCCGTCATTGCCAGCCTCATCTCCTTGATCTCCACGGGGACGCAGGTCGCGGTGGACACCTCGACGCTGCTGACCTCCATTCCGTCGCTGGCGCTGGCCCTGATCATCCTGATTTACCTCTTCGTGGTCCGAGGACACTTCGGCACAAGCTCCTGAGGGCCTGCCGCGCCTGGCAGAAGGTCCCGGCGATCGGCGCTTGGACTCGGAGAGGGGAGGTCGCCGTCGAGTTCGCCACTGGGTGACGGAGCGAAGGGCTTTCCCGCCGGGGCCCTTGGACCCGTCGGGCTGGTTCCGTGGCCTACGACGAGACACTGGCGGACCGCGTGCGTGCGATGCTCACCTCCGAGGCAGGCGTGGAGGAGAAGCGGATGTTGAGGGCCTCTTCGGCGGATGGTCTCTCCCCGACGAGGGACTGAGGCAGAGGCGGCCTGCCGTCGGGTCAAGGGATAAATAGGACCTTCGTCTGCTGCCTCCCATGGGAGTACTTGGATCGGCGTTGGATCACCTGAAGAATCATGTCGAATACCCCGCGAGCCGGGACGAGGTCGTGCAAGCGTGCAACAACATGTCCGACTTCCCCGCAGATGACCGGGACTGGTTCACCGAGAAGCTGCCTGCGGGAACCTACAACAGCCCCAGTGACGTTCTCTCGGCGCTTCTCGGGAAGGTTTAGGCTCGTCCCGTTCTCTGGGATCAGCCCCATTCGAACTCCAGCGGCAGCGTGAGCCCTCTGGCCTCCAAACTCGCCGCGGGATGTCGACATCCAGTGCACCCTCGGATGTGGGTCCACCCACCCAGGAGCCGGTGGTCGATTGACCCTTGGTTGATGGGTTGCAGGGCAAGCTTAAGCCATGGACAGATGTGCCTCACGAGAAAGGGAGACCATCATGGGAAGAACTGCGGGCCTTGATCCTGGACGAACGGGCGTCCTCATCGTGGATCCCCAGAACGACTTTCTGTCGGAGGGGGGCGCGGTGTGGGACTTGGTGGGCGACGGCGTGAAGGAGACGAAGGTGGTGGAGCATCTGGTGGACCTCCGAAAGGCCGCGGGGGCTGCCGGGGTCCCCGTCTTCTACTCGCCCCACTACTACACGGACGAGGAGTACGAGCGGTGGAAGCACCTGAACCCCATCGACCAGCTCATGTTCGACCGGAAGATGTTCCGGTCTGGCACCTGGGGCGCCAAGTTCCACCCCGACCTGGAGCCCGACGAGAACACGGTCGTCCTAGCCCCCCACAAGGGACTGAGCAACTTCTGGACGGGAGACACGGCCCTTCAGCTCCGTCAGCGCGGCATTCAGACCATCGTCCTGGCGGGGATGTCGGCCAACCTGTGCGTGGAGTCCCACCTGCGGGACGCCACGGAGAACGGCTTCGACGTCATCGTGGTGAAGGATGCGACGACGGGGCCCGGCCCGGAGGCGACGCAGGCCGCCCACACGAACTACGGCCTCATCGCCAACGAGGTGGCCACCACCGAGGAGGTCGCGCGTCGGCTTGCCGAGGCCACGACGGGGCAACCGGGTCCGTAGCATCCACGCCACGGCGGGTGGCCAGCCGGGAGTACCTGGAGTCACGCATCCGTTATTGGGGCGTCCAAACCGGTAAGAGCTGCTTGCTCCATGTCACGGCATGACCGGACCCCCCCTCTTTGTCGTCGACGCCTTCACCGACGCTCCCTTCTCCGGCAACCCCGCTGGCGTGTGCCTCCTCTCCGAACTCGCGCCTGACCCGTGGATGCGGTCCCTTGCCCGGGAGGTCAACCACCCCGAACGGAGGTCGACCTCTGTGGCCATGCGACCCTGGCCAGCGCCCACGTCCTCTGGGAGGAAGGCCTCCTGTCGTCCGACGAAGAGGCCCGCTTCCATACCTTAAGCGGCTTGCTTACGGCCCGCCGAGACGAGGGATGGATTGAGCTGGACTTCCCGGCGGAGGTCGGGAAGGAGGCCGAGGCGCCCCGGGAGCTCGTACAGGCTCTCGGTGTCACGTCTCGATACGTGGGGCGGAACCGGGTCGATTACCTGGTCGATTACCTGGTCGAGGTCGAGTCGGAGGACGAGGTGCGCGCCCTCGCTCCCGACCTGCGCCTCCTCGCACGAGTGGAGTGCAGGGGGGTCATCGACACCGCCCGGGGCAAGACGGAGGGGTACGACTACGTCTGCCGTGTCTTTGCCCCCCAGGGCGGCATCGACGAGGACCCCGTCACCGGGTCCGCGCAGTGCTTCCTCGGACCCTACTGGAGCGAGCGACTGGGGAAGGAGGAGCTGCGGGCCTACCAGGCATCCGACCGAGGGGGGGACCGCGTCTTGATCAGCGGGAAGGCCGTCACGGTCCTCAAGGGGCGGCTGGTCCGCGGGCCCGGCCAGCTCGGCGGATTCGTGGACGAGGGAGGAGCCTAGAAGCGCCTGCGCCCCCGAGGCCGCCGCTCGTTGCGTCGCCGCGAGCCGCCGCCGTAGGATCCGGATCCGCCGCCGGGTCGTCCTCCGCCCCGTCGCGGGCCCCTGTCGGTCTCGTACTCCCGGTCCGACATGTCCACGTCGGTGTTGACCTCCGGGATGTCCTCCTCCGATTTCTTGAAGGAGCCGTACTTCCCCACGTTCAGGCGCATGCGCCCCCGAACGAGGGAGACGTAGCCGTTGTCAATCGCCAGGACGTTGTCTTCATCGACCTGGTTGATCTGGTCGTCCCAAAGGGTCATCGTCACCGTAGCGGTCTCGTCGCCGACCACGGCTTCCACGAGGTCCCGCGAGCCGCCGTACTTCGAGTCAATCGTCCTCCGGTCCCCCAAACTGAGGACCTTCACCAACACATCGACCTGCTTCGTCGCAGGCGTCAGTTCGTCTACCTTACTCATGGATCTCTCTTCCATAGTCTCACGTCGTTTCGACAGTTCAGGCGGGTCTGTCTCAAAGGGCCTCGGGTTGTGGGCCTGATGGACCTAGAGAAAACTCCTGCTTGTCTGATTGCACGACCCTGCAGCGGTATTTAAAGGTGTGCCCGTGGGTATCGGGCGGGAGGTCCACACGGGCTCCGGGTCGACTCCGGCTGGTGTCGGCCACAGTGTTAAGGCTCGGCGGCTCCTCTCCGGCCCGTGTCGAGCCAGGGGAGGGTGGTGCTCGTCGCCCTCATGGGCGCGCTCCTTGTCACCGCCGCCGTCATCGTGGTGACCTGGCCTCTGCTGAATCCCTTCGCCCGGAGGAGCAGCATCGCCGATGTCCAGCTGGAGGCAGCCACGGGGAAGGCGTCGTATGCCCGCGGAGAACCCGTCGACATCTCCGTCGCCCTCGTCAACCGCGGTCCGACGCCCGTCGCGCTGCACGCCAACACCTCGTGCCCGGGGTACTTCACGGTGGACGGCCAGGACGGAACCCACTACGACTCCCGGGTGGACATGCTCTGCCTTCCGGGTGCCAGCGAGGTCGTCATCCCGCCGGGGGCGGCGCTCCGGTCGAACGTGACGTGGTCCCAGAGGGATGAGGCGGGGGGGCCCGTTCCCGTGCCCGCATGGTACCTGGTGTTCGTATGGTTCGAGTTTGTCGAAGGGAACCTCGCGAACGTCACCGGCCCCGTTATCATCGGCCTGGAGGTCTCGCTCGTCGAGCACCTGCAGGCGGAGGCGGGGACGGACAAGGCCACCTACGCTCAAGGGGAGACGGTCCGCATCGCCGTTTCCCTGACCAACACCGCCGACTGGCCTCTCCTCGTCACCTCCGGCCTCTCGTGCGGATGGTTCTTCCAGGTGGAGGATCTGGGGGGCGACGTCGTGTTCGACGTGGGCAGGCATCAGTTCTGCCCGTCGCCCCTCACCTTCGTCAGGCTGGATCCAGGCGAGAGTTACCAGGACGTCACGGAGTGGGACCAACGCGACGACGCGGGAGACCTCGTTCCCGCGCCCGCAACCTACGTGATCCGGGTCGTCTTCGTGGGTTCCAGCCAGGCCACCGCGACGATCGCCGTGGCCTAGCGGACATCCCGCCTCCGGCCCAGGACGCGTTCTCTCCTGCCTGGTCTACCCCAGCCAACCCAGCGTGGCGGCGTAGACGAGGGCCACGGCGAAGAACAGCCCGGGGACGTTGGTGAGAAGAAGTGCGTTGGGCCGATCGCCCCTTCCGATGGCCCGGATGTTGACGCTGGTGCCAATGACGGCGATGAGGCCGGTGACGAGGGCGCTCACGTAGCCCCAGCGGTTGCCCCACCACACCAGGGCCAGGGAGAAGGCCCCCAGGCCGATGGTGAGCATGATCGCCGCGATCATCGCCAAGGGCGGCTTGAACGGGATGAGGCCCGACCCCAGGGCGTAGAGGGCCAGGACGGGAATGACGAGGAGATAGATCAACAGCGCAAGGGTCCACAGCTGATATCCAGTTGGCGCAGCCACAATCGTTCCCCCGACGCGGCATGCCGCGGGCGAGTAGATAACACTTTCCCGTGGCGCCGGAACGACCATCGGACGCACCGCTCACGCGTCCGGCGGATCTCGGACCCTCGCAATGGCGTCCCGGTCCGCCTCGACATCCAAGTTCAGGATGTCGTCTTCCCAGAAGACCTCCTGGGCCGTTCGGGCGAGGGGGTGTCCTTCGAACTCCGTCACCAGGTAGTAGGAGGCCTTCATCCGTTCCCCGTTGCTCGCGACGTGAACGCCCCTGCCCACGTACCTCAAGCCCCGCGCGCGGATGCCCAGCTCCTCTTGGAGCTCTCGCCGCAGCGCCTCCTCTCTGGTTTCGCTCTCCTCCACGTGACCCCCGGGCAGGGCCACGAGGCCGGGATCGATGGCCTCGTCCATCCTGCGTCGTTCAACCAGAAACCGCCCTCCATCGACGATGATTCCGACGACGACTTCGACATCCCGCAGGATCGCCCCTCCTGTCACTGTCCGGGGTCGTGACCGGAGGACCAAAGATGCGCACGTTGATGAATGTAGCACCCTCGGGTACCAATGCTGCACACAGAGCGGCTCTGTGCCCCGACGGACCGGGAGGGTGAACCTTTAGTCTCCCCCCCTGTTCCCGGAGCGTGGACGCGCTCGACATCCGGCTCCTTCGCACCATGGGCATCCAACCCTTCGTCTCCGGCGCCCGGGGCCCCGACGCGCTCAAGCCGTCTCGAATCGCCCGAGACTTGGATGTCTCCGTCAAGACCGCAAAGGCGCGCGTGCTGCGGCTCGAAGAGGAAGGCGTGCTTGCCGGGTACCAGATCTACCCGAACCTGCGTCACCTGGGGGTTCAGTGGAGGTCGTTCTTCTACCGTGTCCCCGCCGAAAGGAAGGAGGGACTCAATCCAGCCCTCCGGGCAGTGGAGGGCCTGGTCCACATCTTCGACTTCTTCGGTCCGGACCTGTGCGTCGATCTCTACTTCCGGGACCAGCCTGAACTCGAGCGGCGCCTTCGCCTCGTCTCGGAACTCGTGGGCGCGCCGCGCGCCTTCGAGTGGTACAACAACCGCATGCCCCCGGTCACCAGGAACCTCTCGCCCCTCGACTGGCGCATCGTCAAGGCGCTTCGGATGCGGGCCCGAACGCCACTGAAAAACCTCTCCGGGGAGATCGGAGTGACCGACCGGACGATTCGCCGACGCCTGGGCCGCATGGTCAGCGACGGAGGGATCGACGTCGTTCCGCTCATCGACCCGACGCGCATGAAGGACACAGTCCCGGCTGCGTTCCTGTTTCGTCTCGACGAAGACAGGGCCCAGGCCGCGATTCGCGAGATTGAACACGTGTTCGACTCGGCCTACCTATCTGCATGGGTCCCCCCTTCCCCCGAGATGGGGCACTTCATCACCCTTCTGGTGGCGAGGCGCATGGCCGACCTCGACGAAATGCGCCGGCGGGCTGGAGAGTTGCCGGGTGTCGAGTCGGTCAAAGCGTTCATTCCCGTTGATGTGTGGCACGATGAGGATTGGATCGATGAGGCCATCGACCGTCGGATGGCCGAGCTTGGGCCCCCCTCGTAGCGGCAGTTTGACGTCGGGTGTCCAATCCCGCCCGCGGAGGATCCGGATCCGGACAGGATGTCGGCTTCTAGGTCCGGATGGGGAACCGGCGCGAGCGCCAACCATTTGACAATCATGGCCTGTGGTTGGGCCGGTGCAACACATGTCGGCTGAGGATATCAACAAGAGGTTGATGAGAGAGTTCCTGGAGGAGGTCTGGAACAAGGGAGACCGACGCTTCGTGGACGAACACTTTTCCGAGGAGTTCGTGCCCCACTTCCTTCCGCCCTCCTTTCCGGCAAATCGGGAAGGACTCAAGAAGCACATAGACCTGTGGCTATCGGCCTTCCCGGACTATCGGACCGCGACCGAGGATGTCGTGGGCGACGAGGACCGGGTTGTGGTCCGGTGGAGGTTCCAGGGAACGCACAAGGGGCACTTCATGGGGATCCCGCCGACGGGAAAGGAGGTCAACGTGACGGGCATGACGGAGTTCCGACTTGCGGAGGGCAAGATTGTTGAGGGGTGGTCCCAGGCTGACGCGCTGGGGCTCTTGGTGCAGCTCGGCGTGGTGAGCCCACCGGGCGAGCGTTAGGACCTGCCCAGATGCGCCGAAGGCTATAGCTCGGGAGATTGATCCAAGGATATGTTTGAAACCTTCACGGTCCGACTGGTGGCGGTGGGCCTCACCGCCGGCCTTGCGGCATTTCTACTGGTCACGCTCCGCTGGGAGCGCGGAGGTCTCTCCCTCGAGCACCGGGCAAAAACCCCCGTCCCCCGGGCGGTCGGACTGACCTGGAACGTCTTACAGGGTGTGCTCGTCCTCTATCCCGTTCTCGTTGTCATATTGCCGAACCTCGCGTACGGGACCGTCCTTCACTTCACCTTCCCCTTCGACACAGCATTTCAGGTCCTCGGCATCCTCCTCTGGGTCGTAGGGGGAGGGCTCATCCTCTGGTGTTCGCGCCTCCTGGGTCCCATCATGATGACCGACGGCGTCGTGGAAAGCCACGAGCTGGTGACCCGGGGTCCCTACGCGGCAATCCGCCACCCGGTCTACACGGGTCACATGCTGATGGCGCTTGGTGCGGCTGCGCTGTTCCTGAGCTACCTGCTCCTGGTCTTCGCACTTGTCACCATCGTGCTAGCCCACGTCCAGGCCCGGGGAGAGGAGCGCCTGCTGGCCTCCCCCGAGGGGTTCGGGGAGGAGTACGGGACCTACATGGAGACAACGGGACGCTTCCTGCCCAAGTTCGCATCCTGAAGGTCCCTGCCATGAGTCGGAGCGTCTCGTGTTCCGGATTCGCTCCGACGCCTCATGACCGCTCGGGTGGACTGCCTTGGTGAACGAAGTCCTGCTGGCAATCGTCGTCGGGGCGGTCTCGATGTTCCTCGGGGCCCTATTGAACCGCATGTCCCCGGTCATCGTGGGGACCCTGCGCTCAAAGATCCAGAAGCTAAGATGGCGGGCTTACATCCTGGAGGAATACCCCAATCGCGATCTCATGGTCAGGTTGAAGCCGGGCTCCGAGGTGGAAGTCCTTGGGAAGAAGCACCGGGTGGACGGATTTGTGGTTTTGGATCACCTAGGGGAGAAGGGCTACGTCTTCTGGCTCACGACGAACGAACTAGCACGGTGGCTGGAGTTCCGCAAGAGCGAAACGATCCTCTGGGGAGAGTGGGCAGATCCCGATCTATGGGGCGATTCGGTGACAGAGAGAGAGCAACCGAAGCCCATGCTTGTGAGCGCCATCGAGGAGATGAGGGGTCCACCCATGATCGAGGTCGGCGGCGTTCAAGGGAGGATAGTAGCCAGGCGATCCTCCTCCCGAGCCCGGCTGATATGGGGCCGATGGGCAAGGGACGTCTCCTACGAAGAAACGGTCTACAACTACGTTGACGCCGTTGTCTTGGTTGGAGAAAGGGAGGCCAGCGTAGACGGGAGAAAGGTCTACGTCACGCTGGGGGCTTATGGCGGCCAGGCTATCTTCGACGAGGTTTTGGTGGGTAACGAATTGCGGCCGCCTCACATAGAGAAGCTCGACTAAAGGCCGAAGCGCGACTCCTGGAGGGCAGCCCAAAAGGCCGCCTCGCGTGGCGGGGGGAGGCGGAAAGGAGAAGGGGTCCTGCGGGATGGCCGTCCCGTGACGTCTCCTCACCAAAGGCTGGCACGGCACCTCGCAGAGGACCTGGTGAAGCAGTACGGGGAGGAGATCCTGGGAGTGGGGGTCATGGGCTCCGTCGGACTCGGCGAGGAGGGCCCCCACTCCGACGTGGACATGCTTGTGCTCGCGAGGCACCGAGGAGACCTGGATGACACCGTACGGGACGGGATTCCAGTGAACTTCCTCTGGAGAACGCCCTCCGAGGCGGAGGAGGACATCTCGACGCCCAACGATTGGCTCGTCGGGCACCTCTCCGGGTGGCGGAGCCTGAAGATCCTCTACGATCCCACGGGTGGGCTCGAGCGGCTCGCCGAGAAGGCTCGGAGGACCTCTCCTGAACTCTTCGCAGGGTCTGCCCGCGTGAGCTTGGCCCGATCCATCGGCCATCTCAGAATGCTACGGGGTGCGCTGGCTTCCGGTAGGGCGGAGGCCGCGGAGGTCGCCCTATGGTTCACGGGTGGCGCCGCAGGTGCCTTGGCCTGTTTCCTCGCCCATGTGCCTCGGAGCGGAAAGACGCTCTTCGCAGAGCTCGCGGAGCTCTCGCCCCTCGGCCAGCAGATCCACCGGCTCCGGTATGGATGGGAGGCTGTTGCGGACCCTGGCGCCCTAGCGGAAGAGATTTGGGAGGCCCTTTTTAGGCTGGCTAGGGAGGCGGAGATTCCAGTTGATGATTTGGAGCGGGAGTAGCGGGGGCGAGGAGATCAGAAGCGCACGGAGAGGCACGTCAGGCCACCACCGCACTTCTCGAACTCGGACATCCCCATCGAGATGGTCTCGAAACCCCGGTCCTCGATCAATCTTCTTGTGGTGGGATATCCCTCGGGAACAAGGACCGTTCCGCTGAGGGACAAGCAGTTGGCGGCATAAGCCTCGCTGCGGGGGACCGCGATTCGTTCGTAGCGTGTAAAGACGCTCCCCTCGATGTGACCGGGGACCATTACGACAACGTCCTCGCCGATGTAGCTGCAGGACGACTTGAGGTGCAAACCCTTCTTGACCCCCACAGGCGTGACACCATATCCGAGACTCGAGGCAATTGACCGAACCTGGTTAGCCGCACTGAGGTTGGTCCGCTTCGAGATGCCTACGTAGACCTGGCGGTCGATGATCATGACATCACCGCCGTCAAGCCTCCCGGGCTCTTCGATTTCCCGAATCTCCTTGAGATCCCGCAGGGCACTCCGAACGGCGATCTCCTCTCCAATCCTAGATTCGGCTCCCATCCGGGAGATGATCGCAATGTTACCGACAACGATCGCCGGGTCCTCCACGAAGCACGAGTCCGGGTAGCCTTCATCCGTGGGGATGTGCACCACCTCAAGACCCAGCTCCCGCAGGGCGTTGCAGTACGCCTGATGCTGTCTGCGAGCCAGATCAACATGAATCACCTCTTCACGGCCCTCGGGCGTAAGACAGCTGCCGTAGGTCGATGGAACGTCTCTGACGAGTGCCCTTCGTGGACCGCGATCCTCATCCATGTCGGTAGCCCCCCGACCAATAGTTCAGAAGGGGATATCATCCCTGTGTAGACAGCGATATCGCAGCAGTGCTCCGTTTCGAAGGAGCGCTCCCACCCAGGCCCCGGACCCGTAAAGCTCTTTTATGCTCCGCTGTCTGCCCGCCTCAGGAGGTTTGAACGCATGGCAGAAGCGACCAAGCAGCTCTCGCTCTCGGAAGTCCGACGCACCATCGCCACGTCCCTC
>CAYGBN010000028.1:0-4455 GCA_964348155.1 uncultured Methanomassiliicoccales archaeon
ACCTCGCCTACACGAAGGGTAAGCGGAAGGCCCAGGAGGAGGTGTCCGTCCTCTCCCTCCAGCAGGTCGACGCCCGCATGCGGCGGAGACGCCGGTAGCCCGCGAGTAGGTTTTTATTCGGACGTCCCTTAGAAGCCGAGAGGGCCGGTAGATCAGCTGGAAGATCGCCACCTTGGCATGGTGGAGGTCCGGGGTTCAAATCCCCGCCGGTCCATCGCGTCGGAATCGCGGGTAGGGGAAGGACGGCTCTCTAGACCCACACGGCGAGGATGATCCCCATCAGGAGGAACCCCACGAAGTAGTAGCCCTGGTTGAGGGCGTAGAGCGCCACCGGACGCTTCTCGTAGACGACCCCAAGGAAGGCCGGGATGGCCAGGAACCCGAGCCAGACAAGGAGGCCGCCCACGATGCCGTCCAGCACCGTTGAGGCGCCCAGCGCCTGCAGGACGAAGGCCAAGAACAGGGCCGTGAGGATCGCGAGGATCAACCCCACAATGAAGTTGACGATGGCCCCCTGCTGGGTCTGCTCCTCACTGACACCTGCAAGATTCATCCAACGGAGTCCAAGGACGGGGCGCGAGTACCACACCCCCCCGACAATCCAAGCCACGACACCGGCGGCCAGCACCGCCAGGTAGTTGATCGCCCCAAGGTCTAGGTTGACCATAGTGCTCCCCGGCGGGGTACGAAACGCCCCCGGCATAAGGCTTTCCCTTCCCCCACGCCTGCAAGAAGCTAAGGTCCGGGGTCGCATAGGCGCCAGCGGAAGGACCACGTTGCGCACGTCGGCGAGGTGGGCTGGCCATGGTTGAGGCTTGGCTCCCGTTGTCTCTGGGCGCTACGTTGGCCTGGGGCGTCGGCCAGGTGGCCGCGAAGCGGGGGACCTCCCTTCTGGGACCCCGCCGGATGGTGGTGGTGGTCAGCCTGGGGGAGGCGGCGGTCTTCCTGGCCATCTACCTTGCCCTGGGGGCTGCGGACCTGGGAACCCGACAGGATGCCCTCGTGGCCCTCCTGGCGGGGTTCACGGGGATGCTCGGCTACGTCACCTACTATGAGGCCATCGCCCGCGGCACCATCTCTCGCGTGGGGACCATCGTTGCGGCCTACCCCGCCCTCTCGGCGGTGCTGGCCCTCCTGTTCTTGGCCGAATTCCTCCTCCCCCTCCAGGGCCTGGGCGTTCTCCTCCTTCTGGGGTCGGCCGTCCTCCTGGGTCGGCAGGAGCGACGCGCCGGCCCCGCCTCCACCCCGGGGGTGGTCCTCCTTCTCCTGGCCTTCCTCCTCTGGGGAGCCTGGGGGTTCCTCGTCAAGCTCGCGGTCCTGCGGTTGGGAGAGGGACCCCCCTTCGCCTACTTCGCGATCACGAACGCGGTGGTAGGGACGGGGCTCCTCCTTCCCCTCCTCCGGGCACGGGAGCATGGACCCAGCGCCCCCAGGCGATGGGGCTGGCCCGCCGTGACCATGGCCTTCGGGTCCGCCGGGGTCCTCTTCCTGACCCTGGCCCTGGCCGCGGGCCCGGCCGTCCTGGTGGTGCCCCTGACGGGAGCCTACCCGGTGGTGACGGTCCTCCTGGCGGGACCCCTCCTGCGGGAGGGCCTGGGTTGGCGGGAAGCCGCCGCTTTCGTCCTCTTTGTGGCGGGCCTCTTCCTGGTGGCCGGGGGATGAGCCTCGGGCGTCCCTCACACCACCGGCTGCAGGCGGAGGAGGAGCACGGAAATGCCGAGGAGGGCCGCGGCCACGCTCGCCACCGCCATGTCGCGCCCCTCGAAGCGGAGGGTCAGGGACTGGCTCCTTCGGGGATGGGCGAACGTCGCCCTCGCCTCGAGCGCCTCGGCAAAGCGGAGGGCCCGCCGAAGGGCGCTCACCACCAAGGGCATGACCACCGGGACGACGGCCTTCCAGTACCGCCGCAGAAGCCCCCCGGAGCGGGCGTCCAAGCCTCGGGCGGCCTGGGCCTCCCGGATCCTGCGCACTTCCTCGGCCAGGAACGGCATGAGGCGGAAGGCGAAGCCCAAAGTCAGCACGAGGACCATGGGGACCCGGAGCTTCAGCAGGAGCGCCTGGATGGCGTCCAGCTCCGTGGTCATGAAGAAGACGCTCATGGCTAGGAGCATGAGCACAAGACGGAGGAAGACGGAGACGCTGCGCGCCAGCCCGTCGGCGGTGATGAACAGGTGGCCGAGGAGCGGCGTCCCGGCGGGGGTGAGGGAGAGGAGGGCCGCCGGCTCCGCTGGGGCTTGCCCGTAGAGGGAGTAGAGGAGGGCGTTGAGGGGGACCAGGAGGACGCCCAGGAGGACGTAGGTTCGAAGGAGGCCCCGCAGCCCCCTTCCCAGCCGCCCCACGCGGATGAGGGCGGCCAGGGGCAGGAGGGCGAGGAGGAGGACCCACACCTCCCGCCGGATCCAGAGGAAGACAACGAGGGAGAGGGCCAGGACGAGCTTCGCCCGCGGGTCCAGATGATGCAGGGGGGTGTCGTCCTCCTGGTAGAGGAAGGCGTGGGTCACGTCCACGACGGCATCACCTCCAGGGCGCGAAGAATCTCCTCCACCGATCGGGGGGCCCGGGGCGCCCCCTCCACGAGGGTCGCGAGGCGGACCAGGGCCGGTCGGCACAACCCCGCCTCCTCCACGCGGGGATCGGCGAGGACCTGCGCCGTGGGACCGTCGGTGAGCACCTGGCCCCCCTGGAGCACGACGGCCCGCTCCGTCGACGCGTAGGCGAACTCGATGTCGTGGGTAATCACCACCACCGTCCGTCCTTCCTTGACCCGATGATCGAGCACCGCCGCCAGCCGCCGCTTCCTCCCGTAATCCATCCCCTTCGTGGGCTCATCCAGGAGGAGGATGGCGGGGTCCAGGGCGAAAGTGGAGGCAAAGGCTACCTGCTTCCGCTCGCCGCCGCTGAGGAACGTGGGAGGGGCGTGGCGATGGTCCTCCAGGCAGAACCGCTTCAGCTCACGGTCCACCCGCCCCTCGACCTCCCTCGCCGAGAGGCCGTAGTTCCGCGGCCCGAAGGCCACCTCATCCGCGACCGTGCGCTCGAAGATCTGATGGTCGGGGTTCTGGAACGAGAGGCCGACCCATCGTGCGAGCTCGTGGGAGGAGGCCCGGGTCCCATCCACGCCATTCACGCGGACGGTGCCCTTCGTGGGGCGGAGGAGGCCAAGCAGGAGGCGCGCCAGAGTGGTCTTCCCCGAGCCGTTCTCCCCCAGGAGGGCCACCCTCTCGCCCCTGTGGAGGTCGAGGTCGACGCCGCGAAGGGCCTCGACACCGCCGGGATAGGCGAAGTAAACGCCGCGCAGCTCAAGGATGGGGGCTTCGTCGGGCACGGACCTCCCTCCTCGCTTCCCTCAATGCCTCCGCCGCATCCTCCAGGGACAGGGGCCAGGGCTCGACGACGTGGCCCTCCTCTCGCAGGAGCCGTCCCACCTGGACGCCTGGGGGGACCTCCACGCCCATATCCGGGAGACAATCGTCCGCTAGCACCTCACGAGGCGGGCCGTCCAGCGCCACGCGGCCTTCCCCGAGGACCACGACCCGGTCCGCCAGGCCCACCACGTCCTCCAGCCGATGGTCCGCCAGAACGACGGTCCTCTCGGCAATCCGGGAGGCCTCTTCCACCAGGCGCAGCAGCTCGCTCCGTCCCCGCGGGTCCAGCTCGGAGGCGGGCTCGTCAAGGAGGAGCATCGCGGGCTCCATGGCCAGGATCGACGCCAGGGCCAGGCGCTGCTTCTCCCCACCGCTCAGGCCGGAGGTCTCCCGGTCCTTCAGGCCGTCTAGGCCCGCCCACTCCAGGGCCGTCTGCACCCGAGGCGCGATGGCCTCCGAACGCACCAGGAGGTTCTCCAGGCCGAAGGCGACGTCCCGCCCGACCCGGGAGGCCACGATCTGCTCCTCCGGGAACTGGAAGACCGTCCCCACCCGGGTGGCTAGACGGTTCGGCCGCGTGCGCCGCGTGTCCTCCCCCAGGACGCGGACGACGCCCGTGAACTCCCCCTCGTGGAAGTGGGGGATCAGGCCGTTCATCAGCCGCAGGAGGGTGGACTTCCCGGAGCCCGTGGGGCCGGTGAGGAGGACGCGCTCCCCGACGCGAATCTCCAGGTCGACGTCGGACAGCGCCGGGGCGCGGCCCCCCTGATATCGAAAGGAAACCCCCTTCACCTCGACGGCGGCGGCGGGGATGCCTCAGGCCTCCTGGGGGACGAGCCATGCGGGCTTCAGGTCGGGGGGGAGCCTAGCGACGAAGAGGAAGGCGGGGATGACCACCAGGAGTCCCTGGACGAGGTTGAAGACGGCGAGGTAGGGAAGGAGGCTCCGCACGGCCTCCAGGGGAGTCCCGTAGAAGAAGGGGAGGAACACGTAGTTGAAGGGGGTCATCACGGCGACCCGGGCGCCCACTGCCACGAGCCAGGAGACGCCCACGGCCAACCCGCGCCCCGAGCGGGACCGGGGGCCGGAC
>CAYGBN010000028.1:4465-10053 GCA_964348155.1 uncultured Methanomassiliicoccales archaeon
GCGGTGGAGGCCGTAGAGGGCCAGGGCGAGGGGGATCGCCGTCGCGCCTTCGGCTGTGATCTTGAAGGAGCCGCTGTCGATCCTCCCTCGCAGGAGGAGGGGGGCCCCTCCCACGACGGCCGCAATCCCTCCCGCCACCGGCCCGTAGAGGATGGCAGCCATGGCGATGGGGATGCCGACGGGATCCAGCGTGAGGCGCGGGAGGAGAGGGAAGGGGAGGTCCATCCCGGGGATGGCCTCGAGGACCGCCGCCATGGCCGCGAGCATGGCCGTCCCCGCCAGCCGCTTGGTGCCCAAGGACCAGAACGAGGCCCTCTTCCGTGCTCCCGCGGGGTCGTCCCTAGGCAGGATGCCCTCCCTCCGCCGTTTCATGCCCCAGGCTGATAAATACGTTGCCCGCAGGCGGGGTCTCCGAGGCGCCTACCCTCGGAAGAGAGTCAGGCGCACGAGGACGGCGACGATCACAGCGACGCCTACGCCGATGGGGATCCAGTAGATGGCGTCCAGCCCCAGGATTGTGAGGCGCTGGGCGGCCCGGTAGCGGTACTCGACGAGGTTCAGCGCCGCAACGTGCTGCCCTTCCGCGAAGAGGTCGCGCTTCACGGGACCCCCTGCCTCGGAGGACCAGTACGTCAGCATGTACCCGACGGCCTCCGCATCCTCCTCGACGGTGGTGTTAATCACCAAGGTGTCGAAGGTTCCGGCGGGGACCTCGACGGTGTCGACACCTTCCACCTCATGGGCGAATGTCGCATTGGCCTCCAGGGGCGTGCTCGTGTCCGTGGTGTTGCCCAGGACAGTGGCGCGGACAAACGCGCTGCCGGTGACCTGGAGGGCCTCCTGTCCTTGACTCCCGACCTCCAGGGGGAACTCCCACGTGTCCTCTATGTACTCGAACTCCGCCTGGAGCGTCCCGTTGGCGTCGGCGCCGATGGCGACCTCGAAGCCGCCTTCCTCGGTGGTGATGGTAGCCTCCGCCTCGAACTCGAGCTCCGCGGCCACCATCTCCAGTCCCGCCTCCGTCAGGAACACGCTCCCGTCCAAGGTCAGGTTAGCCTCGAAGGTCGCGTTGAGGATGAGGTCAAAGAAGGTGACGTTCACGGCGCCGGTGAAGGTGAACTCCGCGTGCTGAGAGGCGTTGTACACGGCCACGGCCGCGCCATCGACGTCCCGCTCCTCCACGCCCTCGATGGTGGTCGTGAGCTCGGCATCGAAGGTGATCGTCGCGTTCTCGTCCAGATCTTCCAGGAGTGCGTCCAGGTCGGGGACGAGGACCTCGTAGGTCCAGAAGTCCCCAGCGGTGTAGTCGGGGAGGTCGATCGCCTCCTGGGCCACGGCCCTCTGGGAAGAACCAGTCAGGAGGAGGAGCGCAAAGAGGATGAGGAGGAGGGGGAGGCTACGGCGCACGGAATCGCCGCAGCATCCCCCCACCCTGACTTAAGCCTTTGTTCGTGCGTCCGAGGCGAGAGAAGATTCCTCGCCCCGGAGGCGAGGTCCTGGCCCGCCGCAGCCAACCTTTAATCCCCAAGGAGGGGATGGGTGGCCATGCGTCCCTTGCTCCCGGGCCTCCTTGCCATGCTCAACGGCGGGGTCGCCGTGGCCGCGGCCGTCGCATCCCTGAGGGCGGGCTCCTCCATGATGATGGGCCCTGACCCTCTCCCCGCCTGGCTCCTCCTCATCCTCGGCGTTGTGGTGCTGGCGAACGGTATCGTCTTGGTCGCGGGGCTAAGCATTCCCATGCGGCCCCAAGGGGCGGCCATGCTGCTCTACGGCGGCCTCATGGTGGTTGCCGGCGCCATCATGATCACGACGGATCTCTTCACGATGGGGATGACCGCGGTGTCCGGCGGGGCCATGCTCGTCCTGGGCGCGCTCATGATCGTCTCCGGCCTCCTCATGGCATGGGGGCGGCCCGCCCCCATGCCCCCGGAGGGTTGACGGGTCAAGCAGGCGTCAACGGAACAAATCCTCTTCCTCCGTACGCAGGAGGTCCGCGCCCCTCCCCTCTCCGGGCTCCCACCGCACGCCTCGCACGACGGCGACGGGGATGCCGTCCACCTTCCCCTTCACCATCTCCGCCGCCGCAGCCAGTTCGTCCGCCAAGGCGACGTTGGAGCTCCTGAGCTCGTACCCGAAGGGGTCCCGCTGCCCCCGATGGTCGCGGAAGGGGCGCATTCCCGAGACTCCCAGGGCGACGTCCGTCTGCCCCAGGCGCCATGGACGCCCAAAGCTGTCGCTCACGATGACGGCCAAGCGGACGGAGAAGGCCTCCTCCAGCGCCATCCGCAAGGCGCGGGCCGACGCGTCGGGATCCTCCGGCAACGTGCTGTAGACCTCCCCTTCCCCCACGTTCGACCGGTCCACCCCCGCGTTGGCGCAGACGAAGCCGTGGGGCGTCTCCATGATGAGGACGCCCCGCTCCCTCTCCACGCGGACGACCCGCTTCGTCTGGCGGAGGATGACCTCCACGTGGGCGGGGGACTTGCCCGTGTCCTCGGCGAGCTCGCGGGCCCGAGGGGAGGGGGCCACCTCCTCGCGACGCACGACACTTCCCTCCGCCTTGGACACCACCTTCTGGCTGACCACCAGAACATCGCCGTCCAGGAGGCGGAGGCCCATGTCGACCAGGGCCGCCTTGATGAGGGAGGCCAGGTCGTTGCCGAGCCGAACCTCCGGCAGGCCCCGCACGGGAAGGATCTCCACGCGGCCCATGGCTCAGCCCCTCCCTGGTGGCCGGCTGCGACGGAGCCAGGATCGAAGGGACTCCTTCCCTCGTGACGTCCGCGGCGAGCGGAGAACGCGGTCCAAGTCGTCGGGTTCCCAAACCTCCAGGGCCGCCTCCATGCGGTAGAGCTCCCAGCCCCGGCCCGGCGCCTTCCTCCTCTCCGCCGGCGAGCGAAGTCCGTCGCCGGAGAGGTCCCCGTCCGGTCCCAGGAGGATGGTGGCCTCCCTCCGATGCGGGGGCGTGACCACCACGTCTCTCGGCCCGTCCAAGGCCCGACCGACGAGAAAGGCCACGTCCTGCGCCTCCAGGAGGGGCAGGAGGCCGGCCATGTGAAGTGTCAGCGACGCCCCTTGGGAGGAGGGGAGCTGCGGTGCCACGGCCTCCGCGCCAGCCGGGACGGCCTCCACGCCTTGCCGCCGGGCCACCGCCAGGAGGGAACGGCTGTGGCAGATTGCGTGGATCCCGTTCACCATCCGCGACGCCTGCACGGCCTCCAGGGTCTCCTGCAAGAAGAGCGCGTTCAAGCGTCGTCGCTTTCCAGGGGAGAGAGGGGGTTTCCCTGGGTGCATCGTGTCCTCCAGTCGCCTTGCGTCCACGTGCGCGATCACCCTCCGCCAGGCCACGGCTCTGCCCCCCTTCCGCGGAACCCACGAGGCGATATCAACCCATCGGGCACGGGAAAGGCCTTTAGCCTGGGCTTGTTGGCTGCGGCGGTGATGCCACGCGCGGACGGGTCAAGCACATGGAGAAACTGCGGTTCCTCGCAACCACGGAGACGTCGCAGGAGCTGATCCTCGACGCCTCCGAGGGGGAGACCCTTGGGCCCAGCCCTATGGAGGCGGCGTTCCTGGCGGCGGGGACCTGCAGCGCCACGGACGTGGTTCACATCCTGGGACGGATGGGCCAACCCTTGGAGGACCTGCAGGTGGAGTTGGAGGCGAAGCGAGCCTCTGAGAGTCCCAGAGTCCTGACAACCATGCACCTGAAGTTCCGTCTCCGCGGGAAGGGGCTCGAGAAGAGCGCGGTGGAGCGGGCCATCCGTTTGTCCAAGGAGAAGTACTGTTCCGTCCTCCTCATGCTGCAGCGGGGCGGGGTCCAAGTCTCCACGAGTTACGAGATTGCGTGAGGACTATAGACATCCCTATACAATCGTAACTCAATCTATAACTAGGCTAGGTGCGCAACCCCCTGCGGGAACGGGACAGTGGTGTCGAAGTGCCGCCAGCCTTGGAGAAGGCCTTCGCCTGGGGGGCTCATGCCAACTGGCCGCCGTGCTAGTCCCCACACCTAAGGCATGGGCCCACATACCTCCTCCGTGGCACCCTGACCCGTTCTCACTTCTAGGGGCCCCGCCAGTGGATGGGGAGGAGAAAACCACGGCGGGGTTGGAGGCGGAGGGGACACCTGGATCCGGAGCGCCTCGAGGTTACGGGTGATCTTCGAGGCGCTCCTCTGCCTCTCCCAGGCGCGCCAGGGCCGCCTCGAGACGACCCTCCGCCTTGTTCAGGGCGTCCAGGGCATTCTCGAGGTAGAGGCGGGCCTCGCCGGGGAGATCGGCGTTGGCCAGACGCTTTGTGAGCGCGCTGCGTGCCTCCAGCAGGGGGCCTCGTGCCTGGGCGATGGAGCGCCGCGAGCGCTCGCAGACGTCCTTGGGCAACGGGGATGCCGGGAGAGGAGCCTCCGCAAGGTCGCGGATGGGGGGCTCGACGGCCGTTGCACGGGGTTCGGGGATTCTGCCGTAGGCCAGCATCTTCCTCACCTTCACCTACGCTTGCTATGTACATAGTAACACTATGTTATATTAAGGCGTTCCGGTCCCGCTATCACTTGTCACCCCTCGCCCATACCTGGCCGGGAGGCTGTGCATACCCGTGAGCCCGAGGGCGTGCTCGTATGTATTGTAATTGCGCTAGGTTGAACATGAACCCAGCCGCATTTCCTGCTGGCCTCAGCATGATCGAGGTGAGGTTCCACGGACGGGGCGGCCAGGGAGTGGTCCTTGCCTCCGAGATTCTCGCCAGCGCCGCCTTCCGCCAAGGGAAGGACGTTCAGAGTTTCCCCTTCTTCGGCGTGGAGCGGCGGGGTGCCCCCCTCATGGCCTTCACCCGGATCAGCGACAAGCCCATTCGCGTGAAGTCCATCGTTCGGCAGCCGGAGTACGTTGTGGTGATGGACCCGTCCCTCTGGAAGGCCGTCGACGTCACGCAGGGCCTCCGGGAGGGGGGGCTTCTCCTCGTCAACGGGCCGCCAGAAATGAAGCTCCCCGCCTCTGTCTCGTACCGCACCATCGTCTTCGATGCCACCTCGGTGAGCCTGGAGCACGGGCTGGGCAGCCACACGGCCCCCATCGTCAACACGGCGATCCTGGGGGCCTTCTCCGCCGCCACAGACCTGGTCTCCCTCGAGAACCTCGTCGCGAGCATTCCGGAGTTCGTCCATCGCCGGGCCGAGACCAACGTCGCGGCGTGCAAGGCGGCCCATGGCAGGATGTCCCGGGAGGTGGCCCTCCTTGCTGCGTGAAGAGGCCCCCCTCCTGACGCCCTCCCCCATCGCCCGGCCCACGGGGGCGGGGCGGGCGGGGGCCAGCTGGCGGACCTTCAAGCCCATCCTGGACCTGGCCAAGTGCACGAAGTGCAACATGTGCTGGAAGTTCTGTCCCGACATGGCCATCGACCTCGACGAGGAGGGGTGGCCCTGGATCGACTACGGCCTGTGCAAGGGGTGCGGCATCTGCGTGAACGAGTGCCGCCCCGAGGCCCTGACACTGGTGCGGGAGGAGCTGCCGTGAAGAAGGTGATGACGGGGAACGAGGCCCAGGCCTGGGGGGCCAGGCTCTCCCGGGCCCAGGTGATCGCCGCCTACC
>CAYGBN010000028.1:10103-17764 GCA_964348155.1 uncultured Methanomassiliicoccales archaeon
GAGCTGGAGGCGAAGTACCTCACCGTGGAGAGCGAGCATAGTGCCATGCAGGCGTGCATCTCCGCCTCCCTAGCGGGGGCGCGGACCTACACCGCCACCTCCTCCCAGGGCCTCCTCCTGATGCACGAGCTCCTCCACTGGGCCGCGGGGCAGCGGACGCCCGTGGTCATGGGGGTCATCAACCGCTCCGTCGGCCCGCCGTGGAACATCTGGGCCGACCACACGGACTCCATGGCCCAGCGGGACACAAACTGGATCCAGGTCTACGCGGAGAACAACCAGGAGGTCTTGGACATGGTCGTCCAGGCCTACCGGTTGGGGGAGGAGAAAGGGATCAGCCTCCCCGTCATGATCATGGAGGACGCCTTCTACCTCTCCCACACGGCGGAGCCGGTGGACATCCCGCACCAGACCCTGGTGGACGCCTTCCTGCCGCCGTTCCTCCCGGACCGCATCCTGGACGTGGACGAGCCCCTGGGCTTCAACGTCCTGGCGGGTCCGGACCTGTACGAGGAGTTCCGCTACGGCCTGGCGAAGGCCATGGATCTCGCCGCCCGGCGCGTCCCGGAGGTCGACGCGGAGTTCGAGCAGGCCTTCGGGCGGTCGTGGGGAGGCCTGCTGGAGCGTTACCGCTGCGACGAGGCGGAGGTGGTCCTGATGGCCATGGGCACCGCCGCCTCCACCGGCCGGGTGGCCGTGGACGCGCTGCGGGAGGAGGGCGTTCGGGCGGGCCTTGCGAAGGTCCGCTTCTTCCGCCCGTTCCCCCGGGAAGAGGTGCGCACCCTGTCCAAGGAGGTCGACGCCCTGGCGATTATGGATCGATCCTTCACGGGCACCTACGGCGGGCCCCTCTACACGGAGGTTGCTGCCGCGGTGGACGGCTTGTCCCCCTGCCCCGTCGTACGGGGGTTCTACGCCGGCGTGGGAGGGCGGGACCTGCCCCCCGAGGTCCTGCAGAGCTGCCTGAAGGAGGCGCTGCACGCGGAGGCGGGCGGCGTTTCGTGGGCGGACCTCAGACCCTACGAGGAGGTGTGACGATGCCCGTGAAGACCTCCATCCCGCGAGAGGAGTACGTCGTGGGCGGCCACTTGGGCTGCCTGGGGTGCGGCGCCGTTTTGGCCATGCGCTACCTGCTGAAGGGGTTAGGGCCCCGAACCATGCTGAGCATCCCCGCGTGCTGCTGGGCCGTGCTGGCGGGGAACTACCCCAAGGCGTACCTGGAGGTGCCCTTCGTGAACACGGCCTTCGAGTCCACGGGCGCCTCCGTGGCCGGCATCCGGGCGGCCCTGGAGGTCCGGGGCGTGGAGGACGTGGCCGTCGTCGGGTTCGCCGGAGACGGCGGCACCGCGGACATCGGACTCCAGGCGCTCTCGGGCATGCTGGAGCGGGGCGACGACGGCCTCTACGTGATGTACGACAACGAGGCCTACATGAACACGGGCATCCAGCGCAGCGGCGCCACTCCGCCGGGGGCCTGGACCACCACGACGCCGGTGGGGGAGGACGGGCAGGGCAAGCGGCAGCCCAAGAAGGACATGATGAGCATCGTGCTGGCCCATCGGGTCCCCTACGCCGCCACGGCCTCCATCAGCTTCCCGGAGGACCTGGTGCGTAAGGCGCGCCGCGCCCGGGAGATCCCCGGACCGAAGTTCCTCCACATCCTGAGCCCCTGTCCCCCCGGGTGGAGGTACTCCTCGGAGAAGACGGTGGAGATCGCCCGCCTGGGCGTGGACAGCCGGGTCTTCCCCCTTTACGAGGTGGAGAACGGTGTCTACAAGATCAACCGCCGGCCGTCGAAGCCCCGTCCGGTCGTGGAGTACCTTAGCACGCAGGACCGCTTCGGGCACCTGACAGAGGCGATGACGGAGCGGATCCAGGCGGAGGTGGACGCCGCCTGGGAGCGTCTGGAGCGGATGGTGGAGCTTACGTCGGAGCGGCCGCTGTGGTAGTCTCCGAGCGCCCTTCCAGGTAGGCCGCGATGCTCTGCGCCGCCTTCCGGCCCTGGGCCATGGCGTGCACGATGGAGGGTCCGCCCCCCGCGTAGACCCCGGGGAGCGACGTCTCACACGTCTCGGGGTCCGCCTGGATGCTGCCGTCGCGGGCCATCTCCAGGCCCAGGTCGGGGAGCCCCTCCAGGTCCGCCTTCTGGCCGATGGCCACGAGGACGTAGTCCACGGGGAAGGTCACTGTCTCCCCCTCGATGGGGACCGGGCGACGGCGGCCGGAGTCGTCCGGAGGTCCGAGCTCCATCTTCTGGCAGACCACGGCCTCCACCCGCTCCTCTCCCCGGAACTCCACGGGGGACACCAGGTAGTTCACGGCCACGCCCTCCTCCACGGCCTCCTCCAGCTCCTCCGGCGACGCGGGCATCTCCTCCCGCGTCCGGCGGTAGAGGATGACCGACTTCTCGGCCCCCATGCGGAGGACCGTCCGGGAGCAGTCCATGGCCACGTCCCCGCCCCCGATGATCGCCACCGTGCCCCCCACGGGTGGGGGGTCGCCGTCGAAGACCTGTTTGAGGAAGTCCAGGGCGATGTAGACGCCGGGGAGGTCCTTCCCCGGGAGGTTCAGGGTCCAGGGGTGGTGGGTCCCGATGCCCACGAAGACCGCGTCAAAGCCATTCTCCAGAAGGGACTCGAGGGGCAGGTCCTTCCCGATGCGCACTCCCGTCCGGACCTCGATCCCCAGAGGCTCCAGGCGGGCCAGGTCCTCGGCGAAGGTCTCGTGCGACAGGCGGTAAGGAGGTATGGTCTGCGTCACGAGGCCGCCCAGCTTCTCCGACGCCTCGAAGACCGTCACCCGATCGCCTCGCTTCGCCAGCTCCCATGCGGCCGTGAGGCCCGCGGGGCCCGCGCCCACCACGGCCACGGCCTGGTCCCGCGTCCCTTCCCGCCGGTAGGTCCGCCCGCCGTTCCCGTACTCCAGGGCCGCCCACTTGAGGTGGCGGATGGCCACGGGGTCCCCCTTCTTCCCCACGACGCAGGCGTCCTCGCAGTAGCTGTAGCACACCTTCCCCAGGCAGCCCGCCAGGGGGTTGTCCAGGAGGATGGTGTCCACGGCGCCTTCGAAGTCGCCCTCGGCGATCTGCCTGCAGTACTCCCGGGCGTCCTGGAGGATGGGGCAGGCGAGGTTGCACCAGGGCTTCGCGCACTGCACGCACCGCTGCGCCTCCTGGATGGCCTCCTCCCGGCTGTACAGGAGGAGGCATTCGTCGTAGGAGGTGAGGCGCTCCGCTGGCGGGACAGCGGAGATGGGTACCCTGTCGGGTATCAGGCGACCCCGTGCCACACGTCCACCGCACCTACAATCGGCTGGGGGCTGAAAGAGGACTTGTATTGACTGTGCAGATTGTATATAGAAGAGGGAACGGGACCGCCGTCGTAAATACAGGGCGTGGCTACCCGCAGGGGAAGGCCTGAATCCACACCTTGTACGCCCTCCCCTCGAAGGTCACCTGCTGGGGGCCGAAGACCCCGGGGAAGGAGTCGTCCAGCTGCAGGCTCGCGATGAGCCCCCTTGCCGTCTCCTCGTCCACCTCCGCGTGGGCCGGGACGGCCAGCTCGTAGTAGAACTTGGGGTTGATGGTCGTGGTCAGGCGGCGATGCTCCTGGTCGGCCGCCGCGAAGCATCCCCGGAGGATCGGCGGGGGCGACTCCGCCGGCACGGCGGGGCCGGCCTCCTCCGTGCCGGCCAGGCGCAGGACCCGCAGGTCAAACTCGTACTCCTTCACGCTCGCTGGGGAGGTCGTGGGCGTGCCCTCCAATCCGACGGACGGGGGCACGGTTTACGTACTTTACGTACCGCCACGCATTGTCCTTGCCCAACCCTTAGGTTCCGTAGGGTACCTGGCCATGCCATGGCTTCGCTGGCCGAGAGCTACTGGGACAGGCCACCCAAGACCTTCAAGGAGCTGCTGGAGGAGGTCTACGACGAGGAGACCTGCACGTACTGCCTCGTGTGCGTGGACGCCTGCACCCAGGAGGGGTGCGACGCTGTGACCCTCGTGGGCGACCGGTTCGAGTACACGCCCACGGACTGCCTTGGATCCGGCATCTGCTACGCCTCCTGTCCGGAGGTCAAGTCCCTGGATGAGGCCATGGCGAGTTTGTACCGCACGACGGAGAGCGGCATCGGCCATGTCGAACGGGCCGCCAGCGTCATGGCCGGCGACTGGAGCGTGAAGGGCAAGGCCGGCGACGGAGGCGCGGTGCCTGCCCTGTTGAAGTACCTGCTGGAGAGCGGGCAGATTGACGCCGCCGTGGTGCCCGCCCCCGGGGGCCTGACGCCCACCGGTCTCCTTCTGGCCAGCGAAGGAGAGGAGGCGGTGACCGCCACGGGCTACAGGTTCAAGAAGCCCGCCACGACCCGGTTCCTGCGGGACCTCTACCGCTCTCGGGAGGACCCCCTGCGCCTGGCCCTGGTGGCCAGCCCCTGCCAGGTCCGCATGGTCCGCAGGATGCAGCTCAACAACGTGCCCCCCAGCCGGGACATCCGCCTGATTATCGGGGGCTTCTGCTACGCGACGCTGTCCAACGCCCGGTGGAAGCGGTCCTTCTGCGAGCGCGCCCTGGGGACCCAGGGGCGCCTGCTGCGGTCCGTGCAGGTTGGAGAGGAGGTGCACGCAACCTTCCATGACGGGACGGAGGTTCGGGCGGACCTGGACGACCTCTACCTCGCCTTCGACTCCAGCTGCCTGGCGTGCGAGGACTACGCCAACAACCTGGCGGACATCTCGGCGGGTGCCACAGGCTCCCCGGAGGGTTTTGGGACGCTTCTCGCCCGGACGGAGGATGGGGCGCGGGCCCTGCAGGGCGCCCTGAAGGAGGGCTACCTGGTGGAGTGGGCGTCCCTCTTCCCTCGGGAGGACGGCGACGCCTTCCGCGAGGGGCTCCTGGAGGCAGTGGGGTCCCGCGCCGAGGCCAAGGTGGCCCTGGCCCAGCGACGGAGCCACTAGACCGCCATCAGGTCGGCAGCGCCTCGCAGACCCGGGTGTCCCCCTCCAGCGCCCGGTTCAGCGCCACATGGGCGATGGTGCCGTAGTAGACGGCCATGTGGGCCAGGGACTGGAGGGCCGTCTTGAGCTGAAGGCAGAGGACGCAGTACTGGGCGTCGATGTCCGCCGCCATGGGGATCGTCGCCGCCAGGCGATGCGCCTCCTCCTCCGCCTCCTGGATGGTTTCCAGGACCCGCGACGCGGCGGCCACATCCCCTCGGAAGAACGCGTCGAGGGCACCGCGGGCGACGTCCTGCACCTGCTCCCCCAGGGCGAAGAAACGGGTGGAGATCTTCTCCGGGAACCCAGAGAGCTCCAGGGCCACCGCCCGCCGCCGCTCCAGGAGGTCCAGGGCCACGTCGGCGACGCGCTCCAGCATGGCGGCCACCAGGACGTCCCCGGCGATGTGCCAGGGGTCCGTCTCACCGATCTGGGAGCCGGCGGTGCGGTCCCGGGCCGCCACCCGAAGCTGGCGGGTGATGAGCCAGTAGAGGCCGTCCGTCTCCTCCTCCAGGCGAAGCAGGTCCGCGGGCACGCCCTCGTCGGGCTTCGTGATGCCCTCCAGGGAGAGCTTGATCATCCGCTCCGCCAGGTACTGGAGACGCCGCAGCAAGCCGCGCACGGGGAACTTCGTGGGCTCCACGAAGCTCTCCAGGACGATTGAGCGATCCTCCTGCTCCACGATGGTCATCCCCGTGAGCTTGTCCACGGCGCTGTAGACCTCTCCCAACACGTCCTCCGCCAACGGCGTCCGGGAGACCACCTGCACCGTGTCCCTTCCCAGGAGGTAGTTGCCGATGACGACGCGCTCCAGGGTCCGGGGGTCCTCGCACGCCTCGGCCCGGACTCGGCACGCCGACACGTCGGACGGGGCGCGGCCGGGCGGCTCGATACGTACGGAGCCGTCCTCCTCCCGGACAAGCTGCAGGACGGTCCCGGCCTCCAAGCCCAGGGCGCTCGTCCACGCCTTGGGGAGGGAGATGCCCAGGCTGGAAAGGCCCATCTTCTGGACCTTCCTCGAATCCGTGTCCATACGTGTACGTATCCCGCATGCCCTATATGAGCTTCAACCAGATCCGGGGGTGGAGGGCGGCGCACCGCTCCCCCGCCGAGGGTTTATTAGCCGTGCAGAGTTGACGAGCCGGCGGGAGAGGAGGTCCATGGTCCGCGTCCGCAGGGGGGAGGCCACACCCGACCCGGAACGGATGGTGTGCCGGGCGGCCCGGGGCGATTACATGAAGACGTCCCCGTGGACGGCGAGCTTCGAGGAGGTGATGAAACCCATCAAGGGGGCCACCATGGAGGAGAAGATGGAGAACTTCATCGCCCAGCTCATGACGGCGGGCCACTGGGGCCCCTTCGAACACCCCTCCATCACCTTCGGCATCGAGGGGATGAGCCGTGTGACGCTGGCCCAGCTCACCCGCCACCGCCTGGCCAGCTTTGACATCCAGAGCGGGCGGTTCGTCAGCCTGAAGGGGTTGACGCCCGAGGACTTCGTCTGGCCCCCCAGCTTCACGGAGCCCGAGGTTCGGGCCCGGGAAGGAGGCGTTCACGAGATCGCCCTGCCCCGGGAGGAGCGGGAGGCGTTGGTGCGGGGGGTGCTGGAGGGAGCCCTGGCCGCGTACCGTACGCTGGTGGAGGCCGGGGTCCCGCGGGAGGACGCCCGCTACCTCCTCCCCACCGCCACGCCCGTGAACGGGACGATGACGGTGAACGCCCGCAGCCTGATGCACGTCATCGCGATTCGCAGCTTCGGCGACGCCCAGTGGGAGATCCGGGACCTGGTCGCCCAGATGCTCGCCATCGCCAAGGAGTGGATGCCCATTACCTTCCGCATCTACGAGGAGCGGATCATGCGGAAGCGGGGCGTCCTGGCGCCCTAGTGACGTCGCTGAGGGAGGGTGAGGAACGCGGAACGCGGCGACCCTCCGTGGGTACCTTCGGAGGCAAGGCATCCCGGGGGAGGTCCTGGAGTTCAACGAGCCTGTACGAACCGTGGAGGCCGCCTCCGCCGTGGCGCGGGTCCCGCCCCGACAGATCGTCAAGACGCTTCTGCTGGTGGACGAGCACGGAGAGGCCTGTGCCTGTCTGATCCGGGGGGATCGGCGGCTGGATCTGGGGAAGGCGGCGGAGGCCCTGGGCGTTCGGCGGGTGCGGTTTGCCGACGGGGAGGAGGTCCGGGAGGCCACCGGGTACGCGGTGGGCGCCGTCCCCCCCGTGGGCCTTCCCCCTCGCCTTCGGACCCTCATGGATCCGGAGGTCGAGGCCCTGGAAACCATGGTGGCCGGTGGAGGCAGTTCGCGGGCCCTGGTGCGCCTTTCCCCGAAGGACGTGCTTCGGGCGACCCGGGCGAGGGTCGTCGCCCTAGCGGAGGCTAGCCCATCCACCGGCTGAGGGTCTCCTGGCCCGGCTCCATGCGCTTCAGGCCCGCCACCCGCACCCCCAGGACGCGGGCCTTCCGGTCGGCGCACAGCTGATGGCGGCGTACGGGCGGGAGGACCTGCTGCTGTCGGTGGCCGGGCAGCTCGAGACCGCCGCACCCTGGATCGACAGGCTCCCGGAGATTCACGCCTGATAGATCGGGACGGTCCCGACCGACGGAGCATCTTCGAGGCCAGGGCCGGAACCGCCGTCATCGCAACCGCCAACGACGAAACCAGCGAGA
>CAYGBN010000028.1:17774-20272 GCA_964348155.1 uncultured Methanomassiliicoccales archaeon
CAGGAGGCGGACCTTCCGGTCGTCCGCCTGGAACTCCCGCAAGAGGTCGCGGGCCACACGCTCGATCGTCTCCCGATCGTTGGCGTAGGCCGAGAGGGTGCGGTCCCGGGTGTAGGTGTCGAAGTTCTCGAAGCGGACCTTGATGCTCACCGTGCGGTACAGGAAGTCGTCGTCCCGGACGCGCCAGTGCACGTCGTCCACCAGGGGAGGGACGGCCTCCAGGATGCGCTCCCAATCGTCCAGGTTCCTCTCGAAAGTGTGCTCCGCGCTGAAGGACTTGGGCTCCCGCTCCTCCTCCACGGGAGCTTCCTCCCGGCCCGTGGCGATGGCCCAGAGCCAGACACCGCCCTTGCCGAAGGCGGCCGTCAGCTCCCCGGGGGACCGCTGCGCCAGGTCGCCCACGGTCTCCACCCCCAGTTCCGCCAGGACCTTCTGGGTCTTGGGCCCGACGCCTGGGATCTTCCCCACGGGGAGGGGGGCGAGGAAAGCGTCCGCCTCCTCGGGACGGATCACCGTCATCCCGTCGGGCTTCTCCATGTCCGAGGCGATCTTGGCGATGGACTTGTTGGGCGCCATCCCGATGGAGCAGGTCAGGCCCACCTCCCGCCGCACTGCCTTCTTGATGCGGCGGGCGAGGGCCCGGCCCGCGTCGTAGTCCTGGACACGGGAAGACACGTCCAGGAAGGCCTCGTCGATGCTTACCTGCTCAAAGGCGTCGGCGAAGCCCGCGAGGAGGGCCATCACCTGGTTGGAGACCTGGCCGTAGTAGGAGAAGTCGGGTCGAAGGAAGATGGCCTCCGGGGCCTTCCGGTAGGCGACGGAGATGGGCTGGGCGGAGTGAACGCCCAGCTCCCGGGCCTCGTAGGAGCATGCGGCCACAACCCCGCGCCCCTTCCCCTCCTTGGGGTCCGCCCCGATGATAACGGGCTTCCCTTCCAGGTCGGGATTCCGCAGCCGCTCCGCCGCCACGTAGAAGGCGTCCATGTCCACGTGGAGGATGATCCGGGGCATGGCGGGCCGATGACGAAGCGCGCGAGGCCGTAAAACCCTACCGTGTGGGACGCGGCTGAGGCCGGGGTGGTCAGAACTCGGCCAGCGTCCGCTGTTCCCCCTCGGGGAACTCCCGGGCGACCAGGCCCGCCAGGCGACGGAACTCGTTCACGCTTCCCGGGCCGAAGCCGGCGAAGTGGTTGTTGAAGAAGACGTAGCCCCGCTGGACATCGTCCATCGCGTGGGCGGCGTCGTCCAGCCAGGAGGACATCTCCTTCTCCCGATCCTTCTGCAGCGCCCCCAGGCGGGAGATGGACCGGTCGCCGATCATCCGCAGGTAGAAGGCGTCCGTGGTGAGGCGGGCGGGCGTCTTCAGGTACTGGTTCTCCGACCACCCCAGCGCCACCCCGTACCGCTCCAGCAGGGCGTAGACGTCCTTCCTGAACCAGGACTTGTGGCGGAACTCCACAACATGGAGCGGGTCACTGCGCAACTGCGCCAGGAAGCCCTCCATCGTGTCGTGGTCCTTGTCGTACTTGAGGGAGGGGGGCAGCTGCACGACCAGCGCGTCCAGCTTGGGGCCCAGCGCCTCCATGGAGGCGTAGAACCATCCCAGGGGCCGCTCCACGTCCCGTAGCTTGTGCTCATGGGTGATGACCTTGGGGAACTTGGCCGCGAAGCGGAAGTCCTCCGGGGTGTTCCGATCCCAGCCCGCCACCATGCCCCGGGGCGGGATGCGGTAGAACGTGGAGTCAACCTCCACCACGTCGAAGACGCTGCTGTAGAGGCGCAGGTACTCGGCGGGCTTGGTGCCGGGGGGGTAGAAGGGCCCCACCCAGAAGTCGTAGGCCCACCCGCTGCACCCGACGCGGAGCTTCGCCTCCAGCTCGTCCGATGGAGGCGTCTCGTCCTCCGGCGGCGGCGTCAGAGAAACTCCTCGATGAGGGCCCGTCCCTGCTCCTCGGTGAGGCCAAGGGAGTGCTTGACCAGGGGGGCGTCCTTCAGCGCGGGCTCCTCCTCCTCGTAGATGGGCTTCTCCGTCCGGTAGAACAGGCCGATGGGGATCCGGTCGCCCCACTCGTGGGCCCGCTCGTAGGCCGCCAACCGGTCCGAGGGGTCGTGCTCCTCGTCCTCCAGGCGGTAGACCCGCTCCCGGAACCACTTGTAAGTGTTGACCTTGTTGTACGTCACGCAGGGGGAGAAGACGTCCACCAAGGCGAACCCCTTGTGCCGGAGGCCCCCCTTGATGAGGTCCGCCATGTGGTTCGGGTCCCCCGAGAAGCCCCGGGAGACGTATGTGCACTCGGAGCTGAGGGCCAAGGCGATGGGGTTCACAGGCCACTCGAGGACGCCACCCGGGGTGGACTTCGTCACCATGCCCCGCTCGCTCGTGGGGGAGGCCTGGCCTGTCGTCAGCCCGTAGATCGCGTTGTTCATCACGATGTACGTAAGGTCGACGTTCCGGCGCATGGCGTGGACGAAGTGGCCCAGGCCGATGCCGTAGCCGT
>CAYGBN010000029.1:0-18916 GCA_964348155.1 uncultured Methanomassiliicoccales archaeon
GAACTTGTCTTCGTAGGCCTTGAGCCGGTAGTCGCGCTCCTGGATCTCGTAGCGGAAGTTGTTGAGCTCCCGCTCGTACTGGTACTTCAATCGCTCCAGGCGGTCCTCCAACTCCTGGGTGATCTTAGCGGTCCGCTCCTCCACCTGCTCTTCGAGGCTCGCGTCCTTGTCCTGGTCCTTGGGGGGCATGTCGCACCATTCCATCCTTGGGGGCGCCGGGCATCATGAAAACCCCGGTGGCGTCGGTGGTCGAGGACCTCGGGCGTTTCTCTTCCCTGGCATACATTCGGTTCTGGCTCCTAATGAAGGGCTCGATGTGACCCGTGGTTAAAAGCAGTTCAGCCGTGGTTATCGTGCCTGAGAGCGAAGCACGAAGGGGGAGTCGCACGTGAGGGGCGCAATGCTGGCTTGGCTTATATAACGATTTCCCCAGGCGTGGAAGGGCCGCGACGGCATGCCCCCCACTTGAGCATTCCCTCCATGAAGCCTTTACAGGTATGTACCTCTAAAGGGCCGAGCTTCAAGTAACGCGCGGCCCGTAGTTGGCCCGATTTCGGACGTGGAGCCATGGAACAGGAGATCGCCTCGATGATGCGCGAGCGGCGGGTCTTCCCGCCGCCGGAGCACGTCAGCAGGGACGCGCACGTCAAGAGCCGGGAGGAGTACGAGGCGCTGTACCGGGAGTCCGTGGAGGACCCGGAGGGCTTCTGGGGCCGCCAGGCCGCCGAGACCCTCACGTGGTTCCGCGGGTGGGACCGGGTGCTGGAGTACGACTTCGAGCGCGTGGGGACCTTCAAGGGACCCTACGTCCAGTACTTCCTCGGAGGAAAGCTCAACGCCTCCTACAACTGCCTGGACCGGCACGTGGAGGACGGGAGGGGGAACCGCGCGGCCATCCTGTGGCAGGGGGAGGGGGAGGAGGACCGACGGACCCTGACGTACCGGGACCTCCTGGAGGAGGTGAGCCGCGTGGCCAACGTCCTGAAGAAGCGGGGGGTGGAGCGCGGGGACGTGGTGACGATCTACCTCCCGATGATTCCCGAGCTCCCCATCGCCATGCTCGCCTGCGCCCGCATCGGGGCCATTCACTCCGTCGTCTTCTCCGCCTTCAGCTCCGACGCCCTGCGGGACCGGATCCAGGACGGCGGCTCCACCTTCCTAGTCACCGCCGACGGGTACCATCGTGGCGGGAAGGAGGTCCGCACGAAGGAGAAGGCCGACGAGGCGTTGAAGGCGTGCCCGGAGGTGCGCCACGCCCTGGTGGTGCGTTTCCTGGGCGCGGCCCCCATGACGGCGGGCCGGGACCTGTGGTGGGACGAGGAGACGGCGGCGGAGGACGTGCAGGGGGCGTGCCCGCCGGAGGAGATGGACGCCGAAGACCCCCTCTTCATCCTCTACACCAGCGGGAGCACGGGGAAGCCCAAGGGCGTCCTCCACACCACGGGAGGCTACTTGGTCTACGTCGCCCTGACGACGAAGCTTATCTTCGACCTGAAGGAGGAGGACCTCTTCTGGTGCACGGCGGACATCGGCTGGATCACGGGCCACTCCTACATCGTGTACGGCCCGCTGGCCAACGGGTTCACCACCCTCATGTTCGAGGGGGTCCCCACGTACCCGGAGCCCGACCGCTTCTGGCAGATCGCGGAGGAGTACGGGGTGACGGTGTTCTACACCGCCCCCACGGCCATCCGGGCCCTCATGCGGCACGGGGAGGCGTGGCCTGAGAAGCACGACCTCTCGAGCCTCCGCATCCTGGGGACCGTGGGGGAGCCCATCAACCCCGAGGCGTGGATGTGGTACCATACCGTCATCGGGAAGGAGCGGTGCCCCATCGTGGACACCTGGTGGCAGACGGAGACCGGCGGCATCCTCATCACCCCGCTGCCGGGAGCCTTGGCCACGAAGCCGGGCTCCGCCTCGCTGCCCTTCTTCGGCGTGGAGGCGGAGATCCTGCGCTCCGACGGCACCCCCACGGACGTGAACGAGGGGGGCGCCTTGGTCATCACGAAGCCGTGGCCCGGCATGATTCGGGGCGTGTACGGGGACCCGAGGAACGAGCTCATCCGGAAGGTCTACTTCTCCATGTTCCCCGGGAAGTACTACACCAGCGACGGCTGCCGACGGGACGAGGACGGCCTCTATTGGCTGATGGGACGCATCGACGATGTGATCAACGTCTCCGGCCACCGGCTGGCCACGGCGGAGGTCGAGAGCGCCCTGGTCTCCCACGAGGCGGTGGCCGAGGCCGCCGTGGTGGGGTTCCCCCACGAGGTGAAGGGGCAGGGGATCTACGCCTTCGTCACCCTTCGGCGGGGGCGCGACCCCTCGGAGGAGCTGAGGAAGGAGCTGGTCCAGGTGGTCCGGGAGCGCATCGGGCCCATCGCCACCCCCGACGCCATCCAGTTCTCCGACGACCTGCCCAAGACCCGATCCGGGAAGATCATGCGGCGCATCCTCCGCAAGATCGCCGCGGGGGAGATCGAGGCCATCGGTGACGTCACGACCCTGGCCGATGCCTCCGTGGTGGACCGCCTCGTGGAGGGGCGGGCGGGGGCGTGAGGACGAGGTGAGGAGATGACGGAGAAGCCTGCGGACTGGACCGCCAACCCGGCCCCCCTGGGCCTCATGGGCTTCGGCATGACGACCGTCCTGCTGAACCTGCACAACGCCGGGGTGTTCGCCCTGGGCAGCATGATCCTGGCCATGGGCATCTTCTACGGCGGCCTAGCCCAGGTCATCGCCGGGCTGATGGAGTGGCGGAAGGGCAACACCTTCGGGACCACCGCCTTCCTCTCGTACGGGCTCTTCTGGCTGTCCCTCGTGGCCCTCCTGGTCCTCCCGGGGACGGGGCTGGCAGCGCCCTCAGAGGCCTCCGCCATGGCCGCCTACCTCTTCATGTGGGCCGTCTTCACGGGCGCCATGTTCCTGGGCACGCTGCGGATGAACCGGGCCCTCCAGGTCGTGTTCGGGTCCCTGGCCCTGCTCTTCGTCCTCCTGGGGCTGGGGGAGGCCCTGGGGAGCGCCGCCGTCACCCTCGTCGCCGGGATTGAGGGCACGCCGCCCTGGCCCAGACCCTGACCGAGGTGTACGGCCGGACGGTAGCCCCCCTGGGCCCCGTGCGTCCGGCCTAGGCTACATGGCGTGGTAAGGGGAGAGGGCGTCCCGGACCTCCTCCACGACCCGGTCCACCGTCCGGGCGATGGAAACGCGGAGGGAGACGGTCGCCTCACCCAGGCGATGATCCGGCGTGGGCCGCCCCAGGAGGGCCTCGTGGAGGGCGAGCCACTCCTTCGGGATCCCGCCATCACCCCGAAGATGAGGGCCCAGCCGCGTGCCACGGCGGAGGGGGTGTAGCCCCCGCCGCCCACGGCGACCCAGCGGCCTCCGCAGCGATCGTGGGCCAGCGCGTGGAGGCGCTCCCCCAGGACGCGGTGGGCGTTGCTCGTCAGCCGGAGGTGCGTCAGGGGGTCCGTGTGGTGGGTGTCCATCCCCAGCTGCGTCACCAAGACCTCCGGCCGGAAGGAGGCGGCCAGGGGCGGCACGACGGCGTCGAAGGCCCGCAGGTAGTCCTCGTCCCCCGTCTCCGGCGGCAGAGGGACGTTGGCGCTGAAGCCCTCCCCCTCCCCCTCGCCCACCTCCTGGACGAAGCCCGTCCCCGGGAAGAGGTAGCGACCGTCCTCGTGCACCGAGATCGTAAGGACCCGGGGCTCCGCGTAGAAGGCGTACTGCACGCCGTCTCCGTGGTGGGCGTCCACGTCCACGTAGAGGACGCGACGCACCCCCGCCTCCAGGAGGGCCTGGATGGCGATGGCTGGGTCGTTGAAGATGCAGAAGCCGGAGGCCCGCGCGCGGTGAGCATGGTGGAAGCCGCCTCCCAGGTTGAAGGCGTGATCCTGCCTCCCCTCGCGGACCGTTTGCGCCGCGGCAAGGCTGCCCCCTACGTGGAGGGCCGACGCGCCGTACATGTCCGGAAAGACGGGATTGTCCAGGGTCCCGAGACCGTAGCGCATGAAGCGGCCGCCCACGCCCCGGGGGTCCCTCCCCGCAACCCGGACGGCCTCCACGTACTCCTCCGCATGGATGAGGAGGATCTCCTCGCCCGCCGGCGAGGCCCCGGCCTCCTCCACCCCCGCCCCCTGCAGCATGCCCAGACCGGCGATGAGCTCCCGGGCGAGCTTGATGCGCTCCTGGCGGAGGGAGTGGGCCCCGCCGAAGTCGTAGGCCAGGTACCCCTCGTCGTACAGGAGCAGGCTGCGGTCCGACATGCTCTGGGCTGTGGACGGCAGGGGTCCTCTTATAGCTTGGGCGACCACGCTCCCAGGGACCGTTAACCTTTAGCCCGGCCCGTCTTTGATGCGACCGTGACGGATCGGCTGGAGGCCATCTTCTCCCCGCAGGCCATCGCCGTCATCGGCGCCTCGCGCAGCCGGGAGAAAGTGAGTTGGGAGATCTTGGACAACCTCATCACCTTCGGCTACCAGGGCCGGCTCTACCCCATCAACCCCAAGGCCTCCTCCGTCCACTCCATCAAGGCCTACCCCTCCGTGCGGGACGTGCCCGACGACGTGGACCTGGCCATCGTGGTGGTGCCCGCCCCCCTCGTCCTGCGGGTGGTGGAGGAGTGCGGGGAGAAGGGGGTGAAGGGCCTCATCGTCATCACCGCCGGCTTCAGTGAGATCGGGGAGGCCGGTGCGGCCCTGGAGGGCAAGCTGAAGGCCCTGGTGGAGAAGCACGGGATGGTCATGGTGGGGCCCAACTGCATGGGCGTCATCAACACCCATCCCGAGGTCTCCTTGGACGCCACCTTCGCCCCCGTCCTTCCCCTGCGGGGGGAGGTCAGCTTCATGACCCAGAGCGGGGCCCTGGGCGTGGCCATCCTGGAGCACGCCCGCAACATCGACGTGGGGCTGGCCAAGTTCGTCAGCCTGGGGAACGCCGTGGACGTCCGGGGGAACGAGCTCATCGAGTACTGGGAGGGGGACCCGGAGACCAAGGTGATCCTCCTCTACATCGAGAGCTTCGGGGATCCCCGGAACTTCGTGAAGATTGCCCGGCGGGTGACGAAGGCGAAGCCCATCATCGCCCTGAAGTCCGGGCGGACGGAGGCGGGGGCCCGGGCCGCCATCAGCCACACGGGGTCCATGGCGGGCGCCGACGTGGGGACGCAGGCCCTCTTCGAGCAGTGCGGAGTCCTCCGGGTGGGGTCCATCCAAGAGCTCTTCGACCTGGCCATGGCCTTCTCCCTCCAGCCGCTGCCCGCGGGCCGCCGCGTGGCGGTGGTCACCAACGCCGGGGGGCCGGGCATCATGGCAACCGACGCCCTGGTGAGCGTGGGGATGGAGCTGGCGGACCTCGCGCCGGAGACCAAGGCGCACTTGCGGAAGCACCTCCCGGAGGAGGCCAGCCCCCACAACCCCATCGACCTCATCGCGGATGCGGGCGGGGAGCGCTACCGCATGGCCATGGAGGCGGCCCTGCAGGACGAGAGCGTGGACGCCCTCCTGGTCATCACCGTCCCCCCCGTGGTGACGGACGAGGTGGAGATCGCTCGGGCCATTGCGGCGATCGCCCGGGCGTCCGAGAAGCCCGTCGTCTCCTCCTTCGTGACGCGGAGCCGAGACTCCCCCGCCTTCCGGGAGCTGCAGGAGGCGGACGTCCCCACCTACCTCTTCCCGGAGAGCGCCGCCCAGTCCATGGCGGCCATGGCCAGGTACCGGGAGTACCTGGGGCGGGAGGAGGGGGAGTTTCGTCGCTTCGACGTCGACCGCTCCGCCGCGGAGGCGGTCCTCCGTCGGGCGCGGGAAGCGGGGCGACGACGGCTCCACGAGGCCGAGACCCTGGACCTGCTACGGGCGTATGGGTTCGACACGGTGCGCACCCGCTTCGTCGCGGGGCCGGAGAAGGCCCAGGCGGCGGCGGAGGAGATCGGCTACCCCGTGGCCCTGAAGGCCGTCCACCCCGAGATCGTGCACAAGACGGACTACGGCGCCGTGGCTCTGGACATCCGCACGCCGGAAGAACTGGACCAGGAGCTCGCCGCCATGGAGGAGCGGTTGAAGGGGCACGACCTTCAGGCGGAGGAGTGGATGGTCCAGGAGTTCGCCCGCGGGGGGAAGGAGACCATCATGGGCATGAGCGTGGATCCCAAGTTCGGCCCCATGCTCGTCTTCGGCTTGGGGGGCATCTACGTGGAGGTGCTCCAAGACGTGGTGTTTCGGCTGCCTCCCCTGACGGACGCCGACGCCACGCGCATGGTCGAGTCCATCCGGAGCTACCCCATCTTGGAGGGGGTTCGGGGGGAGCCGCCCTCGGACGTCTCCGCCCTGGCGACGTACCTCCAGCGCCTCTCCCAGATGGTGGAGGACCTCCACGACCTCCAAGAGGTAGACCTGAATCCCTTCCTCGTGTTCGAGAAAGGGAAGGGGGGCAAGGTCGTGGACGGTCGAGTCATCCTGACGGAGGAGCCCGCGGACGCGTCAGGGGGATATGCCAGAGGGCCGTAGGAGGGGCCCGACATGCAGGTCACGTCCCTGAAGACTCCCTACGGACGTGTCGACGTCTGCGAGGAGGGGCGCCGCGTCCGGGGGGTCGTCCTCACCGATGACGTGGACCATCCGGGGGAGAAGCCGGCGACCCCCCTTGCTGAGGATTTGCAGCGCTACTTCAACGGGGAGCCGGTGGACTTCACCAGGCACGAGGTGGACCTCTCGGGGTACACCCCCTTTGAGGTGCAGGTCCTCCGGGCCACGCGGCGCATCCCCTACGGAACCGTGAAGAGCTACCGGGAGGTGGCGGAGGAGGTGGGCCGATCCCGGGCCCACCGGGCGGTGGCGTACACCCTGAGCAAGAACCGGTCCTGCATCGTCATCCCCTGCCACCGGGTCATCGGGAGCGGCGGGAGGCTGGGGGGCTACAGCGCCGGTATTGAGTGGAAGGTGGCCCTGCTGACGCTGGAGGGTGCCCTCGACGAGGCACGGACGCCGCCGTCGACCCGGCATTGAGCCCTATCGGTTGCCCAAGCCTCGGGAGAGCGCGGACCCCCGATGTCGGATCGCGGAGAACTAGGAGGACCTGTCGTTCTCCGTCTCCAGGAGGTTTTTGGCCTCCTGGTCCAGGACGGTCCGGTAGATGGCCGCAATGTCAAACTCCACGCGAATCTCCTGGATGGCCATGCCGGCTCCCTCAAGGACCTGGCGGGCATGCACAGGGCGATCGAGAAGAGGACTCCCGCGGCGCCCAGGTAGATCGCGAAGGTCCAGTTGGGATCCCAGGGGATTCCCTCCAGGGGGCGGTAGACGTCGTAGGCCGCTCCAAATGCCTGGGCCGGCGCCAGGAGGGCGTAGGCCCCCAGGATGGTCCCCAGGTACCAGCCCACGAAGAAGACGCCAATCATGGCCCCGAAGGCCACGGCAGCGGACCGGAGGAGGAGGCCGAGAGCGGAGGCGACGAGGACGAGGAACAGGATCGCCAGGAGGAGGCGGGGGGCGGAGGCCCAGTAGCCGAAGGGGTAGAGGCCGAGCAGGTTCCCCGACGCCGCCAGGCTCGGCTCGACCAGCGGCGGCAGGGCGAGGAGGGCCAGGAGCGCCGGACCCAAGGTCAGCGAGAGGACCGCCGCCGTCTGCGCCACGTACAACTCCCACCGGCGCCCGCCGAGGGCCTGGTAGGCAGCCAGAGTCCCCCTCTCCCTTTGGACGACCAGGGCCAGGGTGGCCAGGACGGCGACGAGGGGGAAGAGGAAGGGGAACGCGTCGGGGACCATCCAGGCGACGGTGTGGTTCAGGACGTTCTCAACCGTCCGCTCCGGAGGCTGGAGGTGACCGCCGCCGGACCGGACCACACCAGCAGTCAAGGTGAAGAGGAGGACGAGGTAGACGAGAAGCGCCATGCGAAGGTAAGCCGGTTCCCGCAAAGCCCAGGCCGTCAAGCGCAAGACACGGCGCACGACATCTCCCCGCGCTGGAGTTGCATCGCGACGCTCCCCCTTAACGCTGCCGTCGGTCGGGTGAGGCCAACGCTCGGTGGAAATCCTCCTTCAGGTCCTCCGGATCCTCCAGCCCCACGCTGACCCGCACGAGCCCCTCCGGGATCCCCGCCGCCTGCCGCTCCTCCCGGGTCAGGGTGCCGTGGGTCATGCTGGCGGCGTGCTCCACCAGGGTCTCCACGCCCCCCAGGCTCACGGCCAGGCGGGCGACGCGGACGCCCTCCACGAACCGCACGGCGGCCTCGTACCCCCCCTCGAGCTCCAGGGAGAGCATGCCCCCGAAGCCCTCCATCTGCCGGCGCGCCAGCTCGCGCTGCGGGAAGAAGTCCAGGCCAGGGTAGTGGACTCGGGCCACTCGGCGATCGTCCTCCAGGAACTCCGCCACGGCCCGAGCCCCCTCGTTGTGGCGGCGGACCCGCAGCGGCAGCGTCCGGATGCCCCGGGCGATGAGAAACGCGTCCACCGCACCGAGGGTGGGGCCCAGCATCTTGTAGGTCTCCCACAGCTCCTCGAAAAGGTCCTCCTCCTTCGTAACGATGACACCCCCCGTGACGTCGGCGTGGCCGCCGAGGTACTTCGTGGCCGAGTGGACGACGACGTCCGCGCCCCACGCCAGGGGCCGCTGGTTCACGGGGGTGGCGAAGGTGTTGTCCGCCGCCACGACGGCTCCCACGTCCCGGGCGGCCTCGGACGCCTCCGCAAGGTCCGTGAGGAACAGCGTGGGGTTCGCAGGGGTCTCCACGTACACCAGGCTCGTGTCCTCCCCCACGGCCTCTCGGAAGGCCCCCTTCACCGTCGGGTCCACCAGGGTCGTCTCCACGCCGAACCGCGGGAGGTAGTGCAGCATCATCTCGGCGGTGGCCGTGTAGAGGCCCTTCCCCGCCACGATGCGGCTTCCCTGCTTCACGGCCCCCAGGAGGACCGTGGCGATGGCGCCCATGCCCGACGCCGTCGTCAGCCCGCGGGGCCCGCCCTCCAGGGCCGCCACCGCCCGCTCCACGTCCCGGTTGGAGGGCGTCCCCCAGCGGGCGTAGAACTCCGTGGGGGCCGTCGACTGGACCAGGCGGGCCCCCTCCGCCGCGTCCCGGAGGGCGTACGTGCTGCTCACGGCAATGGGCTCCACCACCGGGCCCGGCGCCCCCTCCCGGGCCAGGTGACTCGCCAGCGTGTCGACGCGCCAACCCTTCAT
Source organism: uncultured Methanomassiliicoccales archaeon (assembly GCA_964348155.1). Lineage (GTDB taxonomy): Archaea > Thermoplasmatota > Thermoplasmata > RBG-16-68-12 > JAJISG01 > JAJISG01. The sequence continues at coordinate 9,174 of CAYGBN010000029.1, forward strand.
GCCACCACCGCCCCGCGACGCGCGAGCGGGAGGAAATAGGTTGGGGTGCCGTCTCGAACCGGCTACTCCTCGTGGGGCCCCGCCAGGCGCAGGGAGAGGCCGCGAAGGGCCGCCCGGGACCGGTCCAGAAAGCGCCGGACGGCCTCCGGCTTGCGGTAGACGAGGAACACCAGGGGGAGAGCGACCGCCAGGTAGGCGGCGTGGGCCACCACGCGGGCCCACTCGGGCGACGCCGAGTAGCCCAGGAGGACGGCGAAGATGGAGCCCACGGCCCCCTTGTGGTGGAGCAGGCTCTCGCTGGCGAAGGGGAGGGCGTACGCCGCCTGGCCCCACCAGCCGAAGGCCACGCCGTGGATCGCCCCGTACTCGAGGAGTTCGTGGACGCCGTAGCCCAGGAGCCCGCCCGCCAGCAGGATGAGGAGGAGGCTGGTGAAGTAGAAGAACCGCCGGAGGTCCAACTGCAGACCGAAGGCGAAGATGCCGAAGGCCAGGAGGACGCCGGCCCCCAGCCCCAGCCCTGCACCCAGGAGGGTGGCCGGGACGTCCTGGACGAGGAAAGGCGTCAGGAACAGCACCGTCTCAAGCCCCTCCCGAAAGACGAGAATGAAGGTAACGGAGAACAGGCCGAAGATGGCACCGCGGCCGACCGCCGCCTCCACGCGTCCCTGCAGCGTGGCCTTGATGGTGCGGGCCTTCATGGCCATCCAGTAGATCATGGACGTGAGGACGGCCACGGCGATGAGGGCGGCCACCCCTTCGAACAGCTTCTCCTGGGCTTCGGTCAAGGTCCCGTAGAGGACCCAGATGCCCACCCCGAGGACGAAGCTCGCCCCCACGGCACCGTAGACGCCGTACCACGCGTATCGCCTCAGGTGCAACCGGCCCGTCTGGCCCAGATACGCCAGGATGATGGCCGCCAGGAGGGCGGCCTCCAGAACTTCCCGGAACGTCAAGAGGTATTGCGCCACAACCACGTTGCTTCCTCCCCGGTTTTCGGTATGCCTAAATCTCCGGCTGGGGGCCCACATCCAGCAGCATATATAACGTTTCGGTAAGCCGAAAACTAGAAGGCGTTTCCCCCGAACCCGTTCGGGTGCTCAGGCCCTCGCCTCGACCGTCGCCACGGGCAGGTGCCTGCAGTGCAGCTGGTTCAGGTCGTAGCAGGTGGGGCACGTGTCCGGCTGATCCGTCAGCCCCCGCAGCTTCTCCGCCGTGCTCTCCGTCAGAACGTGCTCCATCCTGCACGCCTCGTCGTGGAACTTCCCCTCGGGGACCTCCAAGACCTGGACCATGAACCACTCCATGACGCAGTGGCGCTTCAGGATGCTCACGGCGATGCGCTCCCCCTCCGTCGTCAGGGAGGCGCCCTGGTACTTCGTGTAGTTCACCAGACCGCGCTTCTCCAGCTTCTCCAGCATCTCCGTCACGCTGGGGGGACCGATCTTCAAAAGCTCCGACAGGCGGCCCGTCTTCGCCGGCCCATCGCCTTCGTTGTGGAGGAGCCAGATGTACTTCAGGGCCATCTCCTCGCTCTCCGAGGTGTCGAAGGGCGGGGCCATGCCCGTCCCATCGAGGGGGAGCGCCATAAACCTTTGTTCCCGGCCCTCTGAACGGTTTAAATAACGCGGGACCCCTCCTGGCCATGGGCCGGATTCTCGCCCTTTGTGGGGGACGACGAGCATGGCGGAGGCCGCTTCAGCCTTCCACCGCTACCGCGACCAGGTCCTCCCTCGCATCGAGGGGCGACTGCGGACCCTCATCGAGGAGGACGACCTGGGCGACCTCTACCGGTACGTGGTGGAGGGGGGGAAGCGGGTGCGCCCCACCCTCACGCTGCTGATGGCGGAGGCCCTGGGCGGCCGGGAGGCGGGGGCCCTGGACCTGGCCTGCAGTGTGGAGTTGACCCACTGCGCCTCCCTCGCCCTGGACGACGTCCTCGACGGGCACGAGGAGAGGCGGGGGCGACCCACCCTCCTTCGAGAGCGGGGGCTCTCCGTGACGGTGACCACGGGCTTCACGCTGCCCAGCCTCGCGATCCGCCTGGCCTCCCGCCACGGAAGGCGGTACGCCGAGGCCCTCTCGGAGGCGTGGGTCTCCCTCTGTCTTGGAGCCTACAGAGAGATGGGGGCGCACGAGGTTACCTGGGAGAGCTACCGAGACCTGGTGGAACTCAAGACGGCGAGGCTCTTCGCCACCGCCTGTGGCTTCGGCGCCGCCGCGGCGCACCGACGCGGCCCGGGGTTCGAGGAGTACGGGTTGCACGTGGGACGGGCCTTCCAGATGGCCGACGACCTGGCGGACGGGTTCCAGGGGAAAGGGGCCCTGGACGGGCGACTCCAGCGGGAGATGGGACGCGAGGCAGAGGCGGCGGCGGCGCTCCCCTCCCGGTGGGAGGTTTCCCGGCGGGATCTGCGGGAGGCCTTGCGCGGGGCGCCTCAGGCCCTTACCGCCCTGAAGACGGGGGGCCCGGGGTGACGGTCCCCCGGTACGACGTGGTTGTCGTGGGCGCCGGTCCCGCCGGGTCCGTGGCGGCCCGGGAGGCCGCGGCAGCCGGGGCCCGGACCCTCGTCTTGGAGAGGGGCGCCGTGGTGGGGGAGCCCGTCCGGTGCGGCGAGTTCCTCCCCTCGACAGAGGAGGTGGAGCGGATCTGTGACACGGAGCCGCCCCTGGAGCTCTTCGACCTCCCCCGGCACGTCCGGGCGGCGGAGATCGACCGGGCCCGGGCGCACGCCCCTTCGGGCGCCGTCTACGAGGTAGACTTCCGGGGGCACTCCATCTGGCGCCATCGGCTGGACCGACACCTGGCCCACGAGGCCGTCCGGGAGGGTGCGGAGCTGTGGATGGAGACCGCCTTTGGGGGGCGGCACGACGCACACCTTCTGACCTCCCGAGGCCCCCTTCAGGCATCGGTCGTCGTGGGGGCCGACGGGCCACGCTCCACCGTGGCCAAGGCCTGGGGGTTCCCGCCCCACGCCCTCCTCTTCCCCGCCCTCTCCCTGGCGGTGGAGGGCGACTTCGATCCCGTCTTCGACGCGTACTTCGGAGGCGTCGCCCCCGGCGGCTACGCCTGGATCATCCCGCGCCGAGGGGACGCCAACGTGGGCCTCGGCGTCCACCCTGACCTGCGGAAGGAGCCGCTGCAGAGGACCCTCAGGCGGTTCCTGGCTTCCCGCGGCTTGGACACGGGGGCGGGCCCTACGGGCGGGGACGTGCCCATGAGCGGTCCCCGGAGGGAAACGCAGCGGGAGAACGTGCTGCTGGCGGGGGACGCCGCCGGCCACGTCTTGGCGACCTCCGGCGGAGGCATCTTCACCGCCATGCTGGGCGGCTACTGGGCGGGGCGTGCCGCGGCCCGGTACGTTCAGGGGAGGGGGGAGCTCAAGGACTACGAACGAGCCTGGCGGGATTGCATGGGAGGCCCGTTGGAGCGGGGGCGGCAGCTCTTCCAGGCCATGGCCCCCGCCTTCGGTCGGCCCGAGGACTTGGAGGAAATCTTCCGTCTGCTGGGCCCCGAGGGGCTGGTGGCCACCCTTCGGTGTCAGGAGCTTTCTCTGGCGGGCCTGACGCCGCCGGAGAGGGCACGTCCGAGGTAGCCCCGGACCACCAGCATGAGACCGTAAGAGACCAGGAAGATGAGAAGCAGGAAGTACACCGCATCCAGGAGGCGCGCCCGGAACCCCACAACGGAGGAAGGGCAGGGGGCGTGAAAAGGGTTATGGCAACCGGCGGACCACGACTGGAGTTTCTCCGGAACAAGCGGCGGGCGCAGCGGTTCTACCGTCAGCTCTCCAAGGTGTACGACACGTGGCTGCGAGACCTCTTTTGGACGGCGGAGATGCGGGAGTTCGGGGTTCGGATGGCGGCGCTCCGCCGGGGAATGCGCGTCCTGGACGTGGGGTGCGGGACGGGGTTCTTCACGGAGGGGATCCTCCAACGGGTGGAGGACGTGACGGGGCTGGACATCACCACGGAGCAGCTGCGGCGGGCCCGGCGCAAGCTGGAGGTGCCCCTGGTGCGGGGGGACGCCGAGCGGCTGCCCTTCCGGGACGCGGCGTTCGACGCCTGTCTGTCGGCGGGCTCCGTCGAGTACTGGCCCTCCCCCATGGCGGCCCTGCGGGAGATGCATCGCGTGCTGCGCCCGGGGGGTGTGGCGCTGGTGGGGGGTCCGACGCGCCCCCGGGACCGCCTGTACCGGTTCCTGGCGGACAACATGATGCTCTTCTACAACGAGGGGGAGGCGCGGGAGATGTTCGAAGAGGCGGGGTTCCAGGGCGTGGAGGTGGGGTACACGGGCCCCGCATGGAAGCCGGACCTGGCCATCGTCACGAGAGGGGTGAAGCCTGCCTCCCCCGGCTGAGTTCCGCCTGGGGTGCGTGGAGTGCGGCACCCCGTACGAGATGGACTGGCGGGGACCGTGCCGCTGCGGCGGCTTCGTCGAGGTCCGCTACCCGTCGGAAAGGGTCACCCCCTCGGACCTGCCAGACCGCAGGGACCTGTGGAGGTACCAACCCCTTCTCCCCGTGCCCGCCGCCGCCGTCGTGAGCTTGGGGGAGGGCGGCACGCCCCTTCGGCCCCTGGAGGTGGGCGGCGTCACCCTCTACGTCAAGGACGAGGGGAGAAGCCCCACCTCCACCTTCAAGGCCCGCGGCATGGCCGTGGCCGTGAGCATGGCCCGGCAGCTGGGGTGGCGGCGGTTGGTGGTGCCCTCGGCAGGCAACGCAGGGGTGGCCCTCGCCGCCTACGCCCGCGCGGCGGGCCTGGAGGCCCTCGTGCTGGCCCCACGGGACACCCCGCCCCTCCTCCTCAGGGCCATCGTGAACGAGGGCGCAACGTGCTTCCTCATCCCGGGCCTCCTGGACGCAGCGGGGCCCTACGTGGAGCGCGCCGTCGCCGGGGGGTACAGGAACCTGGCCACCCTGCAGGAGCCCTATCGAGTGGAGGGAAAGAAGACGATGGGTCTGGAGGTGTGGGAGCAGCTGGGCGCGGTGCCGGACTGGATCGTCTTTCCCACGGGGGGTGGCACGGGCGTTGTGGGCCTGTGGAAGGCCTTTCGAGAGTTGGCGGCGCGGGGATGGTCCGGGGGGAAGGTTCCTCGCCTATGCGCCGTGCAGTCCGACGGTTGTGCGCCCCTGGCGGGAGCGTGGGAGGCGGGCGGGAAGGACTTGCCCCGTGTGGCCCATCCGACCACCGTGGCCGCAGGCCTCCTAGTGCCGCGGCCCGCGGGGCATCGTCTGGTGCTCCGGGCCCTGCGGGAGACGCAAGGCCTCGCCCTGAGCATCCCGGAGGCGGAGGTGGGCGATGCGGCCGCGGCATTGGCGAGGGAGGGGGTTGACGCCTGCTACGAGGGGGCCGTGGCCTACTTGGGCATGCGGGCCCTCCTCAGGGAGGGGCGCATCGGCCCCGACGAGACCGCGGTTCTCTTTAACACGGGCCAGGCCTGGATCAACGGGGAGGGGGAGGCCCCGGACCTCCCGCTCCTCCGCCGGCCGGGGGACCTGTCGGATCGCCTTCCCGCATAGGGCATGCCGCGAACGGCGGACCATCATGGGGAAACCCTAAGAGGACCGGCCGACTAGTGCCGGCGGGAGGTTTGCGATGCTGAAACGATTCGCGAGTGCGAGGTGGACGGGCGGTCTCAAAGGCGGCAAGGGCACCGTGTCGGCAAGCAGCGGCGCCTTTGCTGACCTGGCGTACTCCTTCTCGACGCGCTTTGAGGACGCCCCGGGAACGAATCCGGAGGAACTCGTGGCCGCGGCCCACGCGGGATGCTTCTCCATGGCGCTGTCCGCCAACCTGGAACAGGCGGGCTTCTCCCCGGAGAGCGTCGAGACCACTGCCAACCTCACTCTAGACAAGACGGACGCCGGTTGGACGACCACGTCCATTCACCTGGACGTGAGAGCGAAGGTGCCCGGCGCGGAGGACGCTGCCTTTCAAGAGGCCGCGGAGGGGGCCAAGAAAGGGTGCCCCATCTCCCGGCTTCTGAATACAGAGATCACGCTCTCGGCACGGCTCGTCTAGGCGATCCGAGCGCGGCGAGAGGCTACTCCGCCCGGCGGTTTCCCTGCAGGGTGAAGCCCTCCCGAATCGCGAACTCGACGTCTCCCGGGAACCGGTCGGGCTGGAACGGCGTGAGGTCCGCCGAGGGCGGCCGGTGGAGAAGGGCGTCGGCCAGGGCCCGGGCCAGGGCGGGCACCCGCATGACCCCCAGGCCGTTGAAGCCCGCGAAGACGTGGAGGCCGTCGATGGCAGGGACCGGCCCCACGAGGGGGAAGCGGTCGGGCGTGGCCACGCAGAGGCCCGCCCAGCCCTGCGCCATCTGGACGTCTCCGAGGCCTGACAGCCGACGGGCCACCCACGCGGCAATCTCGGTGTGAAGGCGGAAGTCCGCGTGGGTGTTGTAGCTCGCGGGGTTCGCCTCCGTCTCCTCGGACCCGTCCCCCAGGAGGAGCCCCTCCTGGTCGGGCCGGAAGTAGTGACCCTCGGGCAGCTCGTGGAACATGGGCAGGACGGGGACCTCCGCCAGAGGTGCCGTGGTGAGGGCCTGCACCCGATACGGCTTGAGGGGGAGGGCCACCCCGCCCTTCTGCAGCAGGGAGGGCGTCCACGGACCCGCCGCTACCACGACCTGATCGGCGGCCAACTCGCCGCGGGAGGTCTCCACGCCGGCAAGCCTCCCGGCGGCCAGGCGGAGGCCCTTCATGCGCGTGTTCGTCTGGAGCTCCGCCCCCCGGTCCCTGGCCCTGGAGGCGAGTTGCCGGGTGGCGTCGTAGGCGTCGACGTAGCCGTCGTGCGGGGTGAAGAGGCCCGCCAGGAGATCCGTGGCGTCGATGGCGGGGAAGCGATCCGCGATCTCCTCCCCCTTCAGGAGGTGGACCTCCACGCCCTCCTCCGCGTACATGGCCATGCGTCGCCGCATCAGAGGGAGGTCCTCCGTCGCCGAGGTGGCCCGGAGGAACCCCGTCACCTCAAGGGCCGGTTCCTCCCCGGCCAGCTCCTGGTAGACCTCCCGCGACGCCTGCGAGAGGCCCACGTCGAGCCGGTCCCAGTGCTGGGTCGTCACGAAGCCTGCGGACCGCCCGCTGGTCCCCAGGCCGGGGTAGTCCTTCTCCACCAGGACCACGGCGGCGTCGGCGTCCGCCAGGTGGTAGGCCAGGGCGGTGCCCGCGAGCCCCGCACCGACGATCACGACGTCAGCTCTCACGGGCCAGCTCCTCCGCCAAGGCCTCCAGGCGTCGCAGCCCCGCCTCTAGGGTCGCCCGCTCCATGCCGAACCCCAACCGGAGGTGGCCCTCGCGGTGGAAGTGGGCGCCGGGGACCACTAGGACCTCCTCCTCCATGGCGCGTTGCGCCACCGCCTCCGACGGAAGGGACCAGGGGTAGCGGAGGAAGGCGATGGCCCCCGCCTCGGGGGGAGTCCACGTGCACTCCGTGGCCGCGACGAACGCCTTGACCAGCGGGAAGTTCCGGCGAATGATGTCCCGAGCCCGGTCCCAGAGCGTCTCCCGCCAGTGGGAGAGGATGACCGCGCCCAATGCGGTGGAGAGGGTGGTGGCGGCGATGGTCGTGTAGTCGTGGAGGGCCCACAGGCGTCGGATGGTCTCCTCCGGGCCGCAGACCCAGCCCAGGCGGAGGCCCGGCAGGCCGAAGGCCTTGGAGAAGCCCGCCGTGACCAGGACCCGCTCGGTGGCCTCCCAGAGGCTGGGCGTGAGCTGCCCGTCCCGCTCGGCGCCCCGGTACACCTCGTCCGCCAGGAGCCAGGCCTCGGCGTCGGCCGCGGCGTCCACCAGCGCCCCGCGGCTCGCCTCCGTGAGCCGGACGCCCGTGGGGTTGTTGGGGTTGCTGAAGGAGACGGCCCGAGGGTCCCCCTCCATCGCCCGCTTGACCTCCTCCTCGTCGGGCTGCCATCCCCGCTCCTCCCGGAGCGCCACCTCCTGCACGTCGCACCCCAGCCCGTGGGCGATGCCCCATACCTGCATGTAGTTGGGAAGGATCGCCACGGCCCCCGCGCCCCGCTCCATGGTCCCCAGGGCCGCCAGAAAGTTGGCCTCCGAGCTGCCGGTGGTCACGAGAACGTTCTCGGGCTCCGCGCCCGGGTAGAGGGAGGCGATGGCGCGCCGGAGCGGTTCGGCCCCCTGGGTCTCCTCATAGACCAGCGGGGACCAGAGGAGGGCTCGCAGCTCCCCCTCGTCCATGAGCTCCGCCAGGGGCAGCGGCTCCACCCCGCTCTCCGAGAGGTTGTACTCCGCGGCCTGCTCGAAGGTGGACTGCCACCGCTCCATCTCGAATCGGGGGAGCTTCACCCTCGGGGATACGGGAGGGCCGATTGAAAGGTTTGCCCCCTAGGAGAGGTCGGCCAGCAGGGAACGGTGGGCCGGGCAGAGAGACCCTGAGGTCACCTGGGCTGCGATGACCTCCTCCTGCCAGTGTGCATTGTAGAGGCGGCAAGACGCTTCCTCGCAGAAGGGATCCCCCGTCAGGTGGTAGAAGAGAGCCTGCAGGACGTATCCCTTGAGCACGTCCGTCATCCGGGCGTCGTCGTAGTCGATGAACCGACCCGCGATCTCCTCCTTCAGGGCCTCCGTGGGCGGCGTCATGCCCACGCTGCTGTAGCCCCGCCGCGCCACGTAGAACTCCCTCGGCTTGGCGGGGCCCTCCACCACCCCGCTGGTGGACACGACGCTGGGGAAGCCGCACACGATGGCCCGGGCGTGGTACACGCGGTCGCCGGGGTCGAAGGTCGCCAGAAGGCGGTGCGTGAGGGGGACGTGCATCGTCCTCAGGGTACGCTCCTCCGCCGGCAGGAGGGAGCGTAGGAGGCCCTGGTAGCGGAATCCGTCGTACAGGATGCCGGGCAGACGCTTGCGGGGATCCAGGAGGAGCCGGCGCTCCACGTCCACCTCGCCCAGCAGAGGCTCGAAGTCCTGATCCTCGTGGTAGAGGTCCCGAATCTTCAGGGCCGCCAGGCGGTGCGCCAGCGCGTCCACGTCCGCGGCCTCGTGATGGGAGAAGTACTCGGGCCTCGTCTCCACGGGGAGGCCCGTCGCATCGCACAGGAAGGCCCGCAGGGCCCCCAGGTCCACCGTCGGCGTGGACGGCTCCTCGTAGAGGCAGATGCGGTCCGGGCGAGCCAGGAGGTCACTTCTTGAGGATCTCATAGGCCACGTCGGCGGCCCGCTTCCCCGAGAGGAGCATGGCGCCGAAGGTGGGGCCCATCCGTGGCAGGCCGTACGTGCTGGAGACGGCCATGCCGGCCACGATGAGGCCGGGATGCACGAGGCCCGTGTGCTCCACCACCAGGTCCTCCGACCGCTCCACCCACATGGCCCCCTCCCCCGGGATCTTCAGGATGCCCCGGCGCTCCAGGGCCGAGACGACCTCCGCGTCGTGGCCCGTGGCGTCCACCACGAGCCGCGCCTCCAGGGCCACGGGATCCACGCACGTGATCTCGCGGGGCAGGGCCTCCACCGGGGTCCAGTTCACGACAACGCCCCCCACCCGGTTCTGGTCCCGGATGACGATGTCCTCCAGGGAGGTCATGTTCTGGATCTTGGCCCCGGCATCGCACGCCGCGGCGATGAGCTTGGAGCAGGCGTGGGGGCCGCTGGTGACGAACAGGTTCTTCGCCGCCTCCTCGTACGGGATGCCCAGCTCCTCCAGGACCTTCTGCCCCGGCGCCCGGACGGTGATGGTGTTCATGAGGTAGCCCCCAAGCCAGAAGCCGCCTCCCAGGTAGTTGTTCC
>CAYGBN010000030.1:0-18648 GCA_964348155.1 uncultured Methanomassiliicoccales archaeon
GCGAAGGCGTGGCGCCTTGTGAGCCGCGAGGGCGACCGGAGGTAAGCGGGCCTGCGGGGGATTAGTGACACGACACTTACGCGTGAGGATTCGTAGCTGAGTCCTAGGCGTGAATCCCCCCTTTTCCGAACACCGCAATCGCGAAGGCCCAAGTAGAATCCTTAGCAGGTCAAATCTCAGAATGAGATGGACCCTCCGCCCCTTTGGCTGGTCTTCGAGGCATGGGTTGGATTCCGGCGAGGGCTCGAACGCACACCTCGAGGTGCGGACAGGCCGTTCACGACTCCCCAAAGCGCATATAGGAGGCGAAGATACGATGTCGCATGAACTCCGCAGAGAGACAGAGAATCATCGCGGAGTCTCCCATTTCGTTTGGGTATTTGAAGCGCTTCAACACGGCTGCTGGAATGCTTCACCTAGTGACGGGCATCATCATGTTGGCCCTTGGTCTTTTGCTGGATTGGACCAAAGACATCTACACGTTCTACGTCAAGTTTGACATCATCAGCGTAGGACCACCACCGATTTTCGAGGTGGGCCCTGATCCTCAGGTCTTGTTTACCGTCAGCCTTCTGGGTGTCATTCTAGCTTCCTTCCCCCTGATGTCCGCGATCGCGCATTTCACCGTCGCTTTTCCCAGGGCGCAGCGGTACGAAGGGTTCCTCAAGAGGGGGATGAACCCTTACCGATGGTATGAGTACACCTTCTCCTCCTCGGTGATGATCCTTGTCATCTCGCTGTTCCTGATTTGGGACTTCTGGTCCCTTGTGATGATCTTCGTTCTGAACGCCGTGACAATGATGCTCGGACACCAGATGGAGCTGATGAATCAGAAGACCGAGAAGACTCGTTGGTCGCCCTTTCTGCTTGGCACGGTGACCGGCTTCACCCCATGGGTCATCATCTTCGCCTACTTCATCGCGGCCATCAATTCCACGGGCGCGGAACCGCCGGCATTTGTGTACCTGATCCTCATCATCTACTTCGTACTCTTCAACGTGTTTGCGCTCAACATGGTCCTGCAGTACAAAGGCATCGGGAAGTGGAAGGACTACCTCCATGGAGAGAGGATCTACATTATCCTGAGTTTCGTAGCAAAGACCGCCCTTGCATGGATCGTCTTTGCGGGTGTTTTCGCTCCCTTCTGAGTGGGTCGACGCGCCCTGTCCTTCCCATCCAACTTCGTGCTGGAGCGGCGCCCGACGCCCTCAGGCCCTACGCGGACGGTCCTCCGTCCCGATCCGCATCGCTTTGATGGACACGGGGACGGGATTGTGTGCAAGAGCCCGAGACCAGCTAGCGGGCCTGCGGGGACTAAGGATACGATACTTACGCGGCGGGATCTGTGAGGCGCATTTCAAGCTTAAGGTGGTGTTCCATCGGATGGACGAATGAACGGTTGAAGTTGCGGAACGCTTGACAAACGGTCAATCCGGGCGCCGTCGTCGTTCGAAACTGAATGCCAAGGGGATTATGCCCACGATTACCGACAGCAGTCCTATCCACTCCGTTCCCAAAGGCGCAGGTTGGATGTAGAGAGGTGCCCCGATTAGGGCAACACCAAGGATGATAAGGGCAAGCCCAAAGGCAAAACGGACGAGCTTCACATTCACCTCCTCCGGGACGGAATGTACATCAGCGATGCTTGGCAGTTGTGGTGCTCTCCAAGCTTTGGCCGCAGGGGGTTTTCGTGACCGGGCCTTGGGGACGTAGTCTGTGAATCGCCCGTGGAATGTCTCCTGGGGTCTGGGGGACAGGTCCCGGTCCTCGCAGAAGGCGCAATACGCCTCGTAGAGTTCCGCCTTGATGGTGAAGGCATCAGGTTCCACCTCGACGCACTCCTGGACGAACCAGTATTCACTATCCGAGCGGCGTTTCCACTCCTCCATGAGGCCAGCGGCGGTTCCGTCCCTGGGGAAGTCCCCCGATCTCGGAGTTCCCGAAGGCCTTCCAGCATCCAGTTGAATATCCCGGACCGTTCCGCCTTCAGTGTGTCCAAGAGATCCCGATTTTCCCGCCCAGTGAAGTCCTCGTCATATGCGATAAGGAGCCAGCGCCTCCAGAAGGCGTATGTCCGATCGTCCACCGCGGGCAGCTCGTTCGCGGAGTATAGGATTTGTGCAAAGGAAAGGTAAGCGGGCCTGCGGGGATTCGAACCCCGGTTAGGGGCTCCGGAGGCCCCAGTGATATCCAATGTAGTCCCGAGGGCCTCGCCCTCGAGGATAACTACACCACAGGCCCTTGGGCGAAGTATGAGGGGCTGAAGATATAGCTTCTCACCCCACCCGTTAGGAGGACTTCTGGGGCTTCTTGAACTCGGTGTACCCGCATCGTCCGCACGACAGGCGATCCTCGTGTTCCGCCAGGAACACGCCAGGGCCGCACTTGGGACATGAGGTCCGCCTGCGACTCAGCTCGCCCTCGACGACCTCGTACAGCTCCCGCTTGGTCACGCCTCTCCCTCCAGCAGGCCGTTTCTCTGAAGCACATGCCGTCGCTCCACCCGGGAGGCTGCCTCGAGGGAGTCGTACACCTTCGCATAGCCCTTGGCCTCCCGCATCCCAAAGGAGGTCTTGATGTGATCGATGACCAGGGGCTGATCCTTCACCTTCAATGCCTTCTGCAAGGCCTCCCGCACCGCCTCGCGACCCGGGGTCCCGCCCTCTTCGTGCCTAACCGTAAAGCGGACCTCCAGCCGGCCCAGCAGCTTGTTCTCCTGCTGCTCGATCACCTCAACCTCCATGGACGACCTCCATGCGCGACAGTACGTCCTCCACACGGGCTCGGGAGGTGTCATCGACGGACACGATGACCACGCCTTCCCCAGGCATGCCATAGGCCACCGTAAAGCCGTTCGGCGCCAAGGCGATGGCAGGGAGGGCCACCAGGTCCTCCTCCCCCTCCACGTGGATGAGAACGGGCCCGCGGGCGCTGTAGGCCTGCCGGAGCGCGTCCCAGACGTCAGGGGAGAGGTGGCCCGCCGGGTTCTCTACAGGGACGCGGGTGGCCTCCTGGGCGAAGGGACGTGCCATGACGCCTCGGGACTCTCGTCGCTCCACCTGAAGGTCGACGACAGCAACCTTCGGTCGTGCGTCGGCGTCCAAGGCCGCGGAGGTGCAGTAGTCCCCCACAGTTACCAAGTTCTCCGTGCGCGATGCCTCCTTCCGGAACGTCTCGCCATCCACGAGCCTCCCGAGGGGTTCCCGCACCTCCGTGCGCATGGCATCGGGCAACCGCAACCACCTACCGTACCCGAAGGGCATATCGGCCGTTCGCATCGACCCCCATCTTCTTTGCGATTTCGGACTTGGCGTGGTCCACGATGATGACGTATCCCTGCCAGTCCTTGGAGGTCTCCCCCCCACACCGAGGACACACGTCCTCCTCGGTGATGAAGGAACACTCCTTGCACGCCTTTGGCTGTTTCGCCACGGTCACGCCTTCCCTTTGGCCTTCGCCTTCTTCTCTTCCTCGCGCCACTCCCACTTGCCGAGACTGGGCTGGCGCATGGTGAGGCCGATCTTGCTCTCCCGGGGGTTCCGCTCGTTCAGGCTGACGGCCACGATGCGGCCCCGCACCTTGTCTCCCACGCGCACGTCCCGCTTCGTGTCCTTCCCCGTGAGTCGCTGGTTCTCCTCGTCCACGTCCACCCGGTCGTCCATAATCTGGCTGATGTGCAGCAGGCCGTCCAACGGGCCGAAGCGCACGAAGGCGCCGAACTTCAGCACCTCCACCACCAGGCCGTCCACGATCTCCTGGATCTCCGGCTGGAACACCAGGGCGTCGAAGCGGACCTTCTGGTACACGGCCCCGTCTCCGTGGACGATGCGGCCCTCGCCCGTCCGCTCGATGGAGGAGGCGATGAGCGTCAGACCTCCCTGCTCCGCCACCTTCCCCTCCAGCGTGGCTCGCGTGAGTTCCTTCGCTACCTGGTCCAGATCCTCCGCCAGGCGCTCGGGCGGAATGCGGACGACGTCGTCCATGGTGACCCGTACGTACACTCCGACAACTCCGTGAGTCTAGGGGAACATGGGGCTGATCGTGACGCAGAGGCGGCTGCCGCGTGGCTGGCGCCGAGGTGACCAAGAGGAGGGGGGTTAAGAAGTTATCGGGGTCGCGACCGCCCCCTGGCTTGTCATCTCCGCTCGCCGGTGAAGCCTCACGGGCCGCGTTCTTGGCTCTGGGCTAGCGGCGTTGTGCGACGCAGATGAGACGCGGGCTCTCTGCGGGGTCATACGCTTCCCCCTTCTTCAGATCGCCCCACCACTCCACGGGATTGAAGCCGTGGTTCCTCAACGTCGCAGAGAGGGGCTTCTTGTGCCAGACCTTCAGCACGGCTTCGTCCACCGCGATGTCGAGGTCCTCTTCTCGCCGGAAGACGGTCAGAAAGCGAGCTAGATGTTGGCTCTTGTCCGCGTTCTGTTCGTTGTACCGGAAGAACGTGATCCTGGTCCCGTCGGGGGCCGTGTAGTCCACGTCCACCCCGGCGTTCTCCGGATCATCGATCCACTTCGCGAAGTTGGCGAGGTCGAGAACCAGCGTGCCGTCCCTGCGAAGATGCCGGTGAAATCGTTGCAGAGCGCGACCCCACGCCCGCTCTTGGAAGAGGTAGTTAAAGGCCGTGCCCAGGCAGATGACCGCGTCGAACCGGCGCGAGACGGCACCCTCTGCCATGTCCATCTGAAGAAGCTCTGCCTCTCTCCCAGCCTGCTGGAGGTTCCTCCGCGCGGCGTCCAGCATGCGCGAGGACACATCGTGACCCTCGACCTCATAGCCCCGCTCCAGGAGCTTGAGGTCAATGGAGAAGGTCCCGCAGGCAACATCGAGCACGCTCTGCACGGGTCCGTGACGTTGGAAGATCTCATGGAGGAATGCGGAGGCCTCACCCGGACGGTCGGGACCGTAGATGGAGTCGTAGTGCTCGGCGATGAGCTGGTACCACCGGCCATGAAGCTCGGCGCTCTCGCTCCCCAGGAATCGAACATGAGAGGGACGCGCGTCAAAATCCTCGACTGGGTTCACGTCCCCCTGTAGGCGGTCGGCCCCACATAACTTGCGGGTCTGCGCCGGGAGCTCGGGGGGGCCCTCAGGTCACACGAAGAGGGGGGCCAGGACCAGAGTGATGGTGCTCAGAAGCTTCACTAGGATGTGGAGGGAGGGACCGGCCGTGTCCTTGAAGGGATCGCCCACCGTGTCCCCCACCACGGAGGCCATGTGGGTCTCCGTCCCCTTCCCGCCGTAGAGGCCGGTCTCCACCAGCTTCTTTGCGTTGTCCCACGCGCCGCCTCCCGTGTTCAAGGTCAACGCCAGGATCACCCCGGCGATGGTCCCCACCATCAGGGTAGCCCCCACGGCCTCCGCCGCAAGGCCGGTGGGTCGTAGGAAGACCCCCACGAGCACTGGGCCCGCCACCGCTAGAAGGCCCGGGGCCACCATCTCCCGCAGGGCGCCCCGAGTGCAGATGTCCACGGACCGGGCGTAGTCCGGCGGGTCGCGGCCCTCCATGATGCCGGGGTTCTCCTTGAACTGCTCGCGGACATCCCGGATGATGTAGAAGGCCGCCCGCCCGACGGCCCGGATGGCCAGGCCGCTGAAGACGAAGACGAGGACGACCCCCACGATGGCTCCTACGAAGACGGCGGGCAACGCGAGGTCGATGGAGATGGCGGGGGCGAGCCCCTTCGCCTCCCGCAGGATGCGGACCTCTTCCAGGTAAGCGGAGAACAGGAGGAAGGCGGCCAGCGCCGCGCTTCCCACGGCGTACCCCTTGGTTAGGGCCTTCGTCGTGTTGCCCGCAGCGTCTAGTCGGTCCATGCGCGTCCGGATGGCCTCCCCCTTCCCGGACATCTCGACGATGCCGGCGGCATTGTCCGCGATGGGCCCGAAGGTGTCCATGGCCAGGACGTAGGCGGCGGTGGCCAGCATCCCCATCGTGGCGATGGCGGTGCCGTACAGCCCTCCGAAGGGGATGGGCGTCCCTCCGATGGCGGCGGAGAGGCCCGTGGCCTCGCCCAGTGTGAAGGAGAGGAGGATGGCCGCCGAGATGACGATGCCCGGAAGGGCGGTGGCCTCCAGGCCCACGGAAAACCCCGAGATCACGTTGGTGGCCGCCCCCGTCCGGGAGGCGCTGGCAATCTCCTTCACCGGCCGGTAGCGGGCCTCGGTGTAGTACTGGGTGATGTAGACGAAGGCCAAGGAGGTGAGGATCCCCACCAGCCCGCAGAGGAAGAACAGGAGCCACGTGAAGGGGTGCACGCCGGAGAGTACACCCCGAATGTCCAGCATCTGCCACGAAGCCAGGGCGAAGAGACCCGTGGCCACGCCCATGGTGACGAAGTACCCCCGATTGAGGGCCGCCATGGGGGGTTCCTCTTCCTTCCCCTTCACCACCAGGACGCCCAGCGCCGTGGCCATGAGCCCCATGGCCCGGGCGACCAAGGGGAACATGATGCCGTTGATGCCGAAGAAGGGGATGAGGGCGACGCCCAGGACCATGGCGCCGATGTTCTCCGCCGCCGTGGACTCGAAGAGGTCCGCTCCCCGGCCGGCGCAGTCCCCCACGTTGTCCCCCACGAGGTCGGCGATGACCGCCGGGTTGCGGGGGTCGTCCTCTGGGATGCCGGCCTCCACCTTCCCCACGAGGTCGGCGCCCACGTCCGCCGCCTTGGTGTAGATGCCCCCGCCCAGCTGGGCGAAGAGGGCGACGAGACTCGCCCCGAACCCGAACCCCACGATGGAGAGGATGAGGCGTCCCTGGTCCGCGGCGGTGGGGCCACCGTAGAGCAAGTAGATGCCCCAGACTCCCAGGAGGCTGAGGGCGATGATGATAAGCCCGGAAACGGCGCCGCCACGCAGGGCCGTGCGGAGGGCCGTGTCCAGGCGCTCGAGGGCGTTGTTGGCCGAGCGGCTGTTGGCTCGGATGGACACGTGGAGGCCCACGTAGCCGGAGATGGCGGAGAAGGTGGCCCCCAGGCCGAAGGCGCCGGCAGTGCGGAGCCCCTCCTCCACGCCCCGCGCCAGGCCCAGTGCCGCCGCGAAGAGGAGGGCAATGACGACGGCCAGAAGGGCGATCGTTGTGTACTGGCGCCGCATAAAGGCCTTCGCCCCCTCCTCAACGGCAGCGGCGATCCGCTGCATCTCCGCGTCGCCCTTCGGCTGGCGAAGGACGTCCCAGGTTAGGTAACCGGCGAAGAGGAGGGCGACCGCCCCGGAGATCGGGACAAGGGGCGAGAGGTCCGCCATGGCGTCACCGAGCGGGACCTTCGAACCTGCCTCCCCTATATGAGCTTGGTGCGCCTCCTCCTGGCACGCGCAACCACCTCCCCCGGGCTAGGCTCCGAACTTCTCCACCCGGTCGGCGAGGTCAAGAAGGAGCGGGAATACATCCACGCCACGCAGGCGGCCCAGGCCCCCTCGGGCCGCGCCTAGCTCGTCGAAGGTCTCCACATCGTCTCGCCGCACGCCCGCGCCGAAGACGAGAAGTGGAACCGGGTCCCCCGTGTGCTCGCCCGTGGCGGAGGAGGTGGTGTGGTCGCCGGTGAGAGCCACGATCCAATTCTCCCGCAGCCCCTTGCGAAGGATTCCCAGGCTGTCGTCGATTCGCTCCACGAGGTCGCGCTTCAATTCGGGCTCTCGATCGTGGCCTGCGATGTCCATGGCCTTCACGTGGGCCACCACCACGTCGTACGTCTCCATCGCGTCCAGGGCGGCCTCGACCTTGGCCTCGAGGTCGGCGTCCAGCCCCCCGGTGGCGCCCGCCACCTCCAGCACTTCCATGCCCACCGCACGGCAGATGCCTCGGATGAGAGCCACGCCGGCGATGGCGGCGAAGCGGAGACCCCACCTCTCGCCTACGGGGGGGATGGAGGGGAAGCGCCCCGCTCCCCGGGTGAGAACGGCGTTGGCAGCCGGACGGCCCCTCTCCGCCCGGTCCTCGTTGACGGGGTGTTGTGGCAGGACCTCATGCGCCCGATTTACGAAGGCGTTGACCACCCGCGCGGTCTTCTCCGCTTCGGGAGCGAGGGCCGCCACCTCGGCCGGGGGGACGCCCGGGGCATGGGGGTCGCCGTCGGTGACGCGAGGGTCGAGCCCCTCCCCGCGGAGCAGCAGGGCGGCCCGATGCTCCGTCCCCTCCTTGAATAGGACCTCCACACCCTCCAGCGTGAGGTTCGTCAGCGCCTCCGCCAGTTCCCGGGTCCCCTCCCTAATGCGGCCGGCCCGACGATCGACGATGATCCCTCTCTCGTCCCGGGTGGCAAAGTTGCAGCGAAGAGCGACATCGCCCTCCCGAACCTCCAATCCCACCCCCGCCGCCTCGAAGGGACCACGCCCGGTGTAGACCTCGAAGGGGTCGTAGCCAAAGAGGGCCAGGTGCGCGGTGTCGCTTCCGGGACGAATGCCTGGACCGATGAGGTCCAGCAGGCCGCACGCCCCCCGGGCGACGAACCAGTCCAGATTCGGCTTTCTGGCGGCCTGGAGGGGGGTCTGACCCGAGAGCGGCTCCATGGGCCGGTCGCCCAGCCCGTCGCACACCATCAGAAGGACCCGCTTGGCCATCGAGCCCCCGTAGCGGGTTTGGATAGAAAGCCTTTCCTTGCTCACCTTGGCCGAAGGGCGAAGTACGTGCCCGCCTTGGCACCCAGGGCCGCGGCGGCGCTCCCTCGATTCACCGCGATCTCCAGGTAGCCGTCGCTCGACAAGGCGACAGCGGGCGTACCCGGATCCACTGCACCGTAGCTTCGGACGAAGAGGACCTCGTGGTCCCCTTCCATCTCGAGGCGGACGCGACTCCCCACGCCGAGCCATGCAGGGAGGGCGTCTCCGGGAACGTTCGAGATGAGGTTGCCGAATCGGTCTGCGAAGAGGATGCGGCCCGTGAGGCTCGTGGCCGTGACTTCGTAATCCCCAAAGTCCATCTGCACGAGCCCATCCGCCGGGGGTCCCACTGCGTCCGGGGCCACGCCGAGACTTAGGTGAGCCGCCACGGGCGCGAAGATGTCCCGGCCGTGGAAGGTGTCGGAAACCTGCGGCATGCGGTACGCCTTTTCCGTGATCTCGTAGGCCCCGCGCATTCCCAGCGCCTCAGCCGCAGGCATCAGGAGACCGTTGTCGGGGCCCACAAGGCAACCACGATCGCAGGCGATCACCAGGGGCCGGCGTTCCGTGCCCACTCCTGGATCCACCACCGCCACATGGATGGCCCACGGGAAGTAGCCAACGGCGGAGGCCAGGACGAAGGCCCCCTCCACCACGCCCTGCGGGGAGATGGCGTGCTCGAGGTCCACAAGGGTCGCCTCTGGATTGATGGAGAGGATGACCCCCTTCATGGCGGCCACGTACCTCCCATGGCCAAAGTCAGTGAGCAGGGTGATGGGGGCCATGGCCCGCTCAGTCCGCGGGCTCCACGGTGACCCGCTTTCCGGCGAAGAAGGCGTCCTCTAGGGCCTTGCCGGCGGGGCTCCCCTTCCCCACGCGGATCACGCCGTCGCGCCCCACGGTCCCCTGGAAGATGGACGTCCCCTCCACCATGACCTCCACGCTCTGGCCCGAAAGTTCCTTTCC
The DNA here is from genome assembly GCA_964348155.1 of uncultured Methanomassiliicoccales archaeon. Lineage (GTDB taxonomy): Archaea > Thermoplasmatota > Thermoplasmata > RBG-16-68-12 > JAJISG01 > JAJISG01. The sequence goes on from CAYGBN010000030.1 coordinate 9,562, forward strand.
CACCTGGAGGATGACGTTCTTCCGGTCCATGTCGACGGTGGCCGATTGCACCTGGCCTCGGACACGGATGGGGGAAGAGCTCCTGTCCTTCATGGCCCGGACGTCGATGTGGATGCCGAGGTCCCGCTCGATCTCCGCGATGCGCCGACCCTCACGCCCCAGGAGGCGAGGGATCTCCCGATCTCTCACGTATACGACCGCGGCGGCATCCCGGTTCACGACCACGTCCAGGGGGCCGTTAACCTGCTGGCCCAGCTCGAAGGCGATCTGCCGCTCCGCCAGCGCCCAGAGTGGATTCGCCACGGCGGTCGCCTCCAGAGGCATAACAACGATTTCCTCCCCGTAGGTGTAGATCTCGAACTCCGGCTCCTTCGCGGAGGTCGTAGAACTGCTGGATGGCCCCGTCCTCCACGAAGAGGATCGTGTCGACCACCTGCGGGATCATCCCCAACTCCACGCGTCCGATGAGCCGCTGGACCGCGTCAATGCCCCGGGTGGCGTGGACGACCCCCACCATCCCCACGCCCGCCATGCGCATGTCCGCAAACACCTGGAAGTCCACCGTCTTCCGCAGCTCGTCGTAGACGGTGTAGTCGGGACGCACGAGCAGGAGGACGTCCGCCGTCTTCGCCATGTCCCCTTCCAGGGCCGTGTACTGGGTGATGCCCTCGGCCACCTGGAGGTCACGAGGCTTCTCCATGGTCTTCACGAACCACCCCACCTCGTGGAGATGCTGGGCCACCGCCTGGGCCAGGGTGGTCTTCCCGGCCCCGGGCGGCCCGGAGATGAGGACGCCCCGGTAGCGCTTGCTGAGGCGGTTCTTGATCTCCTTGGCGAAGCGGTAGTCCTCCAGCTTGACGGTTACCAACGGTCGGACGGCGGTGATCTCCAGGCCGTCTGAGAAGGGGGGATTGGCGATCGCGATGCGCAGGTCATCCAGCTGGATGACCGTGGCGCCCCCCTGGTCCATCTCGATGAAGCCCTTGGGATGGGCGTTGGCCTGCTCCACAATGTCCCGGGCCATCCCCCGGATGGTCTTCTCCGACAGCCTTTGCTTGCCAACGGACCGAAGTTCCATCTTCCCGGGCTTCCCCGCCTTGACCCGGGGAACGCTGCCCGCCTTGAGGTGGACGACCATAACGTCCTTCTCGAAGTACTTCATCAGCTTCAGCTTCCGCCGCCGGTCTGTCGTCTTGGGCCGCATGTACTCCACGGTGAGGCCCTTGGCCTCGGCGACGCGGGCCTGGATCCAATCGCTGGTGACGAGGACGGCGTCCTCCGCCTCGGCGACCCCACGTATCATGGCGTCGATGGCCCCGCCGCTGGCCAGCTGAATGTCCTCCAGGGAGGGACGGTCCCCCACGTACCGGAGCTTGATGGCGCCCTTGCCGGCCAGGTTGGCCAGATCTCGGAGTTCCTGCAGCCCCTTGTACCCGATCTCCCGTCCTCGGCCCGCCTGGGCCTCGAGCTCCGCGACCACGGCCTCCGGGACGATGACCTCGGCGAGTCCCTTCTGCTTGCGCTCGACGATGATCGTGATGCGTCCGTCTACGATGACGCTGGTATCTGGAACAATCTTCATGTACGTCTCTCATCGGCCAAATCGTGCGGCGTGTTAAAACTTTGCGACCCGCTCCGGCGGGGCCAGCCCTACCTATTTAGGCCCCGGACGCCATGTCTCAGGGCCCGTGATGAAAAGAGGGTCAGGTGACCTAGTGATCGACCCTATGAGTGCTGAGGCCCCCTCCCGAGGCCTTTCCTAGGCCGTGGCCCGCGTCCGGAGCGACTCCGCCGTCTTCTCAACGGAGCGGACGATAAGGTCGGCCAGGCGGTCCCAGCCCACCTCCTCGTCCACCCACCGGAAGAAGCCGACGCGATGCGCGCCCACCGTGCGCATGAACCGGTCCTCGTCGAAGCCCTGCTGCTTCAGATCGGGGCCCCACCCGCTCTTCCAGAAGTAGCGGGGGAGCTTGTTGCCGTACCAGTAGCTGATGGGGTCCGCGACGGTGTGTCCTCCCTCGTCCCGCGCCTCAGGGTACTTTCGGAGGAAAGCCAGCACCTCCTCTTTGATGTGCCTGGGTTCGGGGGGGATGGACAGCTCCATGGGAACCTGCCAGGTCAAGGCCGAACTCACGCCTTATGCCTTTGGGTCTGGAAGCCGTCGGAGATGTAGGCGAGGAATAGGTGGAGGGGCCAACCCTCCCTCCATCTCAGGATGAAGTGGCCGTCGTTGCTGACGTCCACTTTGGGAACGTCCTCTTGGACCCTCCGTAGCGCTCCCGCCACACGGACGTTGTCCACGGTGAACACGCGCCAGCTGTCGCCGCGGGCGTTCTTCAGGCGGTACGCGTAGAGCGGAAGCACGCGAGAACGCTGGCACTCCTCCAAGAGCTCCTTGGACTGGGCGATGGTCCGTTGCGAGTTGCTGAGCCAGAGGGTGTCTCGCTTCGAGGCTTTCACCTCGATGGGGAAGGAGATGTCGCCCCGGATGGCCACCAGGTCGATGCCCAGGGAGCCGGCGGCCCGGAGGACGGTGAAGGGGCGCTCTGCGATGCGCAGGTACGCCTCCCGCTCCTCGTCGCTGCAGGAGCGGGTCGTCCGCTCGAGGAACGCTTCGTCCCCTCGGAGGATGCCCTTGAGTTCCCTCTCGAAGCTCCCTCCTGACACGGAGCTGGAATTCATCCGACACTATATATAGAAATGTGGGAGGTGACCGAAAGTACCCGCGCAGGTCTTTATAGCGTGGCCTCCTGCGCACCGCGTGGACGAGTTCGCATTGATCTGCCCCTATTGTGGATGGGAGGGGACCAACGCCACCTTCGATGCCCACATGAACGCCTTCTGCCCAGAGTGCGAACGGCCCGTCCAATTGAAGCAGCTGTACGACCGAAGGAAGTAGCGCTGTCGGGGGCCCGAGGTGACCGTGACCGAACCTACCGTCGCCCCTTACGGGGCATGGAGCTCCCCCATCACGCCGGATCTCATCGTCTCTCGTCACGTCCGCCTTGGCCAGATCGTCCTGGAGGGAGCAACCACTTACTGGGTGGAGACTCGACCGGCGGAGGAAGGACGCAACGCCATCGTCCGGAAGGAGCCCTCCTCGGGGGCGGAGGACGTCATCCCGGCCCCCTACAACGCCCATACGCGCGTGCACGAGTACGGCGGGGGCGCCATCGCGGTTCACGACGGGACATTCTACTTCGCCAACTTCAAGGACCAGCGCCTCTACGCCACCCGGGGAAGGGGGAAGCCCCGCGCCGTAACGCCGCGCGGGAGGATGCGGTACGCGGATCTGCACGTGGATGCCCCGCGACGTCGGCTGCTCTGCGTGCGGGAAGATCATGGATCGGAAGCAAGGGAAGCGGTCAACACGCTCGTGGCCGTGCCCCTGCGTGACGGCGCTCAGGAGGTCCTGGTGGAGGGGAACGACTTCTACGCCGCCCCCCGCCTGAGCCCGGAGGGAGATTCCCTGGTGTGGCTAACCTGGAATCATCCCCAGATGCCCTGGGATGGCACGGAGTTGTGGCAGGCGCCCGTCCATTCAGACGGAAGTCTGGGCGCGGCGCGGCTGGTGGCCGGGGGGCCAGGTGAGGCCGTGTGCCAGCCCGAGTGGTCGCCGGACGGGGTCCTCCACTTCGTCTCCGATCGGAGCGGTTGGTGGAATCTCTACCGTTGGGAGGACGGGGGGGCGCGGCCCCTTTACCCGATGGAGGCGGAGTTCGGCCGCCCCCATTGGGTGTTTGCCGCCTCAACCTACGGCTTCCTCACGCCAGATCGGCTCGTGTGCGCCTTCCACCGTGAGGGCGGTTGGCGGCTGGGGCTTCTGGACCTGAGGGAAGGGCAGCTGGAGGAAGTGGCGATTCCCTTCAATGAGATCGGCCCTAGCCTCCAGACCGCAGGGGAACGCGTCGTCTTCCTCGCAGGATCGCCGACGCATCCCCTCTCGGTGGTGGAGTTCACTCCGGATTCGAGGGGCGTTCAAATCCTCCGACGGTCGATCGACCTCGACCTCGACGAGCGCCACCTCTCCACGCCCGAGTTCCTCTCCTTCCCCACACAGGAGGGAGAGGCCCATGCCTACTTCTTCCCTCCACGAAACGGGGACTTCCGGGCGCCCGCCGGAGATCGGCCGCCCCTTCTGGTCACCGTCCATGGCGGACCGACATCCATGGCCCACACGTCCCTGAACCTCGAGATCCAATACTGGACGAGCCGCGGTCTGGCCGTGGTCGATGTGGACTACGGCGGAAGTGTCGGCTACGGGAGGGCATACCGGGATCGACTGCAGGGGCGCTGGGGCGTCGTGGATGTCCAGGACTGTGCGGCCGCCGCTCGCCATCTCGCGCAGAAGGGGGTGGTTGACGGGAAGCGCTTGGCCATCCGGGGATGGAGCGCGGGGGGATTCACGACCCTGGCCGCCCTGGCAACCCTGCGCCTGTTCCAGGCGGGCGCGAGCTACTTCGGCGTAAGCGACCTGGAGGCTCTCGCGCGGGACACCCACAAGTTCGAGTCGCGCTATCTGGAAGGACTCGTGGGACCCTACCCCGAGGCGAAGGAGGTCTACGTGGAGCGGTCCCCTGTCCATCACGCGGACCGCATCGCCGGCGCCCTTCTCCTCCTTCAGGGCCTGGAGGACGCGGTCGTCCCTCCGAACCAGTCGGAGATGATGGTGCGCGTCCTCCGCGAGAGGCGCGTCCCCGTCGCCTACGTCACCTTCAAGGGGGAGATGCACGGCTTCCGCCGTGCGGAGAGCATCAGGCGGGCTCTGAAGTCCGAACTCTACTTCTACTCCCGCGTTCTCCGCTTCCCCCTCGCCGAGGAGATCCCCCCCGTCCCCATCGACAATCTCTGATGCCTAGACCTTCAGCAGCTTCTTTGCCTTGGCGAGGTTGTCCACTGTCATGGCGATCTGGGTCTTGCCGTCTTGGGATCCCAGGATGTAGAGGGAGGAGACGCGGACGTTCCCCCGCGTCAGGCGGCGCGCGACCTTGGCCAGCTCCCCCGGTCGGTCGATGAGGTCCGCCACGAGGATCTCGTTCTCCTCGAAGGCGAGTCCCGCGCCCTGCAAAGCCTTGCGCGTGGTGTTCACGTCGTTCGTCACGACGCGGTAAAAGGGCGGGACGGTTCCCGTCTCGCTGGCTATGGCTCGGATGTTCACCGCGTGGGCCGCCAAGGCCTCCGTGACTCGGGCCAGTTCCCCGGGCCGATCGTGCACGAAGACCTTGAACTCCAGCAGTGCCGTCTCCCCGGCAGGCAAGCCCCACGGCGCCGATAAACCTTTCGAACGGCTAGGGCACCAGCCGGCGGCGGTCGTGGGGGAATAGGATGGCCTCGCGCACGTTGCCGAGCCCCGCCAGCTTCCATACGAACCGGTCGACCCCGAACCCCCACCCTCCGTGGGGGGGCATGCCGTAGCGGAACGCGTCCACGTAGAAGGCGAAGTCCCCCGGATCCAGCCCCTTCTCCTGCATGCGATTGACCAAGACGTCGTGACGATGCTCCCGCTGGCCGCCGGAGGCCATCTCGTCGCCCCGATAGTCCAGGTCGAAGGAATGGGAGTACGCGGGCTCGTCGTCCTGAGCCATGATGTAGAAGGGCTTGATGGCGGAGGGGTACCCTACCACGTAATACAATTCGTGACCCTCCTGGCTCATGATGCGGCCTAGGGACTTCTCGGCCTCCGTGTCGAGGTCTTCGCCCTGGGGTATCTCCACCCCCTCCCCAGCGAGCTTCTCCCGGGCCTCCTCGTAGGCGATGCGGGGGACGGGCGTCTTCGGCACGGCGGGGTCCAACCCCAGCGTCTTCAGCTCCTCTCCCGCCGTCTCCCGGATGCGACGGAGGGCGTGAACCACCGCCTCCTCCAGGACGCGCAGGACGTCCTCCTGCGATTGGATGAAGGCCATCTCCGCGTCGAAGGAGAGGAACTCCGTGATGTGGCGGACGGTGTCCGATGGCTCGGCGCGGAAGGCGGGGCTGATTTCGTAGACGCGGTCCAGCCCGGTGGCCATGAGGATCTGCTTGTACAGTTGCGGGCTCTGCGCCAGGTACGCCCGTTCCCCGAAGTAGTCCACGGGGAAGAGGGTCGCCCCGCCCTCCGCCCCCGCGCTGATGACCTTCGGGGTGGCAACCTCCACGAACGCGGCACCCTCCATGGCCTCGCGGAGCCCCGACGTGACCCGGTCCTTCAGCCGGAAGACGGCACGAACCTCCGGCTTCCTAAGGTCGAGGAACCGGTTGTCCAGGCGGGTGTCCATCTCGGCCCCCACCTTGTCCACCACCCCTAGGGGGAGGGGCTTGTCCGCCTCGGAGAGGAGGGCATACGCCTTGGGGAGGATCTCCCATCCGTGACGCACGTCCGGATTCCCCCGGACGGTGCCATGGAATGCCACCACGCTCTCCCGCGACAAGGAGGTGAGCTCGTTGAAGAGGGCCTCGTCGTCCCTCTTGCGCACGGTGACTTGGAGCGTCCCCCCGCGCTGCCTCAGCAGGAGGAAGGCGATGCCGCCGAGGTTGCGGGTCTCCTCGAGCCAGCCGGCCACGGCCACGTCCGTGTCGAAGGATGCCTCCGTGATGTCCTGGAGGGTAACGAGGGGTGGCCAGTCCGGCAACATCCAGGGCGCCACCTAGGGACGCCGCGTATTAAAGTCATCCGCTGGGGCGCATCCCCTCGAGGAGATCCTGCGGGTCCACCTCCATCTCCGCCGTCTTGTACGGGACCACCTCTAGGTGCGGGTAGGCGATGGCCACCCGCGAATCGGCCGCAAACTTCTCCAGGATGCGCTTGATGATCTCGCCCTTGTAGTGCCGGCGGCGATAGGAGGGGCAGAAGTAGACGAGGTGGAGGGTGATGGACGACTCGGCGAAGTCCAGGGTGATCGTGGGCTCCTCCACCATGTATGTGGCCAGGTCCGCAAACTCGTACCGACTCCGGACGACGTTGCGGTTGTTTCGCATGAGGTCCCCCACGACCTCCTCTGCCGCGTCCCGGACGTACTTCTCCGCGACCTTGTGGTCGCTCTCGTACGTGACGGCCACGGGAATCTCGTCCCAGATGAACTCCGTGTCTCGGGTGTAGTTGTGGACGGTCCCTTCCAACACGTGGGAGTTCGGGATGGAAACGTGACGGCCTGTGAAGGTGTCCCCCAGCATCCACCCGCCGAACTCACGCACCAAGGTGTTCATGAGGGAGATCTGGGTCACGTATCCCTTCACCCCGCCGATCTCGATGCGGTCCCCCAGCTTGTAGAGTCGCCGCGCCACCAACACCCCCCACCCAACGAGGTTCAGGAGCGGTCGCTGCAGGACGTAGATCAGCGCGGCGGACACCAGCCCCACGCTCAGGGCGTCCACGACCTCCAAGCCCACGGTGGAAAAGATGAGGGCGATGAAGACGCCGGCCCAGATGAGGTAGCTGACCAGCTGGAAGAGGGCGTAGATGTCCGCCTCGTGGGGGATCTTCTTGGAGAGGGCGATGCGGAAGAGGGGCTTCAGCAGCTCCAGGACCAGCTTGGTCGCCAGGAGGATGAGGATGATGGTGATGAAGTGGAGGTAGTCGCCCAAGGGGAGAACCGGGAGGGGGGTGGGGAAGGCGAAAAGCCCCATGGACGTGACGATGCCCACCACGGCGGCGAAGATGGCGATGAGAGAGAGGGACCTGGCCTTCAACCGCATCCGGCCGAATCATGCCAGCGTGGGCCACTTAACACTTCGCGTGGTGTTATCAGAAGGGAAAACGGGGAGGCGGGCGGGAGAGGGTTAGAGGAACTCCTCAAAGTCCTTCACGAGTTCCGGGTGCTTGCTCTGGACGGCCTGCAGAATGGCCAGGACGGAGAGCTTCTCCACCCCTGCCTCCTCCAGGCTCTCGACGATCTTGTCCAGCACGTCGTCGCTGAGCTTTGCCAGCTTCTCCTTGGCCAGCCAGTTCCGGTAGAGCTGGTTCTCCAGGATGGCCCGCCAGCCCTTCTCGTACTTCATGAGCTGCTCCAAGGAGAAGTCTCCCGCCTGGGCGGCCTCCCCCAACACCTCGCCTGCAATGCGTCCGGATCGGCAGGCGTTGGCGACCCCACCACCAGTGATCGGATCGATCTGTCGCGCAGCATCCCCCACGAGCATGATACCGGGGGCCACCGTCTTCTCCAGGGGCGGCGAAGTGGAGACGCCCCCGGCGACCCAGTCCAGGGGCTTTCCCTCCACCACCCGAGGGTCCTTCTTGATGAAGCGATCGAGGAAGGTCTTGGCGTCGGCCTTCTGCTTGACCTTCTTCGCCATGACGCCGATGCCCACGTTGCAGGTGTCCGCCGACTTCGGGAAGTACCAGAGGTACCCGCCCGGGGCCACCTCCGCCCCCAGATAGAACTCGCAGTACTTGGGGTCCACCTCCACCCCCGTGAGGCGGTACTGCAAGCAGCTCATGATGTCGCCCCCCTTCAGGCGGGTGTCCAGGCCCGCCCAGCGGCCGACCTGAGACTCGAAGCCGTCCGCGGCCACCACGCACCCCGCCTTCACGTTGAACTTGTCTGCGAAGTGCTCCACCCGGACGCCCGTGACGTTCCCGTTGTCCCGGATGACGTCCGTGACGGTGGCCTTCACCATGATGTCGGCCCCGGCCTTGGCGGCCTCGAAGGCCTGGACCTTGTCAAAGATGTCCCGCTCGATGAGCATTCCCACCTCGTTCCCGGCGTACTTCTCCGAGATGGTGAGTGTGTGGCCCGCAGGAGAGATGATGTGGGCCCCTTCCACGTCGTTCGCGAGCCAGCGGCGGTCAATCTGGACTCCCGCCTCGTCCAGGTGGGCCTTGGAGAGCCCCTCCCCGCAGCGGACGGGAGAGCCGATGTCCTGCCGCTTCTCAAGCAGCAGGGTCCGGGCGCCGGTCTTGGCCGCCCAGCGCGCTGTCAGGCTGCCGCCAGGCCCAGCGCCGACGACGACGGCATCGTACTCCTCCTTCCACTGGACCAAGCCATCACCGCAGCTGTGTGAGCTTGTGGCCGCGCGGGAAGTCAATGGCGCCCACGGGGCACGCCTTCACGCATAGCCCGCACTGGGTGCAGTTGTCGTCGAAGGTGATGAGGACCTCCGTCAGGAAGATGG
>CAYGBN010000031.1:0-17292 GCA_964348155.1 uncultured Methanomassiliicoccales archaeon
GTTCGAATCACCCAGCCCCCCGGGGGCATCGCCTTCCAGGGAGGGTCTCTTGGGAGGGCTCGCGACTCCCTCGATCGGGGGAGGAGTGGCGTGCCACTCGTGAATTTTCTTACTGCTACTCCCCATGGCTCGAATGCCCAGCACAGCCACCCAAAATTACTTACGGGGCAATGACCTCGCGGGAAAGCACGACCACGAGGGGAGAGAGATGGCTGAGGGTCAAGCTGGGGTGTCGAAGACACTCGTCGCAATTGTCGTGACAGCCATTGTTACGGGCGCGATTGTCGGCGTCGGAACATGGCTGGTTGTTAGACAGCCGCCTGAGGAAGCGAACGTGCTTGAGGTCTATCACTGGTGGACTGCAGGCGGGGAAAAGGAAGCGATGGACGGCCTTGTGGGTGAATTCAACGAAGAATATCCTGACACGGTGATCATCGAGAGCCCAGTCGCCGGTGGAGCGGGGATAGAATTCCGCACTGTCATCAAGACCTTGGTTCTCGCTGGAGAGGCCCCCGACACCTTTCAGACTCCGGGGGGAAGCGGGGTATCTCTCTGGGTCGAGGAAGATCTCTTCGAACCCATAACCTTCCTCTGGGAGGAAGAAGGATGGACGGATGTCTTCCCGGAAGGTATCCAGGACCTCGTGAAGTTCAACGGTGAATACTACGCCGTCCCGATCAACATGGGCTATCACAACATGGTATGGTACAACAAGGAGATCTTCGACGACAACGGGATTACGGTACCTGATGACGTGGACACTTGGGATGAACTCTGGACCGTGAGTCAGACACTAGAGGATGCAGGAGAGACTCCATTCGCCTTGGGAACGGGTCAACATCCATGGCCGCTACAGGAGGTGTTCATCCCTGCATTGGCACAGGATCCAGACCTTTACGTGAAGTTCCTTAACGGAGAGATCACCGCAGCCGAGCTGGAACCCGTGCTACAGATTGTCGATAGATACCTGGACTTCGTCAACGATGATCACGCCTCTCTGACCTGGGACGAGTCGGTTGGCCGGGTGTTCTCTGGGGATGCGGCGATGGTGTTCATGGGCGACATCGCAAACGGGTATTTCAGAGCCCAGGATTGGACCTATGGCGTTGAATTCGGTGCGTTCAAGGCCCCCGGAAACGACAATGTCCTGAACGTGTATTCGGACACCTTCCCGTTGCCTCGAGGCGCAAAGCACAGGGCGAACGCCATAAACTGGTTGAGGGTCGCGGGTTCGGTTGATGGCGAGAATGCGTTCTGCCCCGCGAAGGGTTCCGTACCTCCGCGCACCGATGCACCAGCCACGCCGTACGACGACTTTACCAAGGAGGTAATGGACGACATGGTACCGACGAACACCTTGCTCCCCGACATTTGGGGAGGGCTAACCGAGGAGTCCTCGGGTACTGTTTGGGAACAGCTAGGGGTGTTCGCAGAGACCAGAGACATATCTAGTGTGGCGGACGCGATAGCAAATGCGGCCGAGTCTTTCAAGACTTGGTAGGAAGGGCGATTGAGGAAGGGGGTATCATTCCTCCCGCGAGGAAAGCGATACCCCTGCTTTTCGTTTTGCCGTCCCTAGCACTCGTAGGTTACTTTGTTTATGTTGCCCTGGGATGGAATGTAATCGCATCGCTTTCGGACTGGGAGGGCCTTGTTCCGAGCTACCACATCATAGGTTTCGAGCACTACGCAGATCTCTTTCAGGACTCAGTATTCTGGATCTCTCTAAGAAACGTCTCTTTGCTGTTCCTGATCTTTGTTCCCGGCGCTCTCCTTGTTGGCCTTCTCTTGGCCATCCTGCTCGACCTGAAGGTAAGAGCCGAAGGCGCATTCAGAACCATCTACCTCATGCCCTTTGCCCTATCGTTTGTTGTCACTGGGACCGTGTGGGCGTGGATGTATTCTCCTAGAGTTGGTGTGATAAACAGCATCCTCAGACAAGTTGGACTTGGGTTCTTGGCCGGTCGGTGGATAACGGATCCAAGTGTGGCCATGTATTACGTTATCATCGCCCTCATATGGCAGTTCGCCGGGTATACCATGCTGATCTTTCTGGCGGGCATGAGGTCTGTTCCGGAATCCCAAATCGCTGCCGCCAAGGTGAGTGGTGCTTCCAGTTTCAAGTTGTACAGGCACATTGTCATTCCGCAGCTGAAGTATCCCGCTTTCCTCGCGTTCACCCTTCTCGCGGTGATAGCGGTCAAGACGTTCGATCTTGTCTACGTCATGACAGGAGGGGGGCCGGCGGGGTATGCCACATACGTTTTGTCCCTTATGATGTACGTCGAGGCTTTCGGATACACGAAATTCGCATATGGGGCTGCCATCGGCAACGTGTTGCTCCTCCTCGCCATGGTGATCGTGATTCCCTATCTCTACCTCACCTTTAGGAAGCCGAAGGAATGAAGGCGATCAAGACTCCGAAACTCGGCCGCGTAGTCTTGTATGCCATCGTCATCGGTTTCTCCGTCTTTTTCCTCCTTCCATTGTGGACGACCGTCACGACGTCCCTCAAGACATCAGAAGAGGTAGCGCTTGGCAGGCCGGCTGAATTCCCTGATTCTCCGACGATTGAACCCTATGTGGACGCCTTCTCCTACCTTAAACGACCTCTTCTGAACAGCGTCACTTTTGCGACGGTCGCTATGATGCTGCAGTGTTCGATTGCCTCCCTTGGCGCCTACGCATTGACCAAGCTTAGGTTTCGGGGATCCGCGCTCATATTCATGCTCTTGCTCCTTGCACTGTTCGTTCCTTACCAGTCGGTGCTTGTGCCCTTGGTTCAAACCATGTCCAAGCTGGGAATCTACAACACCTTGTGGGCGCTCATTCTCGCCCACACCGCCTATGGCATCCCCTTCATCCTCCCTATTTTCAGAGTCTTCTATGAGTACATACCCGACAGCCTCATCAGATCGGCCAGAGTGGATGGGGCTGGACCTTGGGCTACCTATCGATTCGTCGTATTGCCCCTTTCCAAGCTTCCGTTCATCGTTGCGGCTTCCCTGACGTTCACGTTTATCTGGAACGATTTCCTCTTTGGACTGGTGTTGGCTCGCGGGGTTGAAGCACTTCCAGCCACGGTGGCACTGGCCAACCTAAAGGGATCGTTTGCGGGCCTCTGGAACCTGCAAATGGCAGGTGCGGTCATCGTCCTGTTCCCGGTTGTCATCATCTATCTGGTCTTGGGGAAGTACATCATGCGGGGCTACATGGCCGGGGCCGTTAAGGGATAGCGGGATGGCTGGCGAAGATGGCTGAGATAAGCATAAAGGGTTTGGTGAAGAAATATGGAGATACAATTGCTGCCAGAGACGTGGATTATCGGATAGGAGAAGGGGAATTCTTCGTATTGCTGGGTCCGTCTGGGTGTGGCAAGACGACGCTACTGCTAGCGATCGCGGGCCTGATCAAGGTGGACGCCGGGGAGATATGGATCGGGAACAGGTTGCTGAGTTCGCCCAAACGGAACATCCACATCGAACCGCAGGAGAGGAACGTATCAATGGTCTTTCAGGATTACGCACTCTACCCCCATATGACCGTATTCAAGAATATTGCCTTTCCGCTGACGGCCAGGGGAGTGGCCAAGCAGGAGATCGAAAGAAGGGTCAAGGAGGTTGCCGAGTTCCTGGACATATCTCTGCTCTTGGATAGGAAGCCCGGGCAACTCAGCGGCGGTCAGAAACAGAGGGTGGCACTTGGCAGGGCAATCGTGAGGGAACCCGACGTCTTCCTAATGGATGAGCCGCTCGCAAACCTCGACGCCAAGTTGAGGGTCTACATGAGGGCTGAGTTGAAGAAGCTGCAGCAGAAGTTGGGCGTGACCACAGTCTACGTCACCCACGACCAGCTCGAAGCAATGACTATGGGGAGCAGAATCGCCATTCTCCAAGACGGCGCCCTGCAACAGGTGGGGACACCGAAGGAGGTCTACGACCGTCCGAGTAACCTGTTCGTGGCGGGGTTCATCGGGAGCCCCCCGATGAACTTTCTCGAGGGCACCCTCGTGGAACGGGACGGGAACGTCCTGATCGACTTCGGGACCTTCACTTACGAGCTTCCGAACGGAAAAGAAGTGATGAGGAGAGCCGAGACGCCCAGAGTCATATTGGGCATCAGGCCCGAACACATTCGCATCACGAGGGGTGGGAAGAAGAATGCGTTCAAGGCCACGGTCGAGGTCGTTGAGTTGGTGGGCAAGGAGCTTGAGGTTCACCTGACGGCGGGTGAAACTCCACTCGTTGTGATAGCGGATCCGACTCTAGATGCGGAGGTTGGCGGAGCGGTCTGGCTCCTTCCCGATGGAGAGAGAATCCAGATCTTCGACGGAGAGAACGAGGAGAGGATAGCGACCTGAACGGAAAAGAATGACACGTCGACGGAGCAAACGTGAGATGAACGACACGAAGATCACAGTCAGCTTGGTTCAGATGCGGTGTCAGGTCAAAGACAAGGAGAGGAATCTTGCAAGGGCTCTGGATTTCCTTGAGCAGTTGAGGAACACGGTCGAAACGGATATCGTATGTTTTCCGGAGCTGTTTACCACCGGATACAACTTAGATCTCATCGGCGATGAGTTTCATGCTCTGGCAGAGACTATTCCCGGGGAGACCACGGAGGTAATGAGTCGTGCGGCGAAGGAATGCGGCGTCGCCATCTTAGGGACCATCGTGGAGAAGGATGAAAGAGGGAGTCTGTACGACACGACCTTTGTCATCGATCCGACCGCGGGACTGATTGGGAAGTACAGAAAGTCGCATCTTTACCCTGCGGAATATCGGTATTTCACCTCGGGGAACGAGTTGCCAGTGTTCGAGCTTGCCCGCGACAGGATCGGGGTCGCCATCTGTTTCGAACATGCCTTTCCACAGATATTCACTACGTTCGCTCTCTTGGAGGCGAAAGTCGTCTTCATCCCCTCGGCCGTCCCCGTCGGCTATGAGTACTTGCTGAACCTGCGCACAAGGGCCCGGGCCCAAAGATAACCAACTGTTCGTGGCGGCCGTCAACCGAGTGGGTCGAGAGGGGGATGTCGAATATTGCGGGTTAAGCAAGGCGGTAGATCCCCGGGGAGAGGTCATCGCCGAGGCCTCGCCAGACAAGGAAGAGACCTTGACGGCTGAACTCGACCTGGGGCTGATTGAGAAGGAGCGGGAGCAGGAACCAGTTCTGCAAAACCTGAGGCCGGAGCTCTATCAACGCTGATGGAGAGCGAAATCAGAGCCAAGGGGTCCGCATTGGGGGAAGGTCAATCCGACGCGGGGCTTCCCATCGCGGCTTCGCAGAGTGCGAAGGCGAGTTCCGCCTGCCTCTTGGTGCTCTCCTCCGCTTCCTCAAAGCCATCAGCCTCGTGCAGGAGGAAGGTGAGGGCACGGAGCCGCCAGAGGGTGAAGATGGCGTCGCGGTAGTGGGGGGGAAAACGGCTCGAAATGTACCCGCGAAGAACGGCGTTGAGCATCCGAATCCACGTCTCTGCATCCAGGAAGTGGCTCTCCGCATAGAAGGCTCCCGGGTCGCGCAGCAGCCGGGAGAGGAGGGCCACGTCCTCCTGGGAGACGCCCAGATCGGCAAGGATCCCGAGGTTGGGCCTGCGCTCACCAACGTAGCGGAAGAGTGCCTCCACATCGGCTTCGGGATCCTCGTAGGTAAGCTGCCTCACGTCGGTGCCTACTCGCTCGATGGTGGACTCCGACCGGGGCCTCGTGATGACCCTCGGGTGTTTCACGCGGGGGATGTGCCGGTGCCTTTCGTGGGCGTGCACGAGCCGCGCCACCTCGTCGAAGCACTCCTTGAGCATGTCCTCTAGGTCGTCCAGCCGCTTTGCGCTGTGAAGTTTCTGGACCAGGTAGAGCTCCACGATGCGGAAGCCCCCCATCAGGGAGGCGATGGTGATGAAGGTGTCGATGCCCCAAGTGTGGGGTGGCGCCAACTCGTATTCAAGGAGGAAACGCGCGAGGGAGTCCTTCATACACAGCTCCCCGCCCAGGGGCTGATGGATGCCGTGGCCCTCTGGGAAGAACATGTTGATGGCCGGGACGGTGATGTGCCGGGTGATCTGTGCGTCCGAGCGACTGCGGTCGAAATATCCCCGTGTCATGTCCGCCTCGTGCAGATCGATCCCGTCGACGAGATGGTCGAACCAGCCTGGTGTGACGGAGGAGATATCCGCGTCGGCGAAGACGATTCTCGCGTGGCCCTCACCCAGAGCGAACTCCAAGCCCGCAACCATGGCCCCACCCTTGCCGGTGTTCCTCAGCTTGCTGCGGAGCAGCGTTACGTCCTTGCCATACTTCTCCGCCAGTCCTGGCAGCGCCTCCCCCAGCAGTTCCACCGTGTCGTCCGTCGACCAGCCATCGACGACGCACGCCGCGTCGATCCTCTCGGACTTGAGGCCCTCCTCAACGACCAGCAGAGGGCTCGTGCCCTCGTTCCTCTCCGGCACAATCAGCACGTTGGACATGAGCGGGGCGCCCATGCCTGCCGCCAGCCCTCCGCACCTACTTAAGGGCGAGGAGGGCCCGGCCCCCCTCCCGGCGGCGCCCTCTCCCGCCCAAGCTTCCGGTCAAGCAAGGATCGTCCGTCATGAGGATCGCGGGATACAGCCGGAGGATGCGAAGACACAAGAACAGGGCCGGCATAGGAGCGGGCACCACGAGAGGGAGGACGGTTCCATCAATCCGGGGCAGGGGAAGCAAGCTGCCACCCTGGGTGGCGGTTGCTTCTGGTGCCTGCAGCCCATCTTCGAGGCGGTCCGAGGCGTGGAACGGGTGGAGGTGGGCTACGCCGGCGGCCACGTGCCAAACCCCACCTACAGGGCGGTATGCACGGACACCACGGGCCACGCGGAGGTGGTCCAGGTCACCTTTGCCCCGGAGGTCCTTCCCTTCGAGGAGGTCCTGAAGATCTTCTTCTCCGTCCACGACCCCACCACTTTGAATCGCCAGGGCCCTGACGTGGGGACGCAGTACCGCTCAGCTGTCTTCTACCACACCCGGGAGCAGAAGGCCACGGCGGAGCGGGTCGTTGCGGAGCTGGAGGGGGAGGGCATCTGGAAGGACTCCATCGTCACCGAGGTGACGCCCCTCGAGGAGTTCTACCGCGCTGAGGAGTATCACCAGCACTACTTCGAGAAGAATCCAGACCAGGCCTACTGCAGGGCCATCGTGGCGCCGAAGGTATCCAAGTTCAGGAAGGCGTTTGCGAACAGGCTGAAGGCCTAGGGCGCGCCGACGGCGAGGTCCTCACCATCCCTTCCGTTGGGCGGTCTCCTCGTCCGCCTCCTCCAAGGCCTGAACCATTTCCTTGTACTCCAGGTCGCTCCCCCACGCATCTTCTGCCTCTTCGATGGCCTTGCGATGGGGCTGCTCTGGGGTTAGACCGGAGGCCCTGTGGTGGACCTCTCTCAGCTCGTGGAAGAGGATGTACTCCTTGTAGTGTCGCCACCGCTGCGAGATCTAGATCTCACCCCGCGGGATTCCCAGTTCTACCGCGGCATGGGTCGTGATCTCCTTACCCTTGTACTCTACGTTGTACGTGGCGTTGTAGTCCTCCATGACCTCATGAGGAACGTAGCGAACGACCCAGGCTAGCCTCGCCAGATCCGCTCCATCCGCCGGCGACAGGCGACCCATAAGACCCTCGGGGGCGCGCCTTGCCTACTCCCGAAGGTACTTCTGCACCTCTTCCAGGTGCTCCTGCTCCGCCGCCACCTGCTCCTCCAGCATGACTCGCAGGGCGATGTCGTCCCCCGCCTGCGCGAGCCGGGCCCGGTACCCCTCCAAGGCCGCCCTCTCGAGGGCCATGCTTTCCTCCAAGTGCTCCCGAACGCCCTTCACCTCCCCCCGAATCGACTGCGCCTCCACGTGGGGCGTCCCCCCCAGGGCCGTGATCTTCTCCCCGACGCGGAGGGCGTGCCCCATGGACTCCTCCGCCTCCCTGCGGAAGAACTCGACGATGCCGTGGCGGTTCGGCCCGAAGACCAGGAAGGACTTCACCAGGTACGTCAGCATGGCGCGCACCTCTCGGTTGAAGTCCTCGTTCAGGCCCTTCAGCAGCTCCTCGGAGGCCATGGTCACCCCGGGCCCGGCACGCGGAACTGTGATAAGGGGTTTGCGCCCGTCGCCCAAGGGCCTTAAGGTCCCCGACGCTTCCGGACACATGTATCGCATCGAGGCGGACGTTCTCATCCCGGGTCGCGGCGAGGCCGTGAAGAGCGGCTGCGTCGTGCTCCAAGACGGGGAAATCGCCTACGCGGGGCCGGTGGAAGGCGCCCCGACGACGCCCGAGGCCGAGACGCTGAGCGTGCCCGCCGTCATGCCGGGAATGTGGGACTGTCACGGCCACTTCCTGGGCATCCTGGGGGCGAACACCGAGGTCATCGCCCGGACGCCCGTCCCCGTCATGGCAGCCCGCGTGGCCAAGGACGCCGAGCGGGCGCTCCTCGCCGGCTTCACCAGCGTGCGGGAGCCCGGCGGGCTGGGCATCTACTTGGGCCGCGCGGTGGACGAGGGAACCCTCCCGGGCCCTCACATCTACGCCGCTGGCTCCTTCCTCAGCCAGACGGGAGGACACGGCGACCTTCACGGGTATCCGCTGGATCTCGTGGCGGGTCTCGCCGCCAAGGGGGGGTACATCACCCTCTGCGACGGGGTGCCCGAATGCCTCAAGGGCGTTCGCTCCCAGCTTCGCCTGGGGGCGTCCCTGATCAAGGTCCACGCCTCGGGCGGCATCATGAGCGAACTGGACCATCCCATCCACCAACAGTTCACCCTGGAGGAGTTGCGGGCCATCGTCCGGGAGGCGGCCCGGGCGGACCGCATCGTGGCTGCGCACTGCCACGGGAAGCCAGGCATCGAGGCCGCCCTAGAGGCGGGGTGCCGAACCATCGAGCACGGATCGTACCTGGACGAGGAGACGGCGGAGGAGATGATCCGGAGGAAGGCCCTCCTCGTGCCCACCCGTTTCATCATCGAGCGCTTGGTGGCGCATGCCCAAGAGGCGGGGGTGCCGGAGTACGCGAAGGAGAAGGTGGAGGCTCTCCACGAACAACACGAGAAGGCCCTTCGCCTGGCCGTGAGGAAGGGAGTGACCCTGGCCACGGGCACGGACGTCTACTCCTCGGGGGAGGGGCCTGCCATGTGGGGCATGAACGGCGCGGAGGTCGTCCACCTCCAGGAGGCGGGCATGGCGCCGCTCCGGGCCATCGAAGCGGCGACCGCCAACGGCCCCCTTACGCTGGGTCCGCAGGCTCCCCGCTCCGGACAGCTCCTGCCTGACTATGCGGCGGACATCCTTGCCCTGGCCAAGAATCCCGTGAGAGACCTGGGCGTCCTGGCGGACCCGGGCAACGTGACCCACGTCTGGAAGGCGGGCGCCCTGTTGAAGCGACCCTCCCCGTAGGGGTCACGCCTCCCCCGCCGGTTGGAGTTCCTTCTCATACAGGGTTGCCCGCCTCCCCCAGGTGGCAGGGCGGAGCCCCACCTCCTCCGCCTGGACGTCCCAAGGTGGTCCCGCGGGCAGGAAGGCGCCGACGGACCGAACGGCCCGCTCTGCCGCCAACCCCGCGGCGGCCGCCAGTTGTGACGGCACATCATCCCCCAGCAAGGTGAGCTCAATCATCGGTTCCCCCAAGGCCCCCCACACCTCGCCATCGAGGATGCACGCCCCTCCTTGGGAGTCGTGGTAGAGGCGCTGGGAGGACCTCAGGGTCCGGAGGAGGGCGGCGTCCAGCCGGCAGAACTTGAGCTCCAGGGGGACGTAGCCTCCCGAAGCCTTGAGGATGGCGGTGGCCCGGACCTGTCGCAGGACGGACGGCACGTCCGCGGGTCTTCCCGGGGGGGCCGACGGAAGGGATTCAGCCTCGGCCCACCAGCGGGTGAAGGATCCAACGCGACGGTAGGAGAGACCCTCGAAGAGACCCACGGCGCCCGTGTTGTTGCGCGAGGTCCACAGCCGGATGGCCCCCGACCCCTCCCGGCGCGCGGTGTCCTCGCACGCACGGCAGAGCCGTTCCCCGATCCCCCTACGACGGAGAGAGGGCACCACCCGCAGGGCGCTGAGCCAGCTGCTGCCGTCCGGCGCGCGCTCCACCTTCACGAAGCCCGCCGGTTCGTCGTCCTCTCGGGCGACCAGCACCTTGCCGCTGCCGAGAAAGGCCTCCAACATGTCGAGAATGTAGTCGTGCTCGAAGCAAGCGTTGGACACCTCTCGGATGGCTTCGGCGCCCTCCAGACGGGCGGGAGAGATGGTCAATGAGGTCACGGAGGCGGGACTCAACCGCTGCAACGGCAAAGCCCTTTGCGCTCGGCGGGTTCGACCCCAGGGAGCGTCGGCGGTAGGTACATACCGAACCAGCCCTTGCGGCTCCCGGTGGTCGCATGAGAGGTTTCGCGGACGCACCTAGCAGGAAGACCCTCCCCCCAGGCGTGCGCCCGGAGAGATACGTCCTGAAGCTAAGACCCGACCTCCACGACTTCACGTTCGAGGGGCGCGCTGAGATAGGCATTCTCGTGGAGAAGCCCACGAAAGAGGTCGTGTTGAACGCCCTAGAGCTCGAGATCGGGGACGCGCGCGTCCGTCTGTCCAATGGGCGCGACCTTCAGGCGACGGGCATCGAGGTGGATGGCGGTGAGGAGACGGCGCTCCTAGCCTTCGCGGAGGAGCTGCCCCTGGGTCCTGCCACCCTGGCCGTGGAATACACCGGAGTTCTGAACGACCAGATGCGGGGCTTCTACCGCAGCGAGTACACGACCCCCGAGGGGGAGCGGCGCTTCCTGGGGGCCACGCAGTTCGAAGCGACCGCTGCCCGGCGCGCCTTTCCGTGCTGGGACGAGCCCGCGCACAAGGCCACGTTCCAGGTGACGCTCGTGATCCCTTCGGAGATGGCCGCCATCTCCAACACCCTCCCGGAGGCGGAGGAGGTCCTGGGGGACGGCACGAAGGCCGTCCGCTTCGCGGAGACCCCCCGCATGTCCACGTACCTCCTGGCCTTCGTGGTGGGCCAGCTGGAGGCGGTGGAGGCGAAGGGACCCGATGGCGTCCTCCATCGCGTCTGGGCCACCCCGGACAAGGCGGAGTTCGGCCGGTTTGCCCTGGAGACCTCCCAGCGTATCCTGGCGTACCTGAACGATTACTTCGGTACGCCGTACCCCCTGGAGAAGCTGGACCATCTCGCCCTGCCCGACTTCGCGTCGGGGGCCATGGAGAACTGGGGCGCCATCACCTACCGGGAGCGCATCCTCCTCTTCGACCCCGCCACCTCCGCGGCCCTGACGAAGCAGTACATCGCGGACGTCATGGCCCACGAAGTGGCCCACATGTGGTTCGGCGACCTGGTCACCATGGCCTGGTGGGACGACCTCTGGCTGAACGAGAGCTTCGCCACCTGGATGGGGACCAAGACAGTGGACGTCCTCTTCCCCGAGTGGGCCTTCTGGACCCAGTTCCTCTTCCAGGACACGACGGCCGGTCTGGCCTTGGACGGATTGCGGAACTCCCACCCCATCCAGGTGGAGGTCCGGGATCCGGCGGAGATCCGGCAGATCTTCGACGCCATCAGCTACAACAAGGGCGCCTCCATCCTCTGGATGCTGGAGGGGTTCCTCGGCGAGGAGACGTTCCGGAGGGGCATCCGCAGCTACATGAAAGCGCACGCCTACGAGAACGCCACCACGGCGGACCTCTGGAGGGCTCTGGGCGAGGCCTCGGGGGAGGGGGTGCCCGACCTCATGGATACGTGGGTGAAGCAGACGGGCTTCCCCCTCCTGAAGGCGACCGTGGACCGCCAGGCGGGCGGGCCCCACCTTCACCTGGCGCAGCGCCGCTTCCTCTACGAGCACCTCCACGGGAAGGAGGAGGACGACGACACCCGCTGGCTCGTGCCCGTGGTCACCCAGACGGCGGGAGGGAAAGTGACCAGCCGCTTCCTCCTGGACGCCCTGGAGGCGGGGCGCGCCTTGGGGACCAAGGCGGCGGAGTGGGTGAAGGTCAACGCCGGGCAAACTGGATTCTATCGCGTCCACTACGATGAAGAGGAGTGGGAGCGGCTGCGGCAGGCCGTGGCGGCCGGCGCCCTGCCGGCCACGGACCGCCTGGGACTGCAGAGCGACGCCTACGCCCTAGCCCGCGCCGGCTATGCCCCCGCCACCCTCTTTCTGGAGGTCACCGAGGCCTACGAGGGGGAGACGGACGCCACCGTCTGGCGGGAGATCTCCAGCAACCTGCGGGCCTTCGAACGTGTCATCGCCGACGAACCCTACCTCTCGTCCTTCCACGCCTACGGGCGACGCCTGTACGAACCGGCGGCGGCGCGCGCGGGGTGGGATGCCGGCGAGGAGGAGGGCCATCTGGACATCCTCCTCCGCAGCACGGTCCTGGGGCAGCTGGGCAGCTACGACCATGCGGCGACGATCGAGGAGGCCCGGGCCCGCTTCTGGGCATACGCGGACGGGGAGGCGTCCCTGGACCCAAACCTCCGGGGCGTGGTCTACGGACTGGTGGGCCAGGAGGCAGACCGGGCGGCCTACGACCGGCTCTGGGAGCTGGAGGAGAAGGCCACCCTCAACGAGGAGAAGGTCCGCCTCCTCGCGGCCCTCGGCCGTCCTAAGCGAGAGGAGCTGCTTCGGGAGACCCTGGAGGCCTCCCTCACGAAGCGCGTCCGTTCCCAGGACACGGTCATGGTGGTGACCTCCGTAGCCGGGAACATGCACGGCCGGGACCTGGCTTGGGACTTCGTTCGCGAGCAGTGGGAAGAGTTCGACCGCCGCTACGGGAAGGGGGGGTTCATGATACAGCGGCTCATGGGGACGGCGGACGCCTTCGCCACCGTGAGGCGGGCGGAAGAGGTGGAGGCCTTCTTCGCCGAGCACCCCGTGCCCGCGGCCCAACGGAAGCTGCAGCAGACGCTCGAGAAGATTCGGCTCAACGCCGCCTGGCTCGAGCGCAACGGCGGGGATCTCCGGGCCTGGTTCGGGAAGCGAAGCTAGGGAAGCCGGCCCCTCCGCCCGGGGCAACTGAGGGGCTCCACTGAAGACCCCCCCTCAGGCCGGGTGAAACGATTTATCCCCCCGGGCCCTGCGAGCGGCATGGCGGACGAAGAGCCAGCCCTCGACCTGGACTTGAGCCCGGAGGCGTTCCGTCGGCTCGGCCATCAGGTCGTGGACTCCATCGCCGACTACTACGGCACCATCCGTGATCGCCCCGTCTTCCCGGGCCGCACGGGAGCCCAGATCGCTTCCGTCTTCGACGAGATGCTGCCTCTGGAAGGCCAGGACCCGGAGGCCATCTTGAAGGAGTGGGAGGAGAAGGTGCTCCCCAACACCACCCAGCTAGGGTCGCCCCGCTACTTCGGGTTCGTCAACGGCTCAGGCACCATGATGGGCGTCCTCGCAGACGCCCTGGCCGCTGCCGTCAACCAGAACGTGGGTGCCTGGAAGCCCGCCCCCGCTGCCACGGAGATCGAGCGCCGGACCGTGCGGTGGATCGCGGAGATGATCGGCTACACCCCCGACTGCGGAGGTCTCTTCCTCAGCGGGGGCACCATGGCGAACCTCACGGGAATCCTCACGGGCCTGCGCAACCTGGCGGACTACGACACGACCCCTGAGGGGCTGCAGAGCCCGCGCCGAAAGGGGCGCTTCACCCTCTACATGAGCGACCACGAGGGCCACTCCTCGGTAGTGCGGGTGGCGGACATCCTGAACCTGGGGCGGGACGCCGTCCGCCGGGTTCCGAGCCACGCGGACTTCACGATGGATGTGGAGGCCCTGGAGCGCATGCTGGACGAGGACGTGAAGCGGGGGGACATCCCCTTCTGCGTGGTGGGCCAGGTGGGTTCCATCAACGTGGGGGCCGTGGACCCCTTGGAGGCCATCGCCGAGGTCTGCCAGGAGCGGGGGCTCTGGTTCCACGCCGACGGGGCCTGCGGGGCCGTGGGGGCCATCCTCCCGCAGAAGCGGGACCTGTTCCAGGGCCTCGACCGGGCGGACTCCATCACCCTGGACCCCCACAAGTGGCTCTTCATCAACTACGAGGCCGCCTGCCTCTTGGTGCGGGAGCCGGAGCGCCTGCACCGCGCCTTCTCCCTGACGGCCCCGTACCTGCGAGGCACCCTTGCCACGGAGTACACGGGACAGGACTACCACGAGTGGGGCCCCCAGATGTCCCGGGGCTTCAAGGCACTGAAGGTGTGGATGAGCCTGAAGCACTGGGGGGTGGAGGGGTACCGAAGGCTCCTCGCCCGGGGCGTCCAGGCGGCGGAGAGGCTGGACCGCCGGGTCCGGGAGGCGGAGGACTTTCAGGCGCTGCACGCACCGGTCCTCTTCATCTACGCCTTCCGCTACGCCCCCAGGGACCTCCAGGAGGTGGCGGAGGCCTCCCCCCGGCAGCGACGGGCCGTGGACCGCTACCTGGACCGCCTAAACCAGCGCATTGCCGATGAGATCCAGCTCTCAGGGTTGGCCTTCCTCATGACCACGGCGGTTCGGGGCCGCACCGTCCTCCGGCTCTCCATCTGCAGCCACCGGACGACCCTGGAGGACATCGACCGGGTCTTCGAGAAGCTCCGGGAGCTGGGCAGGGCCATCGATAAGGACGAGCGACCCCCCCTGGCGGCCGGGTAAGGGACCTAGACGGGACAGACGATGCCCGAGAGGTCTTCCCCCCACACCTTCGCGTTCTCGGAGTAGTCGATGGGACACTCCACCAGGACGGGTCCCTCCTCCTGGAAGGCCTCTTCCAGGGTGGGGACGATCTCCTCCGCGGCGGCGAGGCGCATGCCCCGAGCCCCGTACGCCTCCGCGTACTTCACGAAGTCGGGATTCCCGAAGTCCAGCGCGAAGGAGGGGTAACCTAGGGTGGACTGCTCCCACTTAATGAAGCCGTAGGCGTTGTCGTTCAGTACCAGGATCACGACGTTCAGGCCCAGGCGCACGGCCGTCTCCAGCTCCTGTGAGTTCATCATGAAGCCGCCGTCGCCGACCACCGCCAGGACCCGCTTCTCCGGGTGCACGAGCTGTGCCGCCATGGCGCTGGGCAGACCGCCCCCCATGGAGGCGAGGGTGTTGTCCACGAGGAAGGTCCCCACGTCGTAGGTCTTGAAGTGGCGGGAGAACCACAGCTTGTAGATGCCGTTGTCCAGGCAGAGGATGTCCGTCGGCCCAAGGACCTGGCGGACGTCCGCCACGACACGCCGAGGCCGAGGGGGGAAGGCGTCGTCCGTCGCGCCCTCCACAAAAAGCATCTCATCCAGCTCAGCCTTGATGCGTCGGGGGTAGTCCCCATCGTGGCGGTAGTTCCCCAGCGCCTCCGTCAGCAGCCGTAGCGATGCGGCGATGTCCCCCACGAGTTCGCAGCTTGGGTAGTAGTAGATGTCGTGGAGGGCGGGGGCGTAGTCCACGTGGAGGTTCTCCTTGTCGAGGTTGCGGTTCCAGATGCTGGGCGGGTACTCCCCCGTGGAGTAGCCCACCGTGACGATGAGGTCCGCCCGATCCACCACGCAGTTCACGTAGTCGTGGCGGTGGATGCCGAAGGAGTAGAGGGAGTTGGGGTGGTCGTCCCCCAGGACCCCCTTCCCCAGCTGGGTGTGGATGACGAAGAGGTTCGTGGCATCGCAGAGCCCCCGCAAGGCCGTCCGGACCTCCGGATGCTGGGCCCGGCTGGAGACGACGAGGACGGGATCCTTCGCCTCGCGAATCAGGGCGGCGGCCTCCCGCACCGCATCCGGCACGGGAGCGGGCTCCCGCGCCTCCGCCGCCCGCTGCGGGCGGTAGAGGTCCTCCACCTCCTCCTCCAAGACGTCCTCCGGGACCTCCAGGTGGCACGCGCCCTTCCGCTCCGTCAGGGCCTCCTTGAAGGCCTCCCGCACCTCCTTCGGGATGGCCTGGGGGCTCCGCACCTGGACGGTCCGCTTGGTGAGGGGTTCCATCATGTGGACGACGTCCAGGACCTGGAAGTTCGCCTGAAAGCTCCTCCGGATCCCCTTCTGCCCCGTGACGGCCACCAGGGGCCAGCCCCCGAGCTGGGCGTGGGCCACCCCCGTGACGAGGTTCGTGGCGCCGGGGCCCAGGGTCGCCAGGCACACACCTACCTTCCCCGTGAGCCGCCCGTAGGTGGCGGCCATGAAGGCGGAGGCCTGCTCGTGACGGTTCGTGATGACCTGGATCGAGGAGGTGCGGAGGCTCTCCAGGAGGTGCAGATTCTCCTCCCCGGGGAGGGCGAAGACGAACTCGACCCCCTCCTCCTCCAGGCAACGCACCAGGAGGTCCGAGGCCTTCATGCGTCCCGCTCCCGCCCAGACATCTAGGCGTGCTCGTAGACGTTGACGGCCTTCACGTTGACGAACTCCCGGATGCCGAACCGGGAGAGCTCCCGGCCCAGTCCGCTCCGCTTGATGCCCCCGAAGGGCATCCGGGGATCGGACTTCGTGATGTTGTTCACGAAGAGGGTGCCCGCCTCGATCCGCCTCGCCAGGCGCACGCCCCGCTCCAGGTCACGGGTCCAGACGCTGCCGCCGAGGCCGAACTCGGTGTCGTTGGCCACACGGATGGCCTCCTCCTCGTCCTTGACGGTGATGACGGGGGCCACGGGGCAGAAGGACTCCTCCTCCACGACTCGCATCTCCGGACGAACGTTCGTCAGGACGGTGGGCTGGTAGAAGTAGCCCTCCCCCTCCATCCGCCCCCCGCCGGAGACGACCCGGGCTCCCCGCTCCACCGCGTCCTGCACCAGCCCCTCCATGTCCTCCGCCGCTTCGGCGTTCACCAGGGGGCCCACCTCGGTGGTCTCGTCCATGGGGTCCCCCACCTTCAGGCTCCCAAGGTGCTCGGCAAACCGCGCCGCAAAGGCGTCGGCCACCCCCTCCATGACGATGAACCGCTTGGCGGCGATGCAGCTCTGCCCGGTGTTCTGGGCGCGGGCGGCGGCAGCCTTCCGGGCCGCCAGGTCCACGTCCGCGTCGTCCAGCACGATGAAGGGATCGGAGCCCCCCAGCTCCAGGACGACCTTCTTCAGGTGCCTCCCGGCCATCTCCGCGATCCGCTCCCCGGCGGCGGTGCTCCCCGTGAGGGAGACCCCGTGGATGAGGTCGGAGGCGATGAGGTCGGCGATGGTGGCGTGATCTGCGATGACCGCCCGGAAGACGTTCTCGGGGAAGCCCGCCAGGCGGAACGCCTCTTCAATGGCCAGGGCGCACTCGGGCACCGTGTTGGAGTGCTTCAGCACGGAGGTGTTCCCCGCCAGGACCGTGGGGATGGCGAAGCGGAGGGCCTGCCAGAAGGGGAAGTTCCAGGGCAT
>CAYGBN010000032.1:0-1541 GCA_964348155.1 uncultured Methanomassiliicoccales archaeon
GAGGAAGCAGGTCGTCAACGCCGTCATCGTGCGACAGCGCCGCCCGTTCCGCCGGTCGGACGGCCTCATGGTCCAGTTCGAGGACAACGCCTGTGTCATCACCACGGAGACGGGCGAGACCCGGGGTTCGGACATCAAGGGGCCCGTGGCGCGGGAGGCTGCCGAGCGGTGGCCCCGCATCGCCGCCACCGCATCCGCCATCGTGTAGGGAGTCCCATGGCCAAGACACGGAGTCCCCGGAAACAGCGGAAACGGATGCACCAGGCCCCCCACCATCGAAGGGGTCACCTGATGCACGCCCACCTCAGCCCCAAGTACCTGGAGGACGCGAAGACCCGGTACCCCCGCTCCCTCCCGGTCCGGGAGGGGGACACCGTCCGTGTGATGCGGGGTAGCCAGGCCGGCTCGGAGGGGAAGGTCACGGAGGTGGACCACCGCCGCCTGCGGGTCCTGGTGGAGGGGGTGACCGTGGCCCAGGCGGACGGCACGGAGATGGGGAAGCCCATCCACCCCTCCAACCTCATGATCACGAAGCTGGACATGACGGACCCCTGGCGCCGTCGTCTCATCGAACGGGAGGAGGAATCGTGACCCGCCGCAAACGACTGACGGCCCCGGTGGCCTGGGGCGTCCCGCGGAAGGGGGCGAAGTGGATCGTCAACCCCTCCCCTGGTCCACACCCCGGGGACCGGTGCCTGCCCCTCCTCCTCATCCTCCGGGACATGCTCGGCTACTGCGACAACGCCCGGGAGGCGAAGCGGGTCATCCACGCCAAGCAGGTCCGCGTGGACAACCGACCCGTGAGGGACGCGAGCTTCCCCGTGGGGCTCATGGACACAGTCTCCCTCCCGGATGTGGCGGAGCACTACCGCGTCCTCGTGGACCGGTCGGGACGCTTCCGCCTGATGCCCATCGAGGAGGCAGAGGCGGGATGGAAGCTCGTCCGTATCGAGAACAAGACCGTCGTCCGCGGCGGCCGGCTGCAGCTCAACCTCTCCGACGGGCGGAACCTGCTGGCGGAGGACGGAGGGGGGACCCGGGACACCCTGAAGCTCGCCGTCCCCGACCAGGAGGTCCTGGACACGTACCCCTTCAGGAAGGGCAGCGTGGCCCTGCTCACAGGGGGAAAGCACGTGGGCCAGGTGGGCCACGTGGAGGAGTACGTCGTGGAGCGGGGCTCCCAGCCCAACGTCGTCCACTTCAAGGAGGGCTTCTCCACGGTCCCCCGGTACGTCTTCGTCGTGGGCAAGCAGAGGCCCGTCATCTCGCTGCCGGAGGTGTGAGCGGATGAACCCCATGCAGGAGATCCGGATCGCCAAGGTTGTCGTCAACATCGGCGTGGGGGAGGCGGGGGACGCCCTCCTAAAGGCCCAAACGGTCCTGGAGCGGCTGACCGGCCAGCGGGCCGTGCAGACCCACTCCAAGAAGACGAACCGGGACTTCGGCATTCGCAAGGGCATGCCCATCGGGGCTAAGGTGACCCTCCGGGGGGAGCGGGCCGACAACTCCCTCCGCGAGGGCGTCGACGCCCGGAGCGACGT
>CAYGBN010000032.1:1551-14411 GCA_964348155.1 uncultured Methanomassiliicoccales archaeon
GCAGGCGCGCAACAACGGCTTGGCCCGGTACAACTTCGACGTCGAGGGCAACTTCTCCTTCGGCGTGGTGGACTACACGGACTTCGAAGGACAGAAGTACGACCCGGAGGTCGGGCTCTTCGGCATGGACGTGAGCGTCGTCCTCCAGCGCCCCGGTCGCCGGGTGGCCAGGCGACGCGTCGCTCCGCGCCACATTCCCCACCGCCACCGCGTGCGCCGCAAGGAGGCCATTGCCTGGGTGGAGGAGAACCTGAAGGCGGAGGTGAGGAGCGGGCCGTGAAGACGAAGAAGGAGTTCGGCCGGAGGCGCGGGTGCGAACGCTGCGGGCGGAAGCGCGGCGTCGTCCGCCGGTACGGCATCCACCTCTGCCGCCAGTGCTTCCGGGAGATGGCCTTTGAGCTGGGCTTCCGCAAGTACTCGTAGGTGAACGCATGCGACACGACCCCCTGAACGACGCCCTGAGCACGATTCGCAACGCCGAGGCGGCGGGCCACCGCACCTGCACCATCCGCCCCGCCTCCAAGCTCGTGGCCCGGGTCCTGAACGTCATGCAGGAGAGCAACTACGTGGCGAGCTTCGAGGTGAAGGAGGACGTCCGGGGCGGCTACTACGAGGTCCATTTGCGGGGGAACGTGAACGACTGCGGGGTCATTCGGCCCCGCTTCCCCGTGAAGCGGACGGACCTGGAGAAGTACGAGTCGCGCTACCTGCCGGCCCAGGACTTCGGCGTCCTCATCCTGACGACGACCCGAGGGGTCCTCTCCCACACCCGGGCGAAGGAGGAGGGCGTGGGCGGGCGGCTCCTGGCGTACGTGTACTGAGGTGGGACGATGGTGGTGACGGGCAGGACGGAGAGCGTCGTGGAGGTCCCCGAGGGGGTGCAGGTCGAGGTGGCCGAGGGCGCGGTTACCGTGCGCCACGGCGAGACCTCCCTCTCCAGGCCCCTCTCCCATCCCCGGGTCTCCTTGGAGGTGGCGCAGGACGGCGTTCACGTGGCGTGCGAGATGCCCACGAAGCGGGAGAGGGCCCTCGTGCGGACCTTCGCCTCCCACATCCGCAACCTCATCCACGGCGTGACGGAGGGGTTCACGTACACCCTACGGCTCGTGTACGCCCACTTCCCCGTAAAGGTCTCCGTCCGCGGGGACCGGGTGGTCATCGAGAACTTCCTGGGGGAGCGGCACCCCCGCACGGCCGTGATCCGGGGGGCCACGAAGGTGGACGTGCGGGGGGACACCCTCACCGTCACGGGGCCCAGCCTGGAGGACGTGGGACAGACGGCGGCGAACATCGAGCAGGCGACCCGCATCAAGAACAAGGACCCCCGGGTGTTCCAGGACGGCATCTACATCGTGAGCAAGGGAGGCGAGGCGTGACGGGCGATGAGCTGCCCACCCGAACGGACATCCACAAGGCCCGCAAGGCGGAGCTCCAGACGTGGTGCCAGGAGTGGGGCCTGGACGACGCCGGGACCGTGGCGGAGCTGCGCGAGCGCCTCCTGGACCACCTGGACGAGATGGAAGAGCTGGAGGAGGAGCTGGAGGGTGAGGAGGAGGTCGAAGTCGAGGAGGAGTACCAGGTCAAGGCGAAGCCGACCCTCGACCCCGCCCAGGCGGAGCTTCTTGCCCTGCGCGACCGCATCCGCCGCCGACGGCCAACCTTCCGACGGCAGGAGGGGTTCCGATACGGCCGGCTGGGGGAGGGGTGGCGAAGGCCCCGAGGCCGCCACTCCAAGCTGCGGCGACGACTCCGGTATCGGGGGGCCGTGCCCTCCGCCGGCTACCGAGGCCCGCAAGGGGCGCGGGACGTGCACCCCTCCGGATTCCGCGAGGTCCTCGTCCACCGCCCGGAGGACCTGGAGGCCGTGGATCCCCAGGTCCAGGCCGTCCGCATCGCGCACAGCGTGGGGACGCGAAAGCGCCTTGCCATTCAGGATCGGGCGGATGAGCTGGAGATTCGCGTGCTGAACCGGGTGGTGGAATGAACCTGAGCAACCAGCGGCGCATGGCGGCGGAGATCCTGAAGTGCGGCGAGAATCGCGTCTGGATGGACCCCAACCGCCTGGAGGACGTGGCCGACGCCATCACCCGAGAGGATGTCCGGGCCGTTATCCGTGCCGGCCTCGTCCAGAAGCTCCCGGAGAGGGGGCAGTCCCGGGGTCGCACGCGCCACCGCGCAGAGCAGAAGCGGAAGGGCCGCCGCCGCGGACCCGGCAGCCGGAAGGGGGCGAGGGGCGCCCGCGCGCCCCGGAAACGCCGCTGGATCCGGACGATTCGGCCGTTGCGGGAGACCCTTCGGCAGCTGCGGGACGAGGGGAAGCTGGACCCGGCGGCCTATCGCAAGCTCTATCTCCGGGCCAAGGGTGGCATGTACCGCAACCGGGCCCACCTGCTCCAGCACCTGAAGTCGGAGGGCTACCTCAAGGAGGAGGGGGGATGACGCAGGGCCCCCGCTACCGGGTCCCCTACCGCCGCCGGCGGGAGGGGCGAACGGACTACCGACGGAGGCTGGCCCTCCTGAAGGGGGAGCGGCCCCGGGCGGTGGTCCGAAAGAGCTTGGACCACCTGACGGTGCAGGTCGTCCGCTTCGACCCGCAAGGGGACCGGATGGTGGCGACTGCCCACTCCAAGGAGCTGTCCCGCCTCGGATGGGAGGGCAGCACGGGGAACGTGCCGGCGGCCTACCTCACCGGCTACCTGCTCGCCAAGAGGGCCCAGGCCGCGGGGGTTCAGGAAGCCATTCTGGACCTGGGCCTCCACCCCCCCTCCCGGGGGAGCCGGGTCTTCGCGGCCCTGCGGGGGATGACGGACGGAGGGCTGGCTGTGCCCCACGATGAGGAGGTTCTGCCCCCGGAGGAGCGGGTTCGGGGGGCGCACATCGCTTCCGACATGAAGGGGACTTTTGACGCCGTCATGAAGCAGCTGGAGGCGCTGTGATGCGCGGAACGGCGGAGTGGATCCCCCGGACGAAGCTGGGCCGGATGGTCTTGCGGGGCGACGTGAGGTCCATGGGCGACGCGTTGCGAACGGGCCTTCCGCTGCGGGAGCCCGAGATCGTAGACATCCTCCTCCCCGACATGGAGGACGAGGTCCTGGACGTCAACATGGTGCAGCGGATGACGGACTCCGGCCGGCGGATCAACTTCAGCATCACGTGCGTCGTGGGGAACGGCGACGGGTACGTGGGGCTGGGCCGGACCCGGGGCCGGGACGTGGGCGCCACCATCCGGAAGGCCTTCCAGATCGCCAAGCTCAACATCATCGAGGTGCGACGGGGCTGCGGGTCCTGGGAGTGCGGCTGCTTCACCCCCCACACCATGCCGTTCCGGGTGACGGGGAAGAGCGGCTCCGTGGAGCTCACCCTGAAGCCCGCACCCCGGGGCGTGGGCCTGGCCGTGGCGGACGTGGCCAAGAGCGTGGTGCGGTTGGCGGGCATCGAGGACGTGTGGGGCTTCGCGCGAGGCCACACGAAGTCCACCCTCAACTACGCCTACGCCACCTTCAACGCCCTCCGGAAGACGATGGAGCAGAAGGTCATGCCGGAGCAGATGCAGGCCCTCCACATCCTGGCGGGACCCGCCAGCCCATACGAGGTGGACCTCTCCGTTGCAGAGGCGGGAGGCGAGGCACAGGCGGAGGCCGAGGAGGCGCCTCCCGTGGCGGAGGAGGCGTGGCCCGAGCTCACGCGGACGGAGATCCGTAAGGCCCGCAAGGCGCAGCTCCAGGCGTGGTGCCAGCTCTTCGACCTCGACGCCGGCGGAAAGGTAGCGGACCTGCGGGACCGCCTCTTCGCGTTCATCGAATCGGAGGCGTACGTCGCCCGGGTGCACGGACTCGAGGAATCGGACAAGAAGGGTTCCGAGAGCGAGGGGGCGACATGAGCCTCGGGGCCATCCGGGTTCGGGGATCGGTGCACGTCCGCCGCGACATCCAGGAGACGCTGGAACTCCTCCGGCTGCAGCGGGTGAACCACTGCGTCCTCCTCCCGGCCCGCGATGATCACCGGGGCATGCTGCAGAAGGTGAAGGACTATGTGACCTGGGGCGAAGTGACCCCCGAGGTGGTGGCCCGCCTGCTGGAGGCACGGGGTCGGCTGCCTGGGGACAGGCCCCTGACGGAGGCGTACGTGAAGGAGGTTCTGGGCTACGCCTCTGTGGACGCCCTGGCAAAGGAGATCGTCCAGGGGGAGGTGACCCCGAGGGACCTGAAGGACGTGAAGCCCGTGTTCCGCCTCCACCCCCCGCGGAAGGGGTACGAAGGGATCAAGCGCCCCTTCGCCGACGGCGGCGCCCTGGGGTACCGCGGAGAGGCCATTAACGACCTCCTCCTTCGGATGCTGGGATGAGCATGGGACGCACGAAGAAGCTGCGCGGAAACCGGACCCACGGCCGGGGCAAGAAGGCCGGTCGCGGGAAGGGGAAGCGCGGCGGGCGCGGCCAGGCGGGGCTGCTGAAGCACAAGTACAAGTGGGTGGTGAAGTACGACCCCGACCACTTCGGCCGTCACGGCTTCAAGCGCCCCCAGGCCGTTCAGCGTCAGGTGGTGGCCCTGAACGTGGGCGAATTGGAGGCACGCCTGCAGGCCTGGGAGGCGGGCCACGCCGCCAAGGCGAAGGGCGCCTACCGGGTGGACCTCGCGGCCGCCGGCGTGGACAAGCTCCTGGGCGGGGGAAAGGTTAAGGTGAAGCTGGAGGTCACCGTTCCTGCTGCGACCCCTAGGGCCGTCCACAAGGTGGAGGAGGCCGGGGGGTCCGTGGTGCAGACGTCCGAAGAGGATGGCACGTGATCCCCGTCCCCGAGGGTAAGAGCCTTCTGTACCGGCTAAAGCCCATCACCGACCGGCTGCCGGCCGTCACCCGGCCCGAGGGCCACGTCCACTTCCGGACGAAGATGATGTGGGTCCTCCTCATTCTCATCCTCTACTTCGCCCTCACCAACGTCTTCGTCTACGGCCTGCACCGGACGGAGGTCGTCGACTTCTTCGCCAGCCTTCGGGCCATTCTCGCGGGCGCCCAGGGATCCATCCTTCACCTGGGCATCGGCCCCATCGTGACCGCCTCCATCATCCTCCAGCTCTTCGCCGGGGCCAAGATCATTCGTCTGGACTTGACGAAGGACGACGACAAGGCCGTCTACCAGGGGACCCAGAAGTTCCTGGTCATCATCATGATCTTTGTGGAGGCCGTCCCCCAGGTCTTTGGCTTCCTGCGGCCCTCCCAGGCCTTTGTGGGCATGCTGGACGCCTCCGTGGCGGGGTGGGGCGACTTCCTGGCGAAGGCCATCATCGTGGCCCAGCTGGCGGTGGGGAGCTACATCATCTTCCTCATGGACGAGGTCGTCTCCAAGTGGGGCATCGGCAGCGGCATCTCCCTCTTCATCGCCGCGGGGGTGTCCCAGGCCATCTTCACAGGGACCTTCAACTGGATGCCGTCGCAGGCGGGCTCCTCCATCCCCGCGGGCACGATCCCCAAGACCCTGTACTACCTCCAGACCATGCCGGCGCAGCAGATCGCGGGCGGAGGGTACGAGACGATCCTCCTGGGGGAGCCCAACCCCCTCATCGCCCTCGTGAGCACCGTGGTTATCTTCCTGCTGGTGGCGTACGCCGAATCCACCCGCGTGGAGTTGCCCCTGGCACACGGCATGGCCCGGGGGGCCCGCGGACGCTACCCGGTCAAGCTCATCTACGCCTCCGTCCTGCCCATCATCCTCGTCTCCGCCGTCCTGGCCAACATCAGCATGTTCACCCTCCTCTTCTGGCAGAATCCGGACTGGCCCCTCGTGGGGAGGCAGTACTTGTTAGGGGCCTATCCCGACCCGGGGGGTGAGCTCGTGCAAAGCGGCGCCCTCCAGGCGACAACGCCCATCGGCGGGCTGGCCTACTACGTCTCCACCATCCGTGGGTTACGAGACTGGCTCCTCCCCTTGGCGGCTCCCGACCGCTACGGGGCCGTCTTCGAGGTCATCGACAAGACGCACACGCAGCTCCTGCTCCATCTCGTCTTGTACGTGGTCCTCTTCATCGTGGGATCCATCATCTTCGCCCGCTTTTGGATCGAGACCACCGGCATGGGGCCGGAGGGTGTCGCCCGACAGATCGAGTCCAGCGGCATGCAGATCCCCGGCTTCCGACGGGACCCCCGCGTGCTGAAGCGCATCCTCGCGCGGTACATCCCCGTGGTGACCATCATCTCCGGGGCGGCGGTGGGGGCCCTGGCGGTGGGGGCCGACCTCTTCGGGACCGTGGGGAATGCCAGCGGGACGGGGGTCCTGCTAGCCGTAGGCATCCTCATCCAGTTCTACGAGGCGCTGGGCCGGGAGCAGATGATGGAGATGCACCCCCTGCTGCGCCAGTTCTTCGGCGGCGGCTAGCCTTCCGATCCTCGCATTCGGCTCGGACGAGGAAGCACGGCCAGGGCGTCTGCCGCCATGAGGTCAACGACGGGGGTCAGTCGTGGGCATGCTCCCGCACGTGCTCGTTGGATCGCCGCTTGATCTCCTCCGGAGGAACGTCCTCGAAGCGGGTGGCGAGGTACCAGAGGTTTCCGAACGCATCCTCCACCCCGGCGTTGCGGTCCCCGTAGAACATGTCCGTCGGCTCCATGATGGAGGTCGCCCCCGCCTGCAGTGCGCGCTCGTACGCCGCATCCGCATCCTCCACGTACACGTACAGCGTGCCCGGCGTCTCTGGGGCCTCCTCCGCATCCCCCGCCGGCTCTCCCATCATCACCATGGAATCGCCGATGCGGACCTCGGCATGGTAGATGGTGCCATCCGGCCGCACCAGCCGTTCGGTCTCCTCCGCGCCGAAGGTCCGCTTCAGGAACTCGATGAGCTTCGCGACATCGGAGACGGCCAGGTAGGGCGTGACGGTGGTGTAGCCCTCGGGAACGGGGTTGACAGTCATTGGCAGAGGGAGGCCGCTGTCCGCCATATGCGTTTCGCATCGGGGGTGACGATGCGTCCCGCAGCGGATGGCGGCAAGGGTTATCTCCCCGCACTCCCCCTCCGCCGACGGGAGTTCCCAATGAAAGTTCGTACGAAGGAGGACGTGGCGGAGCTGATGCGCGGATCCATCGCTTCCGCAGCGCTCGGAACCGCCCTCGAACTTGGCCTTTTCTGGCAGCTGGACGGGCAGCCATCGACGGTCGAATCCGTCTCGGAATCCCTCGACATTCCCGCCCATCGATGTCGGGCGTGGCTGGATCTCTTGGCCGGCTACGGCCTCCTGGCGCGTCAGGGCGGGGTGTACGAACTGACGCCGGCCGGGCGCACCGCCATCACGGACACCTTCAGCCAGGAGAGCTGGGCCCTGTTGGCGCAGGAGGCCCGCTTCGCTTATCCGGCAGGGGACGAACTGGTTCAAACCATCACGCAGCCGAGGTCGGCCTGGGACGTGCTCGGTCGGGAGCGTCGCAACCCCTATGCCCACATGTCGGAGGACCCCGACTACGCGCGTCGCTTCACGCACATGCTCTATGAGTACCATCAGCCCCTTGCGGAGGAGATCGCAGAGGCTCTGGACTTGACGGGTGTGCAGTGGCTGATGGATCTCGGCGGAGGATCCGGGGTGGTCTCCATGGCCATCCTGCGACGCCATTCCGAGGTCCGGTCCGTCGTGGTCGACGTGGCGACGGTCTGCGATGCCGGTAGGGCGATCACCTCCTCGACCTCCGTCTCGGACCGTCTCACCTACCACCCGGCAAACTTCCTGGAGGAGGAGTTGCCCGACGGTTTCGACATGGTCCTCGAGTGCGACGTCGGCATCCACAGCGAGACTCTCTTCCGCAGCCTGCGGGCGTCCCTGAATGAAGGAGGGCGACTGGTGGTCGTGGACGACCTCGTCCAAGGCGGGCGACCTCCGCCCCTCGGATGGCTCCGAGGCGCATTCCTCAAGTCGTTGGAGGACCCGGAGGCACGCATCAAAACGGCGGATCGGGTGAAGGAGTACCTCGCGGCAGCAGGATACCGACTCCTCAGGGAGCGGACCCTTCAGAACGAGGAGCTGCTCCTCGAAGCGCGTGTGTGACTCGAGGAGAGGACCGACCGTCTTTCCGCGTCAGGACTTCGAGAGCCCCTGCGCAGGGCGTTACTTCAGGGGCGCTCGTTCCAGCCTTGTGAGCAGGGTCGCGGCGGTGAACTTGGCGAGGTTCCAGAAGAGGGGCTCCGCCCTCGCCTCCTTCTCCTCCTCGGGCAGAGCCAGGTGGGCGTCCACCCTGGTTGCCATGCTCGCCATTTCGCCGCCCTCGGCAGCGTCGGAGAGGTGGTCGAACAGGAGGCGGTGGGCCCCCTTCCGTTCCATGACCTCCAGACCGTCCAGAATGTGGCGATGGGATGTGCCCTCCCAGATGGCCAGGACCATGGCCTCCCGAAACCACCTCTCCACTCCGAACTCCCCCAGGACGCCCAGGCCGCCGTGGACCTCGATGGCCCATTTGGCGGTCAACGCCGCCATCTCCGCGGTCCAGTACTTGGCGAGGTGGGCTACAAGCCGAAAGAGGGCATGGCGCTCCGAGTACGGATAGGTCTCCCGCCAGACCTCGTTCAAGAGGTGGCCGGCCTCCCAGGCCAGGGCGAAGGCCCTTCGCAAGTCGCGAAGGCGTCCCTCGAACTGGGCACGCAGGAGCGGATGCTTCAGAACGGCCTTCCCGAAGGCGTCCCGCCGTTCTGCGAAGGCGTAGGCGTCGGCCATGGCGCG
This sequence comes from uncultured Methanomassiliicoccales archaeon, assembly GCA_964348155.1. Lineage (GTDB taxonomy): Archaea > Thermoplasmatota > Thermoplasmata > RBG-16-68-12 > JAJISG01 > JAJISG01. Next base: position 10,248 of record CAYGBN010000032.1, read on the forward strand.
CTGCATCAGGGCCACGGCGCTGATGCTGTTGGCCACCCGGGAGATGTTCAGGACCTCAAGAATGAGGTAGATGCCCCGCTCCCGCTCCCCCAGGAGGTGAGCCTCGCTCTCTCGCAGCTCCACCTCTCCGGTGGGGACGGAGCGGGTGCCCGTCTTGTCCTTGAGGCGCCGCACCGTGTAGTTGAGGGTCCCATCCTCTCGATGCTTCGGGAGGAGGTAGAGGGCCAGGCCCCGGACGCCCTCTGGGGCTCCCTCCGGCCGTGCGGCCACCACAGCCAACTCGGCCCCCACGTTGCTCGCGAAGTACTTGTCCCCCGTCAGCAGCCACCGGTCCCCCTCCTTCCTGGCCACCGTCTCCACAGCGGCGCCCAGGTCGGACCCGCCACGGATCTCCGTCACCCAGGTCGCCCCCTGCCAGGGCATCCCGTCCTTGCGCAACATGAGGGGCAGGTACCGGTCCTTGAGCTCCCGGGACCCGTACTTGTCCAGAGGGACGGCGGTGGCGAGGGAGACGGTGTAGGGGCAGTTCAGGCCGGGGTCGTGGAAGGCCGTGACGTAGCCCAGGAGAAAGAATGGGAGAAGCGACCCCTCCTCGAAGGCCCGCCACACGACGCCCGCCTCGTACCCCGATTGCAGCATCGTCCAGTATCCGGGTGGATAGAGGTTCTCGTCGACGCGGTTGCCGAACCGGTCAAACATTCGCAGCCACGGGGTTCCCTCCCGATCCACGGCATCGGAGATGGCCTGGCCGTGGGACCACCACGCCTGGCTCTCCTCCAAGACCTCTCTCAGGGGCAGTTCGCCCAGCATGTCCGCCAGGAAGGCAACGGGGGATTGGAGTGGCTCCCAGGCCATGTGCGTCCCTCCTGCGGCAAATCCTCCGTCGCGAGGCGTGCCGAACGGTTCCCCATCAGGAGCGGCCCTATAGAAGCTATCGGACCCGTCCGTCCCCGCCCATCTGGCATCCATCGCCGTGGTTCGCGGGGGAAGCGCCGGGCGTCTTCTGCGTTCCGTACGGGGGTCATCGGTCTTCCCTCCACGGGGGGCGAGGGGTGGGGGTGCTGCCAGCGGCAGCCAGAGCAGGGAGAGCCGGGTCCTCAGGCACCCTGCCATCCGTACTTCATGCCGTAGTCCATCCACACGATTCCGACGACGATGCCTGCCACCACGATGGACGCGATCAGGATCACGACGTTCTGGAACAGGCTGAGGTCCGGTGCCCACAGAAGGGCGAACACGACGATGAAGACGACCCAGGCCAGCATGACGACCATGGAGAGTATCCCCCTCCAGGCCATCTGACGCTTCTTATCCACGACGACTGTCGCTTCCAAAGCAACCCTCTCCGCGCCCGCAGCGAGTAGCGCCTCTTTTGAGCCTTCCGTAAAGAGAATACATGGGCTAGGCCTCCGCCGTCCGTCCTGCGGCGCCGGACATGACTGGCGGGAAGCGTTCCTTACGGATACCTACTATACGAACCGGGAGTTCTAGTATGTACTCCCCGGGTACCGGCCGAGGAGCGACGCGAGGTGGCAGCGGGCCGAGGGGAACGAGCAGCGTCCAGGTTGCTGTTCGTGGAGCCCCCGAAGGACTACTGGTTTCTCATGGGAGAGTACTTGCCTCCGCCCACGGGGCTCCTCGCCCTTGCGGCCTACGTCGAAAGGGAGATCCCGGACATGGAGGTGCAGGTCCTCGATTGCCAGGCGGAGGGGAAGGGCTGGAAGGACGTGGAGCGACACATCGAGACCGAGCCGCCCTCCATGGTGGCCTCGTCCGGACTCACGTGCAACGCCTATGTCTGCGCCAGGGTGGCGGAGATAGCGAAGACCGTAGACGAGGACATTGTGACTGTCGTCGGGGGCCAGCACTTCTCTGCGACCCCCGAGGAATCCCTCCGGGAGTTCCCCGAAATCGACGTCATCGTCCGGGGGGAAGGCGAGGTCACACTGGTCGAGCTGACCAGGGCGCTGCAGCATGGGGGGGAGATGTCCCGCATCAAAGGGCTTTCCTTCCGCCACGACGGGGAAATCTTGCACACGGTGGACCGGCCGTTGATCGAAGACCTGGACACCCTCCCCTACCCGGCCTATCACCTTGTGGAGCGGAACTTGGCGAAGTACCACTTCACCATGATGGCGGGCCGGAAGAAGAGGTATCTGATTCTCGAGGGCTCCCGGGGGTGCCGGTATCGGTGCACCTTCTGCAGCCAGTGGACGCACTGGAACGGGGCATGGAGGACCAAGTCAGCCCGGAGGATGGCCGAGGAGATGGAGTACCTCAACCACCGGTATGGCGGGGAGTTTCTGTGGTTCACCGACGACAACTTCAACTACCGGGTGCGGGCGGAAGGGCTGTGGCGGGAGCTCCGCCCCCGGGACTTCACGGACGACGTGACCTGGTTCTTCCAGGCCCGGACCGACGACATCGTCCAGAACCCGGAGTTGGTGGCCAAGCTGCGGGACGTGGGCAACAACTGGATCCTGGTTGGGGTGGAGAACCAGGCGCCCGAGGTGCTGAGGGAATTCCACAAGGGCACGCGGGCTGAGGACGCCCCCCAGGCCATGAAGGTCCTTCACTACAACGGGATATTCGCCCACGCCATGTTTGTCATCGGATCCCGAAGGGATACGGCGGAGTCCATCGCCCAGCTTCGGCAGTTCTCCCTGGACTTGGGCTCGGACCTCTCCATCTACACGGCCCTCACGCCGTATCCAGGGACGGTGGTCCACGAGGAGGCCGCGCGGAACGGGTGGATTGAGGACACCAACTACGCCCACTACGACATGGCCCACGCCATCATGCCCACCGAATCCCTTAGCCGACGCGAGGTGCAGGAGGAGCTATTCACCTGCTACAACGCCTTCTACGGCTCCATCCCGCGGAGCCTGGCGGGCATGTTCTCCCGACGCAAGCTGAAGAGAAAGGTCTATCGTCACATGGCCAGCCAGAAGGTGCTGAGGACGCTGAGGCGGCTAATTTGAGCCAGAGGTGGACGGCCCTCTACATGGTGGCGTTCTCGACAGTGGCTGCGACGATGATCGTCGTTGCCTCCTGGCCGCGCCTCGCGGCGCCCCCCTCCATCGGCCTATGGGGCAAGTCTCTCGTGGGGGGGACATTCGTCGCGAGTTGCGTCTACGGCATCTCCATCGCGGTCCATCCCGGGTGGACCGGGAGGCTCATCCCGAGGGACAGGGTGGGGGTGAGCAGTGGTTCCGCTCAGGTACGCGGACGCCGAGGCCATCACCCTGATTGCGGCTTCTTCGAGAGCCACACCCTCAGGTGGAGGGGCAAGGTCCTCTGTGCAGGCTGCACTGGCATTGCAGCTGGATGCGTCATCTCGATCCCTCTGATGGGGCTCTACCTGGCCCTGCCCGTCGAGTGGTCGGTTGGCGTCCTCCGACTTCTCCTGATTCTCGGCCTCGGACTCGTTGGCGTGAAGTACATGGAGACGGCGCTGCCCCGGGACGGAGTCGCCCCTCGCGTGGCATCCAACGCCCTCCTCATCGTGGGATTCTTCCTGGTGGTTATTGGAGCGCTCGAGCTCTCCGGAAGCGCCATCGTCGGTTTCCTGGGTGTCTTCGTGTCGTTTCTCTTCTTGGACACGAGAATCCAGCTGTCTCGATGGCGGCATGTAAAGACGTGCAGGGACTGCAGGCAGGCCTGCAAGGTCTACGTCGACTAGGCTAGTCGCACGTCCTGCTCCCTCTCCCGGCGGCCAGTCTGAGACCGGCGATGACGATGACGATGCCGAGGATGATCGGGACGATCCACCACGGCGTGAAGTCGTAGACCCACTGCGGGAGTCCCGGGATGCTCTTCACCCCGAACTCAAACACGAGCCAGGCCCCGATGAAGATGATGACCAGCCCCCAGAACACCTGGCCTCCGCGGCTCTTGGCGCACGCCTCGTCAGCTCGTGTTCGCCACTCGGTCTCCGGCCTGGGCCTGGCGCCTGGAAGGGAGGCACCGCAGTTGTCGCAGAACCTGGCGTCCTCGTCGTTGTTCGTGCCACACTCGGTGCATCGAGCCATTTAAGGCACTCGCGGGGGGATTCGACGACGGACCTTTGGCTTCGACGTAGGTATTGTAAATGCTGGTGCTTACTCGCTCGCGTGAGTTCGCCATGGAGGCCTGCCTGCCTACGGTGTACCGCAGACAGCTGAA
>CAYGBN010000032.1:14469-17058 GCA_964348155.1 uncultured Methanomassiliicoccales archaeon
GCCACGAGGGAGGCGATCAGGATGACGATGTTCTGGAACAGGTCCAGGTCGGGCGCCCAGAGCAGGGCAAAGAGCACGATGAAGATCAACCAGGCCAGAAGGGTGACCATCGCCGTGCCCGCCTGCCGCATCTGGCGCCCCTTCTCCAGGATGGCGCTCGCCCCCGCGGCGACGGCGGCGGCCGCCACGAAGGATGCGACGGCAACCACGATGTTCTGAAACAACTCCAGGTCCGGCGCCCACACCAAGGCGAAGGTGACGATGAAGATCACCCACACCATCAAGGCAGCCACAGCGGCGAGCGCCTGCCTCCTTTGACGTCTCTTCTCCAAGAGTCTCCCCTTCCTCGCGATGGGTACGTCCTTATAATAGCCCTCCCCCACAGCCTCGCACCGCACAAGAGGAGAGCCTTAATATCGGCCCTGGCCCTTCCGCTCGCTCATGCGCATAGCGCGGAGTTTCGGGGGGGTGGCCATCGGCGGCGTGATATTCTTCCTCGCCTTTCTGGTCGTTGGCATCGTGCTCCTGCCCTTCATCTTCATCTGGTCCGTGAACACCCTCTTTGACCTGGGCATCCCCTATAACTTCTGGACCTGGCTGGCGGCGGTGGTCCTGTGGCTGTTCCTCCTCTCCACACGCGGCGTCAGGCCGATGGGCGGCAAGGACAAGTCGGCCTGAATGGAACTGCCACGGACCGACTTCACAGACACGCGCGACAGAGCTCGGCTACTCGCCCTCGGTGTCCCCTTCCTCGAACCTCTCCTTGAGCTTCTCCTTGATCGCCTCCTCCACGGCGGCGCCGACGCGCTCCATCCACTTCTCGCGGGGGGGCTCCCATCCGTACCGCATGCCGTACGCCATCCAGATCATCCCCACGAGCAGAAGGGCGCCCACGATGGAGGCAAACAGAATCACGATGTTCTGGAACAGGTCCAAGCTCGGGGCCCACCATAGGGCGAAGATCGTGATGAACACGACCCAGCCCAAAAGGATGAGCATCGAGGCGATCCCTCGCCAAGCCATTTCGCGCGTCCTCAAGGAACTCCCCCCACGTCCTACCCTGAATCGCTAGAAAAGCCTTTCCGCGGGGGCCTTCGTGGAGTGCAATCTGACCTGCCACTCGGGGAGCTGCGCGCCCGTTGAAGGCCGTAGCTCCTTCCAGCACCATCCTGATCTGGCCTACACACCGGACGGCTGACTCCCCCAGTCAGGACGACCCAGGAAGTTCGAGGTTCCCAGGCCAAGACATGTCATGTCAAGGCCTTTATAGAAACGGGAGACTTCGGGACAAGGATGGCGGAGGGTGGAAAGGTCCTGCGATGGGGAGGGGGATGAACCGCGCCCCCTACCTAGTCCTCCTGGTTGTCGGGGTGCTCTTCGCCTCCGTCCTCGCCTTCCTTGTGACTCCTCGCCTTACCATGCCTCCGCCACCCAACCCGGCGGAGTGGATTCTGCACAATGGCACCGTCCTGACGATGGACCTGGAACGCCCCTCGGCGGAGGCCGTCGCCGTGACGGGAGACCGCATCGTTGCCGTGGGAACCGACGAGGACGTCCTTGCCTTAACGGGGGCGGGGACGGTGACCGTGGACCTCGCCGGACGAACCCTGCTCCCGGGCTTCATCGACTCCCACGGCCATCGGATCGGAGACCGGGATGAGGAGGCCACGACCCAAGAAGAGACCATCCAGGGGGCCCTGGCAGAGGGCTGGACCAGCATCTCGGAGCTCTTCGTGGACCAATGGCGGCTGGACGAGCTGCGAGCCTTGGACGAGGCCGGAGACCTCCGCCTCCGTGTAAACGCGTACCTGCCCCTTAGCTGGCAATCCGAGCGGTTCGGAACCTGGTACCAGGCGTATGAGCCCGGACAGAACTTCAGCTCCCGATTGCGAATCGGCGGCGTGAAGATCTTCGTCGACAGTTGGCTGTGGGGAGAGCTCCTGTTCTCGCAGGCCGAGCTGACCGCCCTGGTCACCGAGGCGCACGAGGCCGGCTTTCAGATCGCCTCGCACACCACCGTCGACGAGTCCCTTGACCTGATCCTCAACGCCTACGAGGCCGCCCTTCAGGGCACGTCGAACGACTTTCATCGTCACCGGGCGGAACACGTGGTCATGATCCGAGATGATCAGATTGAGCGCATGCACGAAATGGGGGTCATCGCCTCCATTCAGCTCACCTGGTTCCACTCGAACTGGGCCGAGGACACGGAGACGGAACGGCCGGAGGACGTCGGGAAGATTGCCCGATGGCACGACCTGCTGGAGGCCGGCGTCCCCACGATCGGGGGGACCGACTTCCCCTATGGGATTCCCGCCACCAGCTCGGCGTTGGAGGCCATCTACCAGGCGGTCACGCGGCGGGGCGACCAGGGGATTCCCCCGCCCGCCTGGATGATCAACCAGAGGATCACCGTGGAGCAGGGCTTGCGCCTCCTCACCATCGACGCCGCCTACGGGACGCTTCAGGAGGATGTCAAGGGGAGCATCGCCGTGGGGAAGCTGGCCGACCTCGTGGTCCTCTCGGAGAACCCCCTGGCGATCCCGGCCGAGCGGATTCCGGACGTGGAGGTCCTGCTCACCATCGTCG
>CAYGBN010000033.1:0-16011 GCA_964348155.1 uncultured Methanomassiliicoccales archaeon
TGGAGTAGAAGTTGGCCCCCGCCTCGTTGGCCACCGCCTTGGCGATGAGGGTCTTGCCCGTGCCCGGCGGGCCGTAGAGGAGGACCCCCTTGGGCGGGTCGATGCCCAGCCGCTCGAAGAGCTCCGGGTGCTTCAGGGGGAGCTCGATCATCTCCCGGACGCGGAGGAGCTCCTCGTGGAGCCCCCCGATGTCCTCGTAGGTGATCGTCGGGGTGAGGATCTCCCCCTCCTTGATGGGCTCCTCCTTCATCTCGATGAGGGACTCCTCCGACACCTGGACCGTGCCGCGGGGCACCGTCCGGATGACCATGAAGGGCAGGGCGCCGCCCATGAGGGCGATGCCGGGGACGATGACCACGTCCCCCTTCACGACCGGCCGCTTCAGCAGGCCGCGCTTCACGAAGTTCTCGATGCCCTGGCCGAAGCTGACCTTGTGGCCCTCGCTGATGATGGGGGCGATGGTGACCCGCTGGGCCCCCTGGACCTCCGCCTTCTTCACCTCCACCTTGTCGCCGATGGAGACGCCCAGGTTCCGGCGGACGAGGCCGTCCACCCGCACGATGCCCTTCCCCTCATCCTCCTGCATGGTGCGGAAGAGCTTCGCCGCCGTGGTCTTCTTCCCCACAAGCTCGATGATCTCCCCCACGTCGACGCCCAGGGCCATGCGGGTCCGCGTGTCCACCCGGGCCCGGCCGAGCCCCACGTCCGACTGCGGCGCTTCGGCCACCTTGAGAATGACCCGCTCTGGCATCGTCCTGAAGTACCGGGGAACCCTATTTTACCATTTGGGTGCCCGGGCCGACCCTGATAATCAATCCTCCTCCCCGCCTTCGGCCTGGGCGGCCACCGCCTCGGCCAGCGTCAGGTCCCCCCGGGCCACCCGCTCGGCCAGCTCCTTGGAGATCGTCAGGCGGCCGCCGGAGCGAATCCGGCTCTGCCGCTGGATCTCGCGAAGCTCCCCCCGCGTGGGGTAGATCTCGTACCACGCCTCCGCCTGCGTGCCCCGTACCCGGGCGATGTCGACAGCGGCCTCGATGTTGCGGGCGTCGTCGCGCCTTCGGTCGTGTCGCGTCGTGCCTCGCTCGTCCACGATCTCAGCCTGGAGGCCGGCCTCGGAGAGGGCGTTGAGGATGCGGTTGCGGTTCGTGGGGTCCCCGTGCCCCACCCGCACCCGGAACCGCTCGCTGGCGTGGTTGCGGCGGGCCCCCTGGACCACCTCCTGCACCGCCTCGGGGGAGGCCGCCGCCCGGGCGTCCACCAGCTCCCCGTCCCCCAGGATGGCGACCCCCGGCCGGGGTCCTGGGTCGATGCCCACGATGACCTCCTGGAAGGACGCCTTCCCCCGCATGAGCTGGAGGGCCTGGGCTACGGCGTCCTCCACCTCCTCGCACACGACCTTCAGGGGGAACTCCACGGCCTCCGCCTCCTCAGGGCCCGTGAGGACCACGCCGACCTCCGAGGGGATGGACTGCTGGAAGGAGAGGCTAAGAAAGGGGATGTCCCGCTCCTTCAGGTGGGACACGAGGTCGTGGTAGAGGCGGAAGTCCGCGGTCAGAAGCCCCAGGATCTTCTCCACGCACGAGAGGGTACACCGACCTCCCTTATAGGATTGGGAGGGAGCTACGCCTCTTCGCCCTCCTCCCTCTGTGCGTAGTCCCCCAGGGACGCCTCGAGCCGGCGGAGCAGACGCTTCACCTCTCCGGACACCTTCTGAGGCACGGCCACCACGACGCGGACCCGCAGGTCCCCCTGCCTGCCGCCCTCCAGGTCCGGGAGGCCCCTCTCCTTGACGCGGAACACGTGATGGCTCTGGGTGCCGGGCGGGACCTTCAGGGGCGTCTCCCCGGAGAGCGTGGGGACGGCGATTTCCGCGCCCAGGGCTGCCTGGGTCAGGGTGATGGGCACCTCCACCACGAGGTCGTTCCCCTCCCTCTGGAAGACGGGGTGGTCCTCCAGATGGAGGACGATGTAGAGGTTGCCCGACGGGCCCCCTCGCTCACCCGACTCCCCCTTTCCTGGGACGCGGAGCGTCAATCCGTCGTAGGCGCCCTTGGGGATGGCTACGGCCACGCGGGAGGTCTCGTGGACGACGCCCGACCCCTCGCACGTGGCGCACGTCGCCTCGGGCCACTCCCCGCGTCCTCCGCACCGGGGGCAGGAGGCGATGGTGACCATCTGGGTGAAGCCCCGGCGTCGGACGTCGCGCACCTGGCCCGTTCCCCCGCACTGGGGGCAGGAGGTCATCCGCCCCCCCTCCGCCCCGGTGCCCTCGCACTCCGGGCACGCCACCCGCCGGGGGACGTCCACCTCCCTTCGGCCGCCCCGGGCCACCTCCTCCAGGGGCACCGTCAGGTCCACCCGCAGGTCCCGGCCGGGGGCGGGGCCCCGTGGGCGTCCGCGACCCCTCTGGCGGAAGAACTCCTCGAAGAGGCTGCTGCCGAAGGGCCGGCTGAAGCCCCCGAAGAAGTCCTGGAAGACCCCGTTGCGGAAGATGTCCTCCAGGTCCTGGAAGCGGGTGAAGTCGGACCAGTCGAAGCCGCCGCCGGCGAAGGTCCGCTGTGCGGCCTCGTGGCCGTACCGGTCGTACAACGCCCGCTTCTCGTCGTCCATCAGGACCTCGTAGGCCTCGGAGAGCGTCTTGAACTTCTCCTCCGCCTCCTCGGGGTTGTCCTTGTTGACGTCGGGGTGGTACTTCTTCGCCAGCCGCCGATAGGCCCGCTTGATCTCGGCCTTGGAGGCGTCTCGGGAGATGTCCAGGACGTCGTAGTAATCCGGCTTCGCCATGAGGTGGAGCTAGGAGGGGGAGGGGGATGTAAGAAGGTTTCTCACTCGTTCTCGTCCACGTCTTCGAAGTCCGCGTCCACCACGTTCTCGTCGGACGCGTCCTCACCCTGGGCCTCGGATGCCTCCTTCGCTTGCTCCGCCTGGGCCTGCTGGTACACCTCGGTGCCCACCTTCTGGGCCTCCTCCGAGAGGGCTTCGATGGCCTTCTTCAGCTTCTGGATGTCGTCCGTCTCCAGGGCCTTCTTCAGGTCCTCCACCTTGGCCTCCACGGCCTTCCGGGTGTCCTCGCTGACCTTCTCCCCCATCTCCTTCAGGAGCTTCTCCGTGCTGTACACCAGGGCGTCGGCCTGGTTCTTCGTCTCCGCCAGCTCCTTCCGGCGACGGTCCTGCTCGGCGTACTTCTCCGCGTCCTTGACCATCCGGTCCTTCTCCTCGTCGGAGAGGCGCTGGGGGGCGGTGATGGTGAGCTTCTCCTCCTTCCCGGTGCCCAGGTCCTTGGCGGACACGTGGAGGATGCCGCTGGCGTCGATGTCGTAGGTCACCTCGATCTGGGGCACACCGCGCGGCGCCGGCGGGATGCCCGTCAGGTGGAACTTCCCGAGGGAGGTGTTGTCCACGGCCATGGACCGCTCCCCCTGGAGGACGTGGATCTCCACGGTGGGCTGGTTGTCTTGGGCCGTGGTGAAGACCTGGGTCTTCTTCGTGGGGATCGTCGTGTTGCGGTCGATGAGCCGCGTCATGACGCCCCCCAGGGTCTCCACGCCCAGGCTCAGGGGGGTGACGTCCAGGAGGAGGATGTCTTTCACCTCCCCCGCCAGGACCCCGCCCTGGATGGCGGCGCCCATGGCCACGCACTGCATGGGATCCACGCCCCGCTCCGCCCTGCGGCCCAGCAGCTTCTCGAAGTGCTGCCGGACGAGGGGCATGCGCGTGGGGCCCCCCACCAGGATGACGTGCTGCACCTCGCCGTACGACCACTTCGCGTCGGCGAAGGCCTGCTCGATGGGGGCCACCGTGCGCTCCAACACGGGCTGGACGAGCCCCTCCAGGCGGGAGCGAGTCAGCTCCATCTCCAGGTGGACGGGCTTCCCGTCCTTCTCGGCCAGGAAGGGGAGGTTGACGGTGGTCGTGGTCGTGCTCGAGAGCTCGATCTTCGCCTTCTCCACCGCGTCCCGGATGCGCTGGAGGGCGTTGCTGTCCTTCCGGAGGTCGAGGCCCTCCTTCTTCTGGAACGCCTCCAGGACGTGGTCCACCAAGGTGGTGTCCATGTCCAGGCCGCCCAGGCGCGTGTCCCCGTTGGTGGAGACGACCTCGAAGACGCCGTCCCCCATCTCCATGAGGGTCACGTCGAAGGTGCCGCCGCCCAGGTCCAGCACGCAGATCTTCGCCTCCTCCTCCTTCTCCAAACCGTACGCGAAGGCCGCGGCCGTGGGCTCGTTGATGAGGCGGAGCACCTCAAGGCCCGCGATGGCCCCGGCGTCCTTCGTCGCCTGACGCTGGTTGTCGTTGAAGTAGGCGGGAACGGTGATGACGGCCTGCGTGACCTCCTCGCCCAGGTAGGCCTCGGCGTCCGTCTTGATCTTCCGGAGGACCATGGCGGAGATCTCCTGGGGCGTGTGGGACTTCCCGTTCACCTCCACCGTCTCGTCGGTGCCCATCTTTCGCTTGATCTGCAGGATGGTCCGGTCGGGGTTGAGGACGGCCTGGCGCTTGGCAGGCTCCCCTACGAGGACGTCCCCGTCCTCCGTGAACGCCACGATGGAGGGGAACATCTTCCCCCCGTAGGTGCTCCCCTCGGCGCGTGGGGTGATCGTCGGACGGCCTCCCTCCATGACCGCAACGACCGAGTTCGTCGTTCCCAGGTCGATGCCGATGATCTTAGCCATCCTCCTTCCCCTCCTGGCGACACACCACCACCTGCGCGGGACGCAGGATGCGGTCCCTGGTGCGGTACCCCTTTAAGAGGACCTCCACGACGGCCCCGTCGCGGGCCCCGTCGGCTGTGAACGCCACGGCCTCGTGGACGTAGGGATCGAACGGCTCGTCCAAGGCGGGGATCTCCTCCAGCCCCTGTCCCCGGAGGACCTTCAGGAGGTTTTCCCGAATCATGCGCACGCCGTCCTCGAGGTCATCGCCCCGTCCCTTCATAGTCTTTAAGGCCAGGTCGAGCTCGTCCACCACCGGAAGGAGGTCGCGCAGCAGGTCCTGGGTGGCATGGCGGACCACCTCTTGCCGCTCCCTCTCCCCCGCCTTTCGGACGTTCTCCAGCTCCGCCTGCAGGTAGCCGAGGCGGCTGGTCAGTTCGTCCAGCCGCCCCTCCTTCGCCTGAAGCTCCTCCTGAACCTTCTGGAGCGTGGACTGCAGATCCTTCTTCGTAGGGCCCTTGGCCGACTTCGCGGAGGCGCGTTTGTCTGGCAAGGCTACCACCTCGCGGCGCGGGGTTGCGAGGGGGCGGGGGGGCGTCCTTCCTCAGAACTCCCCTTCACCCATGCCGCCCATGCCACCCATGCCACCCATGCCGCCCGGGCCACCTGGGCCGCCCTCCGGCATCTCCGGGGGCCTGCCCTTGGAGGCGATGACGTCGTCGATGCGCAGGATCATGACGGCGGCGTCCGTCGCCGATCCGATGGCCTGGCCTCCCACCCGGATGGGCTCCAGGACCTTCTCCTTCAGCATGTCGGTGAGCTTGCCGGTAAAGACGTTGATGCCTGCGTGCTTCTTGCCCTTCTTGTGCTGCTTCCGCATGTCGATGAGGGTGTCGATGGGGTCCAGGCCGGCGTTCTCCGCAAGGGTGCGCGGCACGACCTCCATGGCGTCCGCGAAGGCCTCGATGGCAATCTGCTCCCGGCCGCCCACGGTGGGGGCGTAGTTCCGGAGGGCGATGGCGACCTCCATGGCGGAGGACCCTCCGCCGGAGATCATCAGGCCGTCCTCGATGGCCACGGACACCACGGAGTTGGCGTCCGTCAGCGACCGGTCCACCTCGTCCACCACGTGCTCCGTGCCGCCCCGAATGAGGACGGAAAGGGCCTTGGGGTTCTTGCACCCCGTCACGAAGGTCATCTTGTCGTCGCCGATCTTCCGCTCGTACACTTCCTTGGCGCTGCCCAGGTCGTCCTTGGAGAGTTCGTCCAGCTTCGTGACCACGCGACCTCCCGTGGCCTTCGCGAGCTTCTCCATGTCGGACTTCTTCGCCCGGCGGACGGCGTAGACGCCCTCCTTCGCCAGGTAGTGCTGCGCCAGGTCGTCGATGCCCTTCTGGCAGAAGAGGACGTTGGCGCCGCTCTTCTTCACCGTGTCGACCATCTTCCGCAGGATGTTCTCCTCCTCGGTGAGGAAGGCCTGCAACTGGGACGGGTCGGAGATCTCGATGCGGGCGTCGAACTCCGTCTTCTTGACCTCCAGGGCCGCGTCGACCAGGGCGATCTTGGCGTTCTTCACCTGGCCCGGCATCCCCGTGTGGACGCGCTCCTTGTCCACGATGATGCCCTCCACGACCTGCGTCTCGGCGATGCTGCCGCCCTGCTTCTTCGTGATCTGGATGTTGTCGTCGTCCACGGTCCAGCGGCCGTTCACCTTCTCGGCCACCGCCTTTACGGCCTTCACGGCCACGTCGGCGAGCAGCTCCCGATGGGCGGACGCGCTCTTGCTGATCATGGCGGTCATGGCGATGTCCTTGAGGGTCTGGTCGTCGGCGTAGCCCACCTTCTGGGCAATCTTCTTCAGGGTCTCCTGGGCCTTGTCCGCCGCCATGCGGTAGCCCTGGGCGATGACCGTCGGGTGGACGTTCTGCTCCACCAGCTCTTCCGCTCGCTTCAGCAGCTCGCCGGCCAGGATGACGGCGGTCGTCGTGCCGTCTCCCGCCTCCTCGTCTTGGGTCTTGGCGACCTCCACGACCATCTTGGCCGCGGGATGCTCGATGTCGATCTCCTTGAGAATCGTCACGCCGTCGTTGGTGATGACCACGTCACCCAGGCTGTCCACGAGCATCTTGTCCATGCCCCGGGGACCCAGGGTGGATCGAACGGCGTCCGCCACGGCCTTCGCGGCGGCGATGTTGTTGAACTGTGCGCCCTTGCCTCGCTCCCGCCTGGTCCCCTCCTTCAGGACCAGGATGGGGGTTCCTCCCGAAATCATACTCCTTGCCTCCGAAACGATGTCGATTGTCTTGCACCTATGTTAGGCCTTCTATATAAGCATTATCTGATGGAGGGTCCCGATGCCGCAGGGCTGGCGAGGAGCCTCACGGCGCGCGCACCACGCGGTCCGCCCCAGACGGCGCCGTTGCCCCTCACTGCGCGGCCGACGCGGCGGGCTCCCACAGTTCGATGCGGTTGCCCTCGGGGTCCTCGACCCAGGCGAAGCGGCCAACGCCTTCCATCTCCTCGACATCTTTCACCAGGGGCACTCCTGCCTGGGCCAGGGCTTTTCGGGCCGCGTCCAGGTCCGCGATGCGGAAGTTCACCATTGCCCACTGTCCCGAGGGGCCGAAGTAGTCGGTGTTCGCCTCGAAGGGAGCGAAGACCGTGATGCCGCCCTGCGCCTGCTAGGGCGACCCCTCCTCGGGGCTGGTGATTCCGAAGGTTTCCTCATACCACGCTGCGAGCGCCTCGGGCTCCTTTGCCCGGAAGAAGATGCCGCCCACACCCAGCGCCTGAACCACCGGCTGGCCTCGCACCATGGAGATCGACGCGTGGACGGAACCGCCCTACTTGAGGCCTCCCGTCGCTGCAGCGATGCGTGCCACGCCTCCACGCAGAAGGGGCGCGAGGGTGGAGGCCGGGGGTTGGGCCGGTGGCGCCCGCGAACCTATATGGGGGCCCGAGGTTCCATCCTCTGTGCTCGATGTCCTCAGAGAGGCGGCGGCGGCCGTCCAAGAGGCCGTTCGTGCCTTGCCCAGGGAACGCTGGGGGGAGCGCGTGGGCATGGGAGCGGACGGCTCTCCCACCGCGTTGGTGGATCGGATTGCGGAGGAGGCGGTCCTTGGATCGTTGGATCGCACGGGCGCGGAGCTCAACGTCCTCAGCGAGGAGGCGCCCTTCCTGGACCGGGGGAGCAGCTGGACCCTCGTGGTGGACCCGGTGGACGGGACCCACAACGCCACAGCCGGCATTCCCGTCTACGCCGTCTCCCTGGCCCTCTGCCAGAACGACCTGCAGGGAGCGGCCTACGCCCTGGTGCAGGACCTGGCATCGGGCTGGAGCTACGAGGCGGAGAGGGGGAAGGGCGCGCGGCTGAACGGGAAACCCATACGCGTCCGACCGTACGCACCGGAGCGCTCCCTCTACACCGTCTACTTGGGACGCAACGCGCACCCCCGGGCCTTCGAGCTGGCGGCCCGTTGCCGGAGGCTTCGCAACCTGGGGGCCGCGTCGCTGGACATGTGCCTCGTGGCCGCCGGCTCGGCGGACCTCTACTACATGCACAGCGTCGCCAAGGACCTGGAGCTGCGGATCACGGACGTGGCAGCCAGCAGCCTCATCGTCCGGGAGGCAGGCGGAGAGGTTTATGACCTAGAAGGCAATGCGCTCAACATGGCCCTCGACGCCGCCCAGCGCTCCAACCTCCTCGCCCTGGGGGACTCCGCCCTGCGGGAGGTGGTCTTCTGAGGTTCGGCGTGACGGCCAACCCGGAGTCCTCCCGGGCGGTGAAGGCCGCGAAGGCGGTCGTCCAGCGCCTCCGCCAGGAGCACCGCGTCCTCGTGGAGGAGAACCTGGCCTCGGCGCTGGGGGAGGACGGTGCCCCCCTGAAGGCCATGGACATCGACCACCTGGTGACGGTGGGCGGGGACGGCACCATCCTCCGGGCCCTCCAACGAAGCGACTTCAGCATCCTCGGCATCAACATCAGCCGGGTGGGCTTCCTGACGGAGGTGAGCCTGGAGGGTGTGGAGGGGGCCCTGAAGGAGCTCGAGGGGGGGCGCTTCGAGATCGACGAGCGCATCAAGCTCCGGGCCGAAGCTGGAGGCAGGCAGCTCCCCGAGTGCACCAACGAGGCGGTTCTCCACACGGCGAGCCTGGCCAAGGTCCGCCGCTTTCGGGTGAGGGTGGACGGCGAGGAGATCTCCCGGGTGGAGGGAGACGGCGTCATCGTGGCGACCCCCACGGGATCCACGGCCTACTCCCTCTCCGCCGGAGGTCCGGTGCTGGATCCCCGGGTGAGGGCCTTCGTTGTGACGGCCCTGGCCCCCTTCCGGCAGACCCTGCGGCCCACGGTGGTGCCGGCCGACAGCCGCGTCGCCGTGGAGCTGCTGGGGCCCGGCGCCTGCGTGATGGTCATGGACGGCCAGCAGGAGGTCGAGCTGGACGGGGGGACGGAGGTGACGTTCAGCCTCTCCGACAAGCGCGCCCGCTTCGTCCGCTTCCGCCGGGACTTCTACGCCCGGGTCCGGGAGAAGCTCCTGGAGGGCCCTGGCCCGTGAGGAAGCGGGTCCACGCCATCCGCCGCCACACGCTGGAGATGATTCTGGAGGCGGCCCGGGAGAGCCATCCCAACGAGTTCGGGGCGATCCTGCGGGCGGAGGAGGGCGTCATCTCGGAGCTCCTCCTGGTTCCCGGGACCGTAGGCGGGGAGTCCCACGCCATCTTCCGCCTCCACATGCTGCCCATCGACTTCACCGTGGTGGGGAGCGTCCACTCCCACCCCTCCCCCAGTCCCCGGCCGTCGCCGGAGGACCTGGAGTTCTTCCAGCGCATCGGGTACGTTCACATCATCGCGGCCCATCCCTACGACGCCGGGTCCTGGCGGGCCTGGGATCGCCAGGGGGAGCCCTACGAGCTCCGCGTGGTGGACTGAACCTTCGCGTACAGGCGTTCCAGACGGTCCACCACCCGCTCCACCGAGAAGACCGCCTCCACCTTGCGACGTCCCCGCTCCCCCATGGCCCGCCGCCGCTCCGGGTCCTCCAGCAGGGTGCGCATCTTCGTCGCCAGGTCCCCGGGGTTCATGGGCTCCGCCAGCAGGCCCTCCACCCCGTCGTCGATGACCTCCCGGATGCCGGGAACGTTGGACACCACGACGGGCGTCCCGCTGGCCATGGCCTCGAGGGCGGCGATGCCGAAGGCCTCCAGGCGGGAGATGGAGGGGAGGACGAAGAGATCGGCGGCGGCGTAGTGCGCCGGGAGGTCTGCCGGCGGGACGCGGCCGACGAATGCGACCTTCTCCCCCACGCCCAGGGTGGCGGCCCACCGCCGCAAAGGCGCCTCGAAGTCCCCCGTGCCCACCACCAGGAGGCGGGCCTCCACCCGCGTCAGGGCCTCCAGCAGGTGCTCGATCCCCTTGTGGCGCACGAGGCGGCCGACGAAGAGCACCAGGGGGGCATCCGGGCCGATGCCCAGGCGGGCGCGCACGCCCTCCCCCGAGGCGCCGGGGCGGAAGCGCCGCGCATCCACGGCGTTGGGGATGACGGCGGGATCGAGCCTCCACAGGCTGCGGGAGGTGGCGGCGTACGTCTGGGTCGTGGCGACGACGCCCGTGGCTCGCGCCATGGTGTAGGCCTCCAAGGTTCGGCGGTAAAGCCCCGTCACCACGGGACCCCACGGTCCCGGGATCTCTAGGTCGCAGTGGTACGTGACGGCCAGGGGGACGCCCGTCCGCTCCGCCGCCCGGGCGGCGTAGTAGGAGGTCACGGGGGGTGGGGAGTGGGCATGGTACAGGTCCGCGGGCAGGTCCTCCAGCGCCGTGTTCAGGTCGGGGGTCACGGGGGACCGGAAGAGGGTGAACAGGACCGGGACGCGGTGCACGGGGAGGCCCTCCACCTCCTCCTCCAGGGGGAGGGGGGCGTGGCGGCTCGTGAGGACCGTGACCTCGTGGCCGCGACGACGCAGCTCCCGGGAGATGTCCAGGACGTGGGACTCCACGCCGCCCACGTGGGGGTGGAAGTAGGGACACACCTGCGCGATGCGCATGCTCAGTAGATCCTGCTGCCGGGGGCCACGGTCCCACGGACGACGGCCCCCGGGCCGACGGCCGTGTCCTCCCCGATGACGGTCCCCACGTCGATGGAGACGTTGATGCCCGTCTTCACCCGGTCCCCGACGATGGCGCCGAGTTTGCGGAGCCCCGTGTTGACCCTCCGGCCTTTGACCATGACGGCGATGGGCGCCTCGTCCAGCCGCAGGTTCGCCACCTTCGTTCCCGCGCCCAGGTTGCACGCCTCCCCCAGGATGGAGTCGCCTACGTAGTTCTGGTGGGGGACGTGGGTCCCTCCCATGATGAGGGAGTTCTTCACCTCGCACGCGCTCCCCACCCGGGCGCCCGGGCCCAGGTAGGTGGCGGGCCGAATGTAGCTGTTGGGCCCCACGCGGCTCCCCTCATCCAGGAGGACGGGGCCTTCCACGTACGAGCCCGCCTTGACCTCGGCGTCCGGGGCCACGCGCACGGGGCCTCGCAGGGTCGCCCCCTCCTCCACCTCGCCCTCCACGGCCCCCTCCAGCGCCTCCAGGAGCAAGGCGTTCGCCCGGAGGAGGTCCCACGGGTACCCCACGTCCAACCAGGGTCCCTCCAGACGGTGGACGAGGACGTCCTCCTGCTGCAACAGGAGCTCCAGGGTGTCCGTGATCTCGTACTCCCCCCGGGGAGACTTGGGCGTCTTCCGGATGAGGTCGAACACACCCTCGTGGAAGAGGTAGATGCCGGCGTTCACCCACGCGCTGGTGGTCTCGGAGGGCTTCTCCTCGATGCCCACCAGGCGGTCGCCCTCCACCTGCACGGCGCCGAACCGCTCCGGCCGCTCCGCCTTGGCCACGGCCACGACGGTGGCGTCCCCCGACCCGTGGGCCTTCAACATGGCCTCCAGGTCCGACGGGTGGAAGATGACGTCCCCGTTCAGGCAGAGGAAGCGCGCCTCCACGCGCCCCTCGGCCAGGGCCACGGCCGCGCCCGTGCCCTCCAGGCGCTCCTGCTCCGCGTAGTCCAGCGTCAGCCCGAGGTCGTCCCCCGCGCCGAACCGGTCCTTCAGCCTCCGTCCCCGCCATCCGATGAGGACGGTGGCGGCCTCCACGCCCGCAGACCGCAGGCGCTCCAGGACGTGGGCGAGGAAGGGCTTGCCCGCCACGGGGAGGAGGGGTTTGGGGCGCTCCGCCGTCAGCGGGCGCATCCGGGTCCCCTCCCCCGCGGCCAATAGGAAGGCTCTCATGCGATCGCCCGGCGGAGCACTTCATGAAGGGCGGCGTATATCTCCCTTGCCCTGGCCTCCTCCCGCGCCTCCACCGTCAGGCGCAGGAGGGGCTCCGTCCCCGAGGGCCGCACCAGGGCCCACCCGTCGCCGAAGGTCAGCCGCCAGCCGTCCACCCGGGAGACGGACTCCGCGTCCACCGCCTCCAGCGCCTCCGCCAGCCCCTCCTCCTGGGCACGGTCGAAGGGGAGGGACCCCCGGCGGACGGGGTACGTGGGGATGTCCGCCAGCAGGTCGCCGAGGGCCTCCCCCTGCAGAAGGGAGGCCAGGTACGCCCCTGCGTAGACGCCGTCGGGGCACAGGGCGAAGTCGGGGAAGATCCACGTCCCCGAGGGCTCCCCTCCCAGGTCCGCCCCCTCCCGGCGGAGGGCCTCCGCCACGAAGACGTCCCCCACCCGGGTCCGCACGACGGCCTCCTCCCCCAGCGTGTCCTCCAGGACCATGGAGGCGTCCACGGGGGCCACGACCCGCTTCGCCCCGCCCAGACGGGCGAACAGCAGCAGCAGCGTCTCCCCCAGGACCACGTGGCCCGCCTCGTCCACCGCCACCATGCGATCCCCGTCCCCGTCGTGGGCGAGGCCCAGGTCGCAGCCGGCACGGACGACGAGGCGACGGAGGTTCGCCAGGGCCGCCTCAGTGGGCTCGGCCCCCCGTCCCGGGAACGCGCCGTCGGGCTGGGCGTGGAGGGCCCGCACCCGGCAGCCCATCTCCCGCAGCACGAGGGGGGTCAGCAGGCCGGTGGCGCCGTTGCCGCAGTCCACGGCCACCGAGACCTCGGCGGGGTCCACGGCGGCCAGGATCCGCTCCCGGTGCTCCCGGGGGGCCCCCTCGTAGGGGACGACCCGCCCCACCTCTCCCCACTCCCCGTGGGTCGGCTCCGCCTCCATGGCCTCCTCCACCCGGGTTTGCCAGGAGACGTCGAAGGCCAGGCCCTCGGCGGTCCACAGCTTCAGGCCGTTGTAGGCGGGGGGGTTGTGGGAGGCGGTGACGATGCCTCCACCGTCGAAGCGGGTCGCCGCGTGGGCCAGCGTGGGCGTGGGGAGCACCCCCGCGTCGTGAACGTCGGCGCCCGACGAGCTCAGCCCCGCCACCAGGGCCCCCTGGAGGGCGGGTCCGCTGGCCCGGACGTCCCGGCCCACGGCCACCTCCTCCAAGAGCGTGCCCAAGGCCGCCCCCACCCGGAGGAAGAGGGAGGCGTGCACCTCCTCTGGGAAGCGGCCGCGGATGCCGGAGGTGCCGAAAAGGCCCACGGATTGGTATGGGGGGCGAGGATAAAGGTTTCTCAAGGGGGACGGACGGCCCTGAAGGGGAGCCAGATGGCCAGCCAGGCCAGAAAAGTTTAATAACGGACATCGGTATGGGTCGACGGCCTCAGGTCTGGCCAGCGCAAGGAGGGAGTTAAGATGGTCATGGAGCCTATCAGCGCCGAGCGGGCTATCGAAATCGCACGACAGAAGGGGTTGCTGCCCGGGAGGGTCAAGGGCACCAACGGCATCCAGTTCACCAAGGGAAGCAACGAGCGCCTGGAGGTCATCTCCTGGGATGAGTTCCGGCGCCTTCTCCTGCAGCGGGGACTCCAAGTCTACGAGAGCGGCGGCTGGATGAAGATCATGAAGAGGTGAGGGCCCCTCACAGGTCCTCTTCCGCTCGAATCTGCGCCTCGATCGTCGCCTCGAGCAGCTTCGCCTCGTCCTCCGACCCGTGGTAGCACTGGAGGACGAGTTCCTTCGTGTAGAGCTTCAGCAGGTAGCGATACCACCGCCTCTGGGTCACGCTCTCCCGCTCGTAGTCGGGGTGGCCCTTGTTGATGAGCACCTGGTGGTGGTCCTGCACGTAGCGGGACCGCCACGCCAGGCCGTCGTTGATGAACTCCGGCGGAGGCAGGCCGTAGAGGGCGCGGCGGCGGGGGCCCGTGCCCGTCCCCTGGACGCGGCGTGAGGGCTTCCTCCGCGGCTGGGCGGGGGGCTTCTTCGATGGCGGCCCTGCGATGAAGAGGGCGTCGGGGCGGTCCCGGGCGATGCGGAAGATGTCCAGGTGGGGCAGCTCCCGGCATACGCGCTCCAGGTCCCCCCGGAGCGCCTTCAGGACGCGCCGAATGCCCGCCCGCTCCCGCTGGGCGTCCTGGACCTGGATCATCTCGGCGAGCTCCCCCTCCAGGGACTTCAGGGCCCCCACGAAGGCGTGGTAGCGCTCGTCCTGGAGGAAGCGTCCGCGCTGGGGGCCCGCCAGGCGCGCGGCGTCGAAGCGCACCCAGCCCTGAAGGCGGCGGAGGTTCCAGGGAGGGCAACGCAGCTCCTCGACCTCCGTCAGGCTGCGATGCACCCGGGTGGCGCCGGCCTGCTCCTCCTTGGCACGGAGCACCGGCACCACGGCCTGGGGATCCTCCTTTTCCGTCACGTAGAGCTCCAGGCGCACGGGGCCGAACTCCGTCTCCACGTGCGTGCGCGGGAAGAGGGCCCCCTCGAAGGCCCGCTCCTTCGGGACCACGTCGAAGGCCTTGCGGCGGTCCACGACGCGGACCGTGAGCCCCTTCTCCAGGAGGCGCCCCCACAGCTCCTCCTCGATGGCCTTCTTGACCTTGGGGCCCGTCCAGAGGCGGGGGTTCCGCAGCTTGCGGAGGGTGATGGTGGTGCCGGCGTCCCGCCGCTGCCGCTCCGCCTTCTCGATGCGGGCCCGCAGGCGGTCGGCGTCGATGGAGGCGACGTAGGTGTCGGAGCGCCCCCTGCGAGGCAGCCCGTAGTCCTTCGCCAGGTGGGGATACCCGCGGTAGTCCGTCCGGGTCTCGATGGTCATCTCCTTGCCGATGGTGCGAAAGCCGAACAGCCCGACGGCGAACTCCCCCTGGGCGCCCTGGTAGTCCTTCAGCCGGCCCTTGAAGGACTTGGCCACCCGGGTGAAGACGCCGGCCAGGTCGGGAATGCCCCGCTCGTCGGGGACGAAGCCCCGCCCGTGGTCCTCGATGACGAGGTACGCCTTGGCCCCCCGGCCCACGATGCGCACGGTGATGTGGCCGCGACGGGGGTAGCCGGAGGGGTACTCGTCGACGGCGTTCTCCACCTGCTCCAGGAGGGCCTTCCAGGGGCCCTGGCTGTCCGCCAGGAACTTGATGGCGGCCGTCCGGTCGCCTATGTCCGCCTGGACCTCGATGCCCTCCTCCACGAGGGGCGTGCGCGTCCTGCGGAAGGCGTGGAGGACCCTGCGGAGCGCGCGCCGCAGCCCCGAGAGGGCTCCGCCCTTCCTGTCCTCTGAGGTACCCACCGCCATAGAAGGCCTCTCCCGGCTTGTTTATAGGTAGCGTCCCTGCTATCAGAAGTGATATTACGACTCCTCGGCGGCCTTCTCCTCCCCCGAAGGTTCCTCGGCCTCTTTCACCTCGAGCGGTTGGAAGAACGTGAACTTCACGGCGCAGCTGGGGCAGAAGGCGACCTGGCGGAGGTACGGCTTCCCCCGGACGTCGATCTCCTCCTGGCGGACGATGTCGTCCGTCTCCGTCCCGCAGATGGCGCACGTGGCCATGGGCCCTCAGGCTAGCGCGGCCCTGCCTATTAATCCCTTTCGCGAGCGCGCGATTCTCATATGCGGGGGTAGATGGGGAGGCGCTGCGGCCGGCGCCAAGCCAGGTCAACAGCGCTGCCAGGCGGGGGCGTGCCCAACGTATGGCCCTAGGCGCGCCCATATATCCTATGGGCGGCTTTCGGCACGATGTAGGTGATCAGTTGCCGAGTCCGTCTTTTTCACCTGTCTGGCACGGAAGGGCCACGGGATGAGCAGTTGGTAAGCTAGGAGGGCTCGGGCATGACTTCGGACCTGCTTCCATGGATCGGCTTCGGGGCATTCGTCGTTGCGATGCTGGCCCTGGACCTAGGGGTTATCCATCGAAAGGCCCGCGTCATCGGGACCGGGGAGGCCCTCCTCTGGTCCGCCTTCTGGATCGCCCTGGCCATGGCCTTCAACGCCATCATCTACTTCTGGCTGGGACCCCAGCGCGCGCTGGAGTTCTTCACGGGCTACCTCATCGAGAAGTCCCTCAGCGTGGACAACATCTTCGTCTT
>CAYGBN010000033.1:16021-16430 GCA_964348155.1 uncultured Methanomassiliicoccales archaeon
CAAGGTGCCCAGGGAGTTGGAGCACAAGGTCCTCTTCTTTGGCATCCTGGGCGCTCTGGTCATGCGCCTCCTCTTCATCGCCGCTGGAGTGACGCTACTGGAGCGCTTCCACTTCATGATCTACATCTTCGGGGCCATCCTCATCGTGACCAGCATCCGGATCGCGATGGAGAAAGGGAAGGAGATACATCCCGAGAGGAACCCAATCCTGAAGTTGCTCCGCAGAGTCGTGCCCATCACCGAGGACTACGTTGGCGGCCGTTTCTTCGTCAGGCGGTCAAGCGCGACATATGCTACGCCCCTCCTTGTCGTCCTCGTGGTTGTGGAGACGACGGATGTTGTCTTCGCCGTAGACTCCATCCCGGCCATCCTGGCCATCACCCTGAACCCCTTCATCATCTACACCTCC
>CAYGBN010000033.1:16440-16854 GCA_964348155.1 uncultured Methanomassiliicoccales archaeon
AACGTCTTCGCCATCCTGGGACTCAGGGCCCTCTACTTCGCCATCGCCGGCGTCGTACGGATGTTCCGCTACCTCCACTTCGGGCTGGCCTCTATCCTTCTCTTCGTGGGGGTGAAGATGCTCATTAGTGACTTCTATGGAATACCGGTGGTCATCGCCCTAGCGGTTGTAGGGTTCGCCCTCCTGGTCTCTATTCTGGCATCCGTCATCAGGACGCGTCTGGAGGAGGCGGGTCGCACCTCTCCTTGAGGCTACAAGGCCGTCGATGTCCATTGGTGAACGAGCCTATCAGCTGGTTCGTGCAGTTCGCGCTTGCAGCGGGTAGCCAGATTAAAATACCCCTAGGATTCTTTTCTTGATGCGCGGCGGTAGCCAAGCCAGGTCAACGGCGCTAGATTCAGGGTCTAGTCTCGT
>CAYGBN010000034.1:0-16783 GCA_964348155.1 uncultured Methanomassiliicoccales archaeon
CAGTTCAACACCACGGGCATCCGCTCGTCCGGCGAGGACACCCTGGTCCTTCGGTACAACCTGACCTCCTCCGACGACACCTTCGGCGTGGAGGTGTGGAACTTCACGGCCTCCGCCTGGGCGCAGCGGGGCACCCTGGACCAGACGGCGGCGAGCTTCTTCAACGTCACCCTCACCTCGGACGAGAAGAGCGGCGGCACCGTGCGGATCCGGTTCAACGACACCTCCGACGCCGGGTCGACGGACCTGTCCGTCGACTACCAGCTCGTGAACAACAGCCTGTGGACGACCGGGGTGACGTACTACTACAACACGACCCTGTCGGCCGGATGGTACTCCCACTTCTTCTGGGCGAACGACACGAACGGGGAGGCGAACAAGACGGCCACCCTCTCCGGACCGAGCGTGAACGCCGGGCCTGCCATCTCCAACTTCCGGTTGGAGAACGCCACCGCCGTCTCCCGTGTGGGCGATCAGCTGGACGTCAGCACGCAGTACTTCTTCCTCTTCAACGTGACGGACCCCAACGGCTGGACGGACATCGGAGACAACGGGAACGTTACCCTCCGACTCTGGTACGACGGCGCCGTGTCGACAACCACGCAGCGTGACGCGACAGCGTGCGCGGCATTCGGGAACAACTGGACCAACTGCCTCGATGCCCTCTCCAGCAACGGGGTGTACGCGTACGCCAACGACACGCCAGTTGGGGCTCTATCCTTCGACAGCGCAAGCAACTCGAGTGGGTCGGGATCCTCGCTCACGTGGTCTCACACTTCGTCCGGAACGGACCGCATCCTGATCGTGGGCGTAAGCCGGCAGCCGACGGTGACGACGCAGACCGTCTACTCGACCGCTGTCGACACCACGTTCACCGTTCCAGCGGGGGTCACCTCCATCACCGTCAAGGCCTGGGGAGCGGGGGGCGGTGGCGGAGGAGCGGATCTCGGAAATGGGGGCGCGGGGGGCGGAGGAGGCTATGCCTACGCTGTTATCTCCGTAACCCCAGGGGAGACCCTGGACATCGTCATCGGCGGCGGAGGCGCCGGCGGCGTGATAACCGGTAGCGGTAGCGGCGGGGCCGGGGGCGGCGGTGGATCCCCGGTGGCCGGCGGCGGGGCCGGGGCCGGGGGTACGGCTGTGATGGGCGGCGGCGGAGGGGGAGGAGGCTATGCGGCCGTCCTGAGGGGTGCTACGTTTCTGGTCATTGGCGCCGGCGGAGCCGGCGGAGGGGGAGGGGGAAACGCGGGGGGTGAGGTTGGCACAGCCGGCGGAGCGGGCGGAGGAGCGAATGGAGCCGCAGGCGCAAGCGGCGGTGGCTGCGGAGGCCCGGGAGGCGGAGGAACACAATCAGCAGGGGGGGCCGGCGGAACCGGCAGCGGTTGCACGGGATCGGCCGGCTCATCTGGCGGTCTTAACACGGGCGGAGACGGCGGCAGCAATGGCGGCGGCGGCGGTGGCAGCGGGTACTACGGCGGCGGAGGAGGACAAGGGGACGATGACGGTGGCGCGGGTGGCGGCGGCGGTTCAGGTCTCGGGGACACCCTGATTGCTGGCTCCGGCACGACGGCAGGGAACAGCAGCGATCCCGATTACGCTGACAATGCAGGCCAGGGGGGCGCGGGCGGCGTCGCCACGGACGGGAATGGCGGCGCTGGCAACCCCGGCCGCATCGTGCTCACGTACGAGCTTCCAGTCACCACGGACAACGTATCCTACAATGGAGTGTTCCTTACAGAGCTCGTGAACCACACGGAGGCGGGGGACAACGCCCAGGTCGAGCTGTGGTACCTGATTGACCCGACCACGGGGACTCACAACATCGTCGTGAATCAAAGTAGCGCCAACGACGTTGTCAGTGGTGCCACCTCGTGGACGGGTGTGCACCAGACGACCCCCTTTGGACCCACGGCGGTCGCCAATGGAACCACCGACACAGCTACCGTGGACGTGACTAGCGCCTCCGACGAGGTCGTCGTTGACATCGTGGCGGCTTCAGACACGGCGAGTCTGACCGTGGGCACGGGTCAGAGCGAGAGGTGGAACCAGGCAATCGGCGTCCTCGATGGAGGGGGGAGCAGTGAGCCGGGGGCCGGCTCTGTGACGATGAACTGGACGCTATCGGGCGCCTCCGGGTGGGCGATCGCCGGTGTGGGCTTGAACCCCGCAACCGCTGCGGGACAGCCCGGCAAGAACGACACGGCCTGGCGGGATTTCGGATTCGCGTTGGGCTCCGACCCCATCAGCACGGTCGAAGTCGGAGTGGAGTGGTTCCGGAACAACACCGCACCGAGCCTGAACGTGACCGTCTCATGGGACGGCGGAACGTCCTGGGCCACGAACCAGACGGCGACGAACAAGTCCGCCGACGACGACACGACGGAGTGGTTGGACTTCACGTCCGCGACGTCATGGACCGCTGCCAAGCTGAACGACGCCAACCTGAGGGTGAGGATTGGCACGAATGCATCGGGAGCCCGTCTGGACTACGTCACGATCCGCGCAACGACCACGTCAGAACTCACCTTCACGGAGCAGACAACCGGTGGCAACTACCGCATCGAGCTCAAGTACGTGGACACGGGCGATCCCTCTACCCCTTCCCTGGATGAATGGAGCGTGACCGAGGGATTGGCGACCTACAACGCCTCCGCGAGCAGCCTCACGGCCATCACCGACGGCTACGAGTTCAAGCTGGCCTTGAAGCTCGGCTACCAGGTGAAGCAGGCCGACGATCCGACGAACTCCACCGCGGGGGGGTACAACGACGCCAACTCATGGAACGCAGAGGTCGTGGCGTACGACGGAACCGAAATCGCCACGCTCCAGACCGCGAGCACAGGGGAACACATGGAGTTTGGCGTCTACCAGTACACGTTCGTGAACATCTCCGCCAGCTGGACCGTGACGGTGGACCCCGGAGCCTCTAACACGACGAACACCGCCACCGTCTACTTCCGCTCCAACGACGACTACCGCGTGACGATTTGGTTCACCACGCACCTGGTGGGCCCGGAGACCGTCGACATTACCAACGTGGAGATCCTGGCGGCCGCGGACCCCAACGACAACATCACCTCGGATACAGCCTTCGGGGGGCTGGGCAGCGGAAACGCGACCTACATCTTCGGCGAACCCTCCTGGTGGTTCCCCCACAGCACAGGGACGGCCGAGGACACCGTGGTCGTGCAGTTCCGGGTGACGATTCCCGTCGGCACCCTGCCGGGGACGTACACCGCCCAGCTCACCATCCGGGTGCTGCAGCGGCCCGCGTAGGCGAGACGGCGCGACGGGCGCCTCAGCCGAACAGGGCAGACGCCGCATCGCTGACGAAGGTCAAGGCCGGGAACGCGAGGACGCCGGTCGCCACGGTCCCCACCGCCGCCGCCAGAATGGCGAGGCGGTATCCAAGGGGCACCCTCACCGTCTCCCCCGGCCCCTCCAGGATGTACATGTGCTTGATGACCCGAGCGTAGTAGTACAGGGAGAGGGCGCTGTTCAGCACGCCCGCCACAGCCAGGGAGATCATCCACTGGGTCCCCGCGAATTGTCCCGCCTGGATGGCGGACCAGAAGAGGATGAACTTGCTGACGAAGCCACCCAACGGCGGGATCCCCGCCAAGGAGAGGAGCAGGATGAGCATGCTGAAGGCCATGACGGGCATCCGCTTCGAAAGCCCGCTGAAGTCGTCCAGCCGCTCCCCGATGAGGAGGGTCCCCGTCAGGGCGACGAAGATAAAGGCCCCGCCCTTCATGAAGACGTACACGAGCAGGTGGTAGAGTCCCCCCGCCAGGCCGAGGGTGGCCACCCCGGCGTTCGTGTGGCTCCCCACGACCACGGCGATGAGGACGTACCCTGCGTGGCCGATGGAGGAGTAGGCGAGCATCCGCTTCACGCTTTTCTGAGGCAGGGCGGCCACGTTCCCCAGGGTCATGGTGGCGATGGCCAGGATGCCCAGGGCCAGGATCCACTGCCCGGCGGCCCCTAGGAGCGCGATGAGAAAGATGCGGAAGAGGGCCACGAAGCCCATGATCTTGGAGGATGTGCTCAGCAGCGTGGTGATTGTGGTGGGCGCCCCCTCGTAGACGTCGGGCACCCACATGTGGAAGGGCACGGTGGCCACCTTGAAGCCGAAGCCCGCGATGAGCAAAACGAGCGCCAGGCCGATGACGGGCTCAAAGGCGCCAAGCCCGAGGGCCACCGTGGACCGCAGCACGCGCAGGTCCGTGTAGCTGCCGGAGATGCCCTGGGCGCTCCCTACGTGCCCGCTGACGCCGTACAGAAGGGAGATGCCGAACAGGATAATGGCGGAGCTGATGACCCCGATGATGAAGAACTTCATGGCGGCCTCTGTGGGCCGCGCTTCTCCCTTGCGGTACGCCGCCAGGGCGAATGTGGCGATGCTGGCCATCTCGAAGGCGAGGTACAGCACGAACAGGTCCGTGGCCGCCGCCACCAGCATCATCCCCACGAGGGAGAGAAGGAGGAGGCCGTAGTACTCCCCCGGGTTCCGGTCCTCCGGTCTCAGGAAAGCCCGGGAGGCCAGGACGATGAGGACCCCTGTCAGCAGGAGGGCCAGGAAGACGAAAAGCGTGAAGGTCGTGACCTCCATCATGAGACCCTCCACCGCCACGTTGACGGGGAGAGTCCACCACGGCAGGAGGCCGAGCCACGCCATGTCCAGCGTCAGGAACAGGGGGATGGCGAGGCCCACCAGGGTCAGATCCGCTAGGCGCCGCTTGTTTCGGACCACGAAGGTGAGAACAATCAGAAGGAGGCCGAAGAAGGCCAGGACGAGGACCGGCAGGAGGACGAGCCAGGGGGCAGCCATCTACAGGAGGCCTCCCAGGGAGTCCACGAACGCGCGCGACCAATTGTCGAAGAGGTCCATAAAGGGGGCGGGGTAGAGGCCGAACAGGGCGAAGAGGGCCGCCAGGGCACCCAGGGGCGCGATCTCGTAGAGGGCGATGTCTCGCAGGCTCCCCAGCTTCTCGTTGAAGGGGCCGTGGAGGGCCCGCTGGACGGCGAAGAGGTAGTAGGCGGCCGTGAGGACCACGGTGAGGATGGGGAGGAGCACCCACAGGCCGAAGGCCTGGTACGTTCCCAGAAAGACGGTGAACTCCGCCACGAAGCCGACGAGCCCCGGCAAGCCCAGGGAGGCCAGGAAGGCGGTAATGATGAAGGCGGAGAGAAGGGGCATGCGGTTCATCACGCCCCCCAGCTCGGAGATGTTTCGCGTGCCCAGGCGGTGGCCCACGGAGCCGGCCACCATGAACAGGGCGGCCGAGATGAGCCCGTGAGCGAACATTTGGTAGATGGCTCCGCTCATGGCCAGCACCCCGTCGCCCCCGTTCCCGAAGGCGTAGAGGGCGGCCCCGATGCCTAGCATGACGATGCCCATGTGGGAGATGCTGGAGTTCGCGATGAGGCGCTTCAGGTCATCCTGGGCCAGGCACACCAGCGCCCCGTACAGGATGCTCACGGTCCCCGCCACCGCGAAGACCCAGAACAGGGTCGTGGAGGCGTCCGGCAGCATCTGGACGTTCACCCGGATCAGGCCGTACCCGCCCATCTTCAGCAGGACGCCCGCCAGGAGCACGCTCCCGGCAGTGGGCGCCTCCACGTGGGCGTCGGGGAGCCAGGTATGGAAGGGCACCATGGGGAGCTTTGTGCCGAAGCCGATGAGGAGGGCCACGAAGAGGAGGGACTGCACCGCCCCCAGGGGCACGGGGGCGCGCTCGATGATGGCGACCATGTTGAAGCCGTCGACCCCGCCCCCCATGTAGAAGTAGAAGACGAAGATGCCCAGCAGCACCAGGAGGCTGGCGGCCTGCGTGTAAAGGAAGAACTTGATGGAAGCGTACCGCTTCCGAGGCCCGCCCCAGATGGCGATGAGGAAGTACATGGGGACGAGCTGGAGCTCCCAGAAGACGAAGAACAGGAAGAAATCCAGCGCCATGAATACGCCCAGAATCGTGGTCTCCATGGCCAGGAGCATGGCGAAGAACTCCCGCGTGCGGTGGGACTCGTCCCAGGAGAAGACGATGGCCAGGGGAACCAGCAACGTCGTCAGGATGACCAGGGAGAAGGAGAGTTCGTCCAGCCCCAGGCGGTAGAAGACGTTGATGCTGGGGATCCACGACGCCTCCTCGAAGGCCAGGTAGCGCCCCGTCAGCGGGTCGGCGGCCAGGGAGAGGAGGTCCGGACGCAGGAAGCCGATAAGGAGGGGCACGGCCACGGCCAGGGGGCCCAGGGAGAAGGCGGTCGCCAGGAGGCGGGCCTGGGCGTTCGTCTTGGCCAGGACGTACACGGCCACCGCCCCCACCGCGGGGACGAGGAGCATGAGGCTCAGCAGGGGGAACCCCACCTAGCCACCCCCTCCCGAGACGAGAGACACCGCGGTTTCCAGAGTCTCGCTGTAGGGGTACAGCTGCCCCACCCACAGGGCGGGGAAGATCGCCGTCAGCAGGATGAACGCCATGACCAGGACCATGGGGAAGGACTCATCCCAGCGGAGGTCCCTCACGTCGCCCAGGGCGGGGTTGAAGTTCCCGAGCAGGACCCGGTGGAGTGTCCAGATGTAGTAGGCCCCCGTCAGCACGACAGCCAGCAGGGGGAGGACCACGAGCTTGCGGAGGCCCTCGTAGGCCCCGTTGAAGACCATGAACTCGCTGATGAAGCTGTTCAGCCCCGGCAGTCCGAGACTCGCCAGGAAGCTGACGATGAGGATGGCGGCGAAGAGGGGCATCCGGGCCCCCAGGCCCCGCAGGTGCGGAATCTCGCGGCTTCCCGTAGCGTGCTTCACCGCCCCCGCCAGCATGAAGAGGACGGCCGTGATGAGGCCGTGGTTGAAGAGCTGGAAGATGGCGCCGGCGATGCCGATGGCCGTCAGGCTGGAGGCTCCCAGGAGGACAAAGCCCATGTGGCCGATGCTCGAGTAGGCGATGAGCCGCTTCAGGTCCAGCTGGGCCAGGCAGACGAGGGAGGCGTAGACCATGCTCACCACGCCCAGGACTGCCACAAGCCACCACAGGTCCACGGCGGCCCCCGGGAGCATGGCGTAGGCCACCCGGAACAGGCCGTACCCGCCCATCTTTAGCAGGACGCCGGCCAGGATGACGCTCCCCGCAGTGGGCGCCTCCACGTGGGCGTCGGGCAGCCAGGTGTGGAGGGGGACCATGGGCAGCTTCACGCCGAAGCCGAAGAGGAAGGCGAGGAAGATGGGCACCTGCGTGGCGAGGGGCAGGCCCGGGGCCACGGCGGCGATGTCAATGAAGCTCAGGCTGTTGGCCTGGAAGGCGAGGGCGAAGATCCCCAGGAGCATGATGACCCCGCCCACGTGGGTGTAGATGAGGAACTTGATGGCGGCGTAGTGCTTGTTCGGGCCGCCCCAGATCCCGATGAGGAAGTACATGGGGATGAGGACGAGCTCCCAGAAGACGAAGAACTGGAGGAAGTCCAGGGAGATGAAGACCCCGATGAGGGCCAGGCTGATGACCTGCAGGAGGGCGTAGTACTCCTTCGGCTTGAAGTCCTCCTCCATGGGGAAGATGACGGCCACCAGGAAGAGGAGGGCCGCCAGGAAGACCAGGGGCATGGACAGGCCGTCGATGCCCACCCGGAAGGTCACCTGGGTCTCCAAGATGCGGAACCACTCGTACTCCTCGTAGGCGGAGTAGGCGCCGGAGGGGTCCGGCTCCAGGCCCAGATCCACCGCCGGGGAGACGAAGTCCACCAGCAGGAGGAGGGAGACGGCGAATGTGAGGGTCGCGAAGATGATGGCGACCCATCGCGCCTTGGGTCGGTCCCACGGCCCCAATAGCGCCGCCACCGTCCCCACGGCGGGGAGGGCGATGAGCAGGGAGAGATAAGGGAACGGCACGCGTCACACCCCGAGGATCGGAAAGACCACCTGCACCAGGAAGAGGATGACCGCTGCGCCGAGGATGATGACCGCGGCGTAGGTCTGCACGTCCCCCGTCTCCCCGCGGCGCAGGCGCCAGCCACCTCGCAGCGTCCCCAGGCTGATGCTGTTCACCAGCCCGTCAACCGCCTTCCGGTCGAAGAGGTCCGTGCCCCGACCCGTGAGGAGGGTCACCCGCGCCGCCAGGTTCACGAGGCCGTCCACGATGTGGCGGTCGAACCAGTCGCTAACCTTCGCCAGTCCGTAGACGACCTGCGCGCCGAACCGGTCGTACAGGTCGTCGATCCAGTACCGCCGCTGCAGCATGGTGTGGAGGAAGGCCCGCGGACCGGTGGCGGTGAAGGCATCCGGGGAGATGGAGCCCACGAAGTAGACCAGGGAGGCGAGGCCCACGCCCGCCACCGCCGCCCCCAGGGAGAGATAGGTCAGGAAGCTCCGCGGCCCCGCGAAGGTGCTCACCAGGAGGCTGCCCGCGTCGTGGGCCTCGGCGTGGACGCCCTCCACGGCAGGGAAGATGAGGTTCCCGAAGCCCCCCATCACGAAGATGAGCAGACCGGAGCCCACCGCGAAGAGGGCGAGAATGGCCAGCGGGGTGGTCATGACGCGAGGGGACTCGTGGGGCTCGCCCTTGTAGCGGGGAGATCCCCGAAACGTCAGGTACCAGAGCCGGAACATGTAGAAGGCCGTGAGGAAGGCCGTCACCACGCCCGCCACCCACAGGTAGAGGAAGACCTGGTTCCCCGACGACGCCCCATACGCCGCCGCCAGGATCTCGTCCTTGCTCCAGAACCCGCTGAAGGGGGGGATGCCGGAGATAGCCAGAGCCCCCATGAGCATCGTCAAGGAGGTGATGCGCATCTTCCCGTGGAGCCCCCCCATCCTCCGCATGTCGTTGTGGCCCACGGCGTGGATGACGCTGCCCGCCCCCAGGAAGAGGAGGGCCTTGAAGAACGCGTGGTTTGTCAGGTGGAAAATCCCGGAGGCGTACGCCTCGGTTCCCCCCTCCAGGCCCGCCTGCAGCACGTAGGCCGCGGTGCCCAGGGCCAGGAACATGTAGCCCAGCTGGCTGATGGTGGAGAAGGCCAGGACCCGCTTGATGTCGTAGTTGGCCAGGGCCATGGTGGCCGCGAAGAAGGCGGTGAAGCCGCCGATGCCCGCCACGAACAAGCTGGCATCCATGGAGTTGGCCACCAGGGGGACGGCCCGGGCCGTGAGGTACACCCCGCCCTTCACCATGGTCGCCGCGTGGATGAGGGCGCTCACCGTGGTGGGGCCATGGCGTCAGGAAGCCACGCGTGCAGGGGGAACTGGGCGCTCTTTCCCATCGCCCCTCCGAAAAACAGCAGCGGGACGATGGCCACCAGGTGGACGGGAATGCCCGGGGCGGCCTCGGAGACGGCCAGGATGTTGAAGGTGCCGAAGATGACGAAAGTGGCGATGACCCCCACCAGAAAGAGGACGTCCCCCACGCGGGTCACGATAAAGGCCTTCTTGGCCGCGGAGGCCGCCTCCGGCTTGTGGTACCAGTACCCGATGAGGAGGTAGGAGCAGAGGCCCATAATCTCCCAGAACACCAGGAGCAGGAGGAAGCTGTTAGCGGAGACGGTGCCCAGCATCCCCGTGACGAAGAGGGCGATCTGGGAGTAGTAGCGCGCCTTGTCCCGCTCGTGCCCCATGTAGCCGACGGAGTAGACGGCGATGAGCAGGCTCAGGAAGGAGACCAGGACCAGCATCAACACGCTGAGGTTGTCGATGAGGAGGCCGAAGGTGATCGCCTGGTCTCCCACGCCCAGCCAGCGGTACCAGATGACCTCTTGGGCGGCGAACTGGCCGCCTAAGGCGCCCTCTTGGAGGGCGTGGACCAGGAGGAGGAGCGAGAGGACGAAGGAGAGGCCGATGGAGCCGATGGTCCAGAGGGCGCCCCCCTCCCACTGTCGCTTCCCGGTGAGGATGACCACAAGGAAGGCCAGGAGGGGCGAGGCCACGATGACCCAGGAGAGGTCCACGGTCCAGGCCAGGTCCACCGTGCTACCACCTCAGGATGCGGACCTTGTCCAGGTCCACCGTTCCGTGGACGCTGTAGAGGACGAGGAAGATGGCCAGCCCTACCGCCGCCTCCCCCGCCGCCAGGGCGATGGAGAGGAGGGCCAGCACCTGCCCGTTGGGGTCCCCGAAGTAGGCGCCGAAGGCGACGAAGTTCAGGATGGCCGCATTGAGGATGATCTCCACGGACATGAGAACGATGATCCCGTTCCGCCGCACGAGGACGCCGTAGAGGCCGATGGCGAAGAGGATGGCCGAGAGGGAAAGCTCCCACTCCAGGGGGATCACGGTTCTTCCCTCCGGGCGAGGTAGACGCCCCCCACCATGGCCACGGCCAGGAGCAGGGCGATGACCAGGAGGCTCACGGCGAAGTCCCCGAAGAGGGCCCGGGCCACCTCGTCGTTGCCGATGTCCTGGGCCGCCGGGTTCCACGGCAGGCCGACGAAGGAGGCGATCATGAGGGCCGTCAGCAGGACCAGCCCCGCCAAGACGGCGATCCGTGCCTTCACGGGACCTCCTCCATGACGCGGGTCTGGGTCAGCATGATACCGAAGAGGAGGACCACCGGGACGGCCCCCGCGTAGACGAGAATCTGGATGATGGCAACGTACTCCGAGAGGAAGAGCAGGTAGATCCCCGCCATGGTAACCAGGGTCACGGCCAGCCAGAAGGCCGCCCACATGAGCTTGCGGGCCGTCACCACCAGCAGGCTCGTGATCGCCTCCACCGCGGAGATCACTAGAAAGATGACGAAGTCGAGGTCGACCATGGTCTCCCCCTAGATCCACCCCTGCGAATTCGCGAGCATGACGAGGACGGCGAGGAGGATGTTGAAGAGGGCCAGCGGGATGAGCTTGCGCCAGCCGAGGCTCATCATCTGGTCAATCCGCAGCCGGGGGATCGACCAGCTGATCCAGATGAAGAGGAAGAAGACGAAGTAGATCTTCAGGATGAACCAGATCTCCTGCGGCAGGAAGGGGCCGTGCCAGCCGCCCAGGAAGAGGAGGGCCACCAGGGCCGACGCCACCAGGGTTCGAAGCCACTTGAAACCATAGACCATCCCGAACCGCATGCCCCCGTACTCCACGAGCCACCCGTGGACCAGCTCCTCCTCCGCCTCCGGCATGTCGAAGGGGACGCGCTCCATCTCGGCCACCATGGCCAGGAGGAAGATGAAGAAACCCAGAAACTGCGGGATGATGAACCAGTTGGGTATGCCCACGGCCGCCAGCGGGCCAATGATGGAGGGCTGGGACTGCGCCTGGACGATCTCGATGGGGTTCAGCGTTCCCGCCATGATGATCACGCCGATGGCGGCCAGGATCATGGGGATCTCGTAGGACATCATCATGGCCGCCGCCCGCATCCCGCCCAGGAGGGCGTACTTGTTGTTCTGTGCCCAGGCCGCCAGCAGGACGGCCATGGGGGCCAGGGAGAAGGCGGCGAAGATGAGGAGGAGGCCAGCGTCGATGTTGGCGATCACGAACCCCTCGCTGAAGGGGATGGCCACCAGGACGAAGACGGTAGAGGCGATGAGGAGGGCGGGAGCGATGTGGAACATCCGCTTGTCCGCCGCCGCAGGGGTGATGTTCTCCTTCTGCAGCAGCTTCAGGGCGTCGGCGATCTGCTGGAGGTAGCCGGTTCCGCCGATGAACTTGTCCTTCCGCGCGGTGATCATGGGGCCCCGCCGGTCCTGCAACCGGGCCACGATCTTCCGCTCTAGCCAGATCATGGTGAGGAGGTGGAGGGCGGCCGCCCAGAGGACCATGAGGGTGGCGGCCACGATCCACGTCAGGAGCAGGATGATGGGGTCCCACTCGAGGAAGTCGGCGATGGCTCCCACCCATCCCAGAAGGGGGACGGAGGCGATGGCCCGCAGGATTGCGGTGGCTATGAAGACGAGGAAGCCCGTGAGGACCTCGCTGACGCCGAAGAGGTTCACGATGTGGCCGCTCACTTGTCAATCTCCCCCACGCACACGTCGATGCTTCCGGTGACGCTCACGACGTCCGCGACGGTGTGGCCCTGGAGCATGGTGGGCAGGGCGGACAGGGTGACGAAAATGGGCGAGCGGATCTTCACCCGGTACGGCCGGTCGCTGCCGTCGCCGATGACGTAGATGAGGGCCTCTCCTCGGGGGTCCTCCGTCCGGGCGTAGCCCTCCCCCTCCGCCCGCTTGGGGGGCTTGATCCGGTAGGGGGGGTCGGGCATCTTCTTCAGTGCCTGCTCCACGATGCTCATGCTCTCGTAGAGCTCCCCCATGCGGACCTTGTAGCGGGCGTACGCGTCCCCCTCTTCGTACACCACGGGCTCGAAGTCCAGCTCGTCGTAGGCGTCGTAGGGCGCCATCTCGCGCAGGTCCACCCGGGCGCCGCTTCCCCGGAGGTTGGGGCCCGTCACCCCGAAGTTGATGGCCTCATCCTTCTCCAGGATGCCCACCCCCTGGGTCCGCAGGAGGAAGGTGGGGCTGTCGTCCAGGAGGGCCTCGTACTCCTTGAACTTCTTGCGGAGGTATCGGAAGACCTTCCGGACCTCATCCTCGAAGTGGGGCGGGACGTCGTTGTGGACCCCGCCGGGCCGCGGGTAGTTTTGGTTCATCCGCTGGCCCGTCTGGAGCTGCAAGAGGTCCAGCGTCAGCTCCCGCTCCCGCAGGCTGTAGAGGAACCCCGTCAGCAGGCCCAGGTCCGCCAGAAACGCCGCCAGCCACATGAGGTGGGAGGCCATGCGCTGCAGCTCGCAGCCGATCACCCGGAGGTACTTCCCCCGGGGGGGCGGCTCGATGTCCATGAGGTCCTCCACCGCCAGGCAGTAGACGTGGGCCCACGTGAGGCTGGAGACGTAGCAGAGGCGGTCCATGAGGACAATGGGCTTCAGGTAGTCCCGCACCTCGCAGATCTTCTCCACCCCCCGGTGGAGGTAGCCCATCTCCGGATCCGCGTCCACGATGGTGTCGCCGTCGACCTTGATGCGGAGGTTCCAGAGCCCGTGGGTCATGGGGTGCTGGGGCCCCATGTTGATCCAGACTTGCTCGGCCATGGTCATTCGCCCTGGTAGTCCTTCCGCAGGGGGTAGAACCGGAAGTCCTTCGGCAGGAGGATGCGCCGGAGGTCGGGGAGCCCCTGGAAAGTGCTCCCCAGAAGGACGTTCGGGTCGTTCGAGGGGATTCGCACGCGCATCTGCAGGACGACGTTGTGCTGGTAGGTAACCACGTGGTAGACGTTCTCCAAGTGTTCCACCCAGTCCACGCCCGACAGGCAGGAGAGGTGCTCAAACCCCATCTCCTCCCTGAGGAAGAACGCAATCTGGCGGAGGCCATCGCGGGTGACGGAGGCGTTCACCCGTCCGGGGCGGTCGACCTGGGCCTCCCGGACGTCTTCAGGAAACTTCTCCGTCAGCCGCTGGACGAGCTCCTCCTCGTAGGACACGCTATCCGCTTGCCTCCTCGCAGGCTTTGTCGGCACGTCCCGCCGTGCCGTCCCTCAAACCGTGTACACCTCCTCCTTCTTCAGCGAGTAGAGGGTCGCCGTGGTGAGGATCCCCACGAAGAGGAGCATGATGAACTGGGCTGCGACGGTGAGATCCACGTAGATCAGCCCGAACAGGATGATGAAGACCGCTGCGACATCGAAGATGATGAACATGATGGCAAAGAGGTAGTACTGGAAGTTGAACTGGATTTGCGCTTCTCCCTCGGGGACCTCCCCGCACTCGTAGGTGCTGAGCTTCAGGGGGGTCGGACGGTCCCGCCGCAGCAGGCGCGTCGCCAGGTAGGTCAAGAAGGGAAACGCGATGGCCAGGAGGACAAAAACCGCCACGGGATAGTAGGCGTCCAGGGCCATTCGGCCGGACTATGACACGACTTTATTAAACCTTTGGCAGCCTCGGATTTGGGTGCCTGGGGGGGGTAAGGTAGAGGGGGCTCCAGGAAGGTTAGCGTTCCTCCCCCAGAACGACCCTGGAGCCCGCCTCTCTCAGCATAACGTCGGCGACGGACTGCAGCTCCTCCAAGGTAAGCCGGTCCGTGTTGTTCATCAGGATCTCCACGGCTCGCCGCACCATCCACAGCGGGTATCTCGGCCCACCGCTCGCCGACAGGTCCACAATCCGGACGTCACCGGGGGCCGCTTCGTCGCCTCGCCCCCGCCGATCTAGAAGCTCCGACGCCTCTACCAAGACAGTCCTCCGTGGACGAGGAGGGCGCCCTGCCTATATTAATTTTTTGACAACTATTATTATCACTTTATAGAATCACTATCGATTCCGAGAACCAGATGGGGACGCGCCGTTCCCGGCACCGTCTGGCCCTACATTCGGCATGGTTATTATACGGCCGCTTCCATTTGCACACCAATGGCGGTCGGGCGGATGGGCATCCTGGACCATCTGGAGGAACTCCGGCAGCGGCTTTTCAAGATCATGTGGGTCTTCCTCCCGCTCTTCATCTTCTACCTCACCTTCACCGTCCGGATCGCGGAGGTTGGCGCCCTCCTCCTGCCCTACCCGTTCCCCGACTTCTTCGACTCCGTCTCCGTCCAGGCCGTCCGCTTCCTCATGGACAGCCTCCTGCCCTCCTTCGTGGAGCGCGTGCAGATCGCCCCCCAAGAGGCCATCCTTGTCCAGTTCAAGGTGGCCTTCTTCCTGGCCGTGCTGACGGCCATGCCCTTCATCGTGTACCAAATCGCCCGGTTCGTGGCGCCGGGCCTCTACAAGGAGGAGAAGCGGACGATCATGAAGATCACCGTCCCCGCCACCCTCCTATTCGTGGTGGGCGTTCTCTTCGCCTACTTCCTCATCCTCCCCTGGGCCTTCCGCTTCCTCTACGGCATCGGCCTGCGTATGGGGCTCACCCCCCTCATCCGGCCGGACCAGTTCTTCAACATGGTTCTCCTGTTCTTCCTGGGCATGGGCCTCTCCTTCCAGGTCCCCATCATCATGTGGGGACTCACGGCCCTTGGCATCATCGATCCCGCAGCGTGGAAGCGCTACTGGCGGTACGCCCTGGTGGCCTTCTTCGTCTTCGGGGCCGTCATCACCCCCGACGGCAGCGGGGTGACCATGCTCTTGGTGGCCGTCCCCATGACAGCCCTCTACGGGGCGGGGTACGTGGTCTCCCGGCGCAAGTGGCGGGCGAAAGACCGGCCTCGGGAACCTCGGGAGGCCCGCTCCCACTTCGCCGTGTGGTCCGTCGTGGTGATTCTGATTGCCGGGCTCGTGGGAGGGACGATGTACTACAACCGTGCCCTCTTCGCGGGCCCCCTCCTCATGGATTCGGCCCCGGTAGCCTCCGGCACCTTGGCAATCAATCTCCCCGCCTTCGTCCTCTACGCCCCCACGCCCTTGGCCGAAGATGTCTCCGCGGGGGCCACCCTCCGCGTCCCCGCGGGGGCCATGGTGGGCTTCCGCTGGTCCGGCGTGGACGCCAGCGGGACAGCCCTGACATTCGCCCCGGACCTCTCTGGGGAGGGACCTCTCCAGGCGGGAGACGACGGGGCGACCCTCGTGGTATCCCCCTCTCTTTGGACATCGTCGGAGTCGCGTTCCATGACCTTCGTCACCGCCGACGGGATGGCTAGCGTGTACGCCCTCCGGCTCGAGGTAGCCTACGACCTCTTCCTCCAGACGGAGTACCAGGACGGAAATCGGAACGGGAGGCTCGACGAGGGGGAGCGGGTGCTGGGGAGCCACACGGTCCTGGCCTACGCGGGAACCCCCGGTTCGGACGTCGTCCTGAGCGTGGAGGACTCCAACGTCTCGTCGCCCTTCCCCGACCAGCTGCGCCGCCTCGACGAGGGAGTGTTCCTCTCGTCGGGGTCCGCGTGGACCCTGGAGACCTCCCTCCAAGAGCTGGGAGGAACCAACGAGACCTTCTCTTATGTTCAGTGGGTCACGGACCCGACCCTGGACGCACTCGGCGTCCGCCTGTTCCTCACGCGGACCTTCCAATGGTCCGGGGAGGAGAGCCTCCGCCTGTGGGTCCAGGGGGACAGCCCCGCCCGGTTCGTCTACACCTGGTACCTGGACCTTCGCCTCGGCACCCTCTACCCCGTGCTGGAGACCCTCTAGGGGTCCGGGCACACCTGGCCAGTGGGGAAAAGACTAAATCCCCGCCAGGACTAATGCGCACCGTAGGTGTCATCGATGAACGGGCTGTCTGGACTGCCCCCGATCACCGCCCAGCTGCCCCTGGGCTTTGAGTGGATCATCCTGCTGGTCATCGTTGCCATCGTCCTCCTCATGGGCCCAAAGAAGATTCCCGAGCTGGCCAAGGGAATCGGGAGGGCCCTGGGGGAGTTCCGGCGGGGACGAGCCGAAGTGGAACGGGAGATCCGGGCGGAGATGGCCAAGACCCCTCCCGCGTCCGGGCCGGAGGAGGTCGTGGAGATCAGTCCCCGCATTCTCGACGCCGCGAAGGAGCTGGGCATCGACATCCTGGGCCGGAAGGAGCGCACCCTGAAGGTCGCCATCCTGAATGCCGTGGACAAGGCGGCCAAGGCGGAGCTGGAGGACGTGGCGAAGGCGCTGGGCGTCAGCTTCCGGGGGATGGACAAGGATCAGCTGAAGGACACCATCGCCGAGGCCCTGGGCATCTAGGCCGGCACGCGAAGGTTAAAGACGGGAAGGTCCTTCGGGGACCCGCGGCTTTCCATGGTCTACAGCGACCTCAGCTACGCCTATAGGCGCCTGCGGGACACCGTAGGAGAGGAGCGCGTCTCCACGGGGGAGCTGGAGAAGCTGGCCCGGGCAAACAGCCTGGGCCAGGACCGAGAGTGGGAGTTCAACGAATGGCTGCACGGCAGGAGCGGAGTCCCCATGGGC
>CAYGBN010000035.1:0-1369 GCA_964348155.1 uncultured Methanomassiliicoccales archaeon
TTCGTGTCCTCCTCCCGGGCAGCGTTTTTCTGGCCATCCTTGCATACCACGTCGCTCCGACCGTCGGCCTCTACGTGCACCCGGGGGACGATCCCAAACTCTACTCCCTCATCGCGACGCGTATGCTCGAGGAACAGGGCTACGCAGAGGACTGGGGGACCTACGCGGACGCAACCTGGTTCCGCGAGAAGACCCACCTCCTCGTCCCGGGATATGCCTCCCTCGTCGCCTACTTCCATCTCCTGACGGGCTTCCCCGTCGAGCATGTTGTCACCGTGAGCACCGTCATCTTGACGGCCCTCATCGCCATGGGGGTCTACTTCCTCGCCAGGGCGCTCCCCCTCTCGAGAAGCAAGGCCCTCGCCTCTGCCCTCGTCTTCGGCCTTTTCATCGCGGAGCCCGCCATCGGCTGGTTTGGATGGGGAGGGCACGCGGAGCTATCCTCGCTCCTCATGCTGACAGCAATCGTAGGGGTCATCCTCCACCTGACAGAGAGGCGGGCCTGGGGAATCGGCTCCTTCGTCATGGTGTCCTTCCTCACGGCGGGGATGCTCCTTTTGCACCCCTTTTCCGGCTTCTACCTTGCCGCCTTCCTCGTCCCGTACGCCGCGTACACGGCCTATCGCCGACGGCGGCTGTCTGACGCGCTGCTGCCCCTGGCCGCCGTCATCGCGGGCATCGGATTCCTGACTCACGTCCTCGTGCGGGCGGTGCCCGCCGAAGCCGCCATCGCCGCCGAGTACTCCACCAACATAAACCCCGGATGGACCCCCATCTTCGCGGTGGGGATGACGGCGGCCGAGGCCCTGGGCTCCGTCTTCTGGCGCATGGCCACCGTCTGGGGGGTGGGGATGGCCCTCATCCTCCTCGTCCTGCCCCGGTTCCTCCCGAAGGGGAGCATCCCATGGAAGCTCTTCCTGCCCCTAGGCCTCTGGATTCTCGTCATCTTCCTGCTGCACGAGAACAACCCCAACGGCCTCTACACGATCCCGTTCCCGCTGTGGTATCGCGTCGACTCCAATCGCACCTTCGCCATGACCAGCTTGCCCATGAGTATCATCTTGGGTTCGATCTTAGCCACCTTTGTCAAGAGGCATGCAGGCGGGATCCGCGCCCTGGGCGGCTGGCTACGTCGCCCCCGCCGGACTCCCCCTCCGGGACTGAACCGGACGACCACCCTCAAGATCCTCTTCGTCCTCCTCGCGCTCGTCCTGCAGTTCATCCAACTGGGCTGGGTCCTCTCCATCGCCCGGGATCAGTCGGCCATCACCCCGGCGGACGTCGGGGCGGCAAAACGCCCGGCCAGGAGTGTCTCCTTCCAGGCCGCGAGGCTTCCCCAAACCTCCGGTGGTAGCATCACGAACGTGAA
>CAYGBN010000035.1:1379-3929 GCA_964348155.1 uncultured Methanomassiliicoccales archaeon
CGCCGAGGCCCTCCAGTGGATCGACGAGAACGTGGAGGGCACGTGGTTCGTGTCCTGGGCAGACGCCGGCCCATGGATCACCCCGCTCCTCAAGCAGCGGGTCGTGATCCCCTTCGGGGTCATCACGAACTACACCTTCTACGACGAGTACTGGGACGTGGAGGGCCGCTTCCGCCAGGATCCGGAGGACATCCAGGTCTTGTCCTTCCTTAACGAGCAGCAGGTGGACTACGTTTACGTGGGGCCCAAGGGCATCCACCAACGACAGCCCTTCCCCACGGAGCCGTTGGAGCGCTCCTCCTTCTATCAGACC
The DNA here is from genome assembly GCA_964348155.1 of uncultured Methanomassiliicoccales archaeon. GTDB lineage: Archaea > Thermoplasmatota > Thermoplasmata > RBG-16-68-12 > JAJISG01 > JAJISG01. The sequence continues at coordinate 1,693 of CAYGBN010000035.1, forward strand.
GTCTACGACCGCCCCCAGGTGAAGGTGTTCGCCTTCGCCGGTGCCACTGTGGGGACGCCCTGGTCCGCCGACTTCGGCAGCCAACCGTGGGAGTTCGAGGGCCTCTCGCCTCAGTTCGTCAACCAGAGCCTCGTTCTGCGCTCCCGGCCGGCCACCCCGTCTACCGCTTCCCTCGACCTGTCGGGGTTGGACTTGCAGCTTGAGGAAGGCGTCTGGTGGCTCGAGGTCCAGTGGCGCACGGAGGAGGACGCCATCCTCAGCCTCGACATCCAAGTGGAGAACATGACGCATGGGCTCGTGGGCGGCGTGACCTCCGAGCACCTGGCGATATGGAAGTTCAAGGTGAGCAACCTCGGTCCTGGCGCCCTCACGTCCCTCGTCCTGCACTCCTCCGGGGATGGCCGGAGCATTATCAGCCGCCTGGTCCTCCACCAAGCCCTCCCGGTGAACACTGCATGAGCGGACAGTGGCCGCCCGTCGCGTTCCTCATTCCCAACTGGAACGGCGGTAGTCTGGTGCTGGAGTGCCTTCAGTCCATCAAGGACTTGGACTACCCCGAGAAGGAGATCCTCGTCATCGACAACGCCTCCAAGGATGACTCGGCGGACCAGATCGAGAGTCGATTCCCTCAGGTTCGCCTCCTCCGAAACCGGGAGAACGTCGGATTCGGCGCGGCCCTGAACCAGGGACTCCGGGAAACGCAATCCCCCCTGGTGGCCTTCGTCAACAACGACGCCGTCCTCAGCGACGCGTGGCTGCTCGCCACCGTGAAAGCCCTTGGGGGTGACCCAGAGGCGGCAATGGCCACGGGACCCATCTGGTTCGCGGAGATGGAGGATATACTCTGGGGCTACGGCGGCCGGGTGGACCTCCTCACAGGGATCGCGTGGGATGTAGGGAAGGGAGGGGGCCACCTCCCTCCGCCGGGGGATGTGGACTACCTCCAAGCCGCGGCCCTTCTTGCGAGGCGGAAGGCGCTGGAGGAGGTCGGCCTCTGGGACGAGGCGTACTTCGCCTACTTCGAGGACACCGACCTGGCGTGCAGGCTCCGGGCCTCCGGGTACCGCCTGCTCCTCCTCCCCGAGGCCGGGTCGCGCCACCAGGGGCTGGCAACCCCCATCCGCGGGCAACCCGAACGCAAGTTCTACCTCTTCGTCCGGAGCAACCTGCGCTTCATCCTGAAGAACCTGGGACGGGCCCACAGGGTGGCCGCCCTTTCGTTGGCCCTCGTCTTCTACGTTCTCTTCGCCGTCGTGGCGGCAAGGCGTGGAGGGCTCCTCGCCCAGGTGGGGCGGGCGTTGGCGTGGAACCTGAGGAACCTCCGCGAAACGCTACGGGCAGGTCCCCTCCCTCCAGGGGTCCTCAAGGTTCGGTTTACGCAGCTTCTCAAGGAGATGCGGAGGAGACGGGGCATGTCCAACCTCCTTCCCTACTGAACCGTCAAGCCACGCTGAGGCCTCCGGAACGGAGCGAATAAACATTAAGTACTCGCGGGAAAATGGCTGGCTGGGACTCAAGGCTGGAGACGCTCCTAAGGCTCCCCCGTCTAGGACAGCCCGCAAAGGACAACGCAGAGGTTGGCTATCCTTGCAAGCGAGAACTCAGCGAAATCAAACCCTATCAGCGCAGATGATGGACGGGGTGCGGGGGTTCACCCGAGGCGTCGCGGACCTCCTCCCCAAGTTCATTGACACCCTGGCGGCCCTCGAACGCCCGCTCTTCCAGAAGACCCGGCGTCCCTCCCTCCAAGGACCCGTTTTGGAGAAGGCGGTGAACACGATCCGGTGGAGGGAGAAGGCAGAGACAGCGGTCTCCTTGGAGTCCGTGAGCATTCTCATCCCGACGTTCAACGAGGAGAACACCATCGGGCCCTGCATCCGAGAGTGCGTCTCCGTCATGAAGGAGACCGGGCAGGACTTCGAGATCATCGTGGTAGACGACGGCAGCACGGATGGAACGTACGAGGAGGCGCTGAGGGCCGCAGCGCCGCGGGAGGAGCGCGTGGTCGTCCTGCGGCATCCCGAGAACATGGGCAAGGGCCGCGCGATTCAGACGGGGGTGGCGGCGGCGACGAAGGACATCCTGGTCATCCAGGACGCCGACCTGGAGTACCCGCCCTCCGAGATCCCCCACCTCCTCCTGCCGCTCCTCCCCCCCGGCGCCGAGGTCGTCTAAGGCTACCGCCTCCTGGGGCCCGCGGGCCCAGGTGACGGAGAGGGTCCGAACCTCTATCGGGA
>CAYGBN010000035.1:3939-5445 GCA_964348155.1 uncultured Methanomassiliicoccales archaeon
CGTCTACGGCTCCCGCTTCCTGGGGAGCGCGAACGGGATGAGCACGAGCCACCGGATCGGGAACCTCGTGCTGACGGGCGCCACGAACGTCCTGCACGGGGCCTCCTTCACGGACGTAATGACAGGCCACAAGGTGTTCCGGCGGCACTCCTTCCAGCGGCTCGGCGTCAACGAGAGCCGCTTCGCCTTTGAGGTGGAGTGCACCTCCATGGCCCTGGAGCGGGGCCTCAACATCGGCGAGATCCCTGTCGACTACCACGTCCGTCGCTTCGGGACGGCCAAGATCCGATGGTACGACGGGATTCTGTGTCTCGCCTGGATTCTGGGCTACAAGGTGATGGGCACCCTGCGGCAGACCTCGCGCCTCATACGTAACGGGAACATCCACGACTAAGCCCGCAGGAAAATTCGCGTCCCAAACTCTATATCCCCACCCCCCGCTAGGTTGCCCGGATGCGCATCATCCTCTTCACCGGCAAGGGCGGCGTGGGCAAGACCTCCATCTCCGCCGCCACGGCCCTGCGCCTGGCGAAGCGGGGGTACCACACCCTCGTCCTGTCGACGGACCCCGCCCACAGCCTGGGGGACGCCCTGGGGGAGACGCTGGGCAACGCCCCCACCCCCGTCGTGGAGAACCTCGAGGGGCAGGAGGTCACCGTCACCGAGGCGCTCCGGGAGTACTGGGGCGAGGTGAAGGACTACCTGGTGGAGCTCCTCCGCGTGCAGGGGATGGACGACGTCTCCGCCGAGGAGCTGGCCATCCTTCCGGGCTTCGACGAGCTCGCCTCCATCCTGTACGTGGACTCCTACGCCCTGGAGGCGCGCTACGACGTCATCATCGTGGACCCGGCCCCCACGGGGGCCAGCCTGAAGTTCCTCAGCCTCCCGGAGATGGCCGAGTGGTACATGCAGCGGCTGTTCAAGGTGAACCGCGCCCTGGCGAAGGTCGCCCGGCCCATCACGAAGCCCTTCATGAAGGTCCCCCTGCCGGAGGACCGCGTCTTCGCGGGGGTGGAGCGCCTCTACGTCACGGTGGATCGCGCCCGGCGGTTGCTGCAGGACCCGGAGATCACCACGGTGCGCCTGGTCACCAACGCGGAGAAGATGGTCATCGCCGAGACGCGCCGGGCGTACACCTACCTCTGCCTCTACGGCTACCCGGTGGACGCCGTCATCGTGAACCGCCTGCTGCCGGAGGACACGGGGGCGTACCTGGAGCAGTGGCGGGAGTTGCAGGCGGAGAACATGCGGACCATCGAGGCCTCCTTCCAGGGCCTCCCCATCCTGGAGGTCCCCATGCTCCCGGAGGAGCTCATGGGCAAGCCCGCCCTCCGGAAGGTCGCCACCATGCTGTACGGGCGGAAGGACCCGGCGAAGATCTTCGTGAAGGAGCGGCCCTTCGAGGTGGTCCGGCAGGAGGAGGACGGGCGGGTGGCCATCCGCATCAAGGCCCCCTTCCTGGAGCGGGAGGAGGTGCAGCTGCTGAACCGGGGCGGCATCCTGGTG
>CAYGBN010000035.1:5455-16214 GCA_964348155.1 uncultured Methanomassiliicoccales archaeon
CGGAGACCCTCATGGAGTACGAGCCCGTGGGGGCGGAGTTCAAGGACGACGCCCTCTCCATCTTTCTGGAGCAGCCGGAGGCTCGCGGCAGCTGAGTCGGGCGTCCGTGCAGCCGTCAACCGAAGGTGAACTCGGCGTATCCAAAGAGGACGTTGAAGGGGACGCACCAGACGATGACGTGGCTGTAGTCCCGGGGATCGATCCCCTCGGGCACCTCGTAGTTGGACGAGCCTCGGGTCACCTGGAGAGGCCCCAGGTCCGCGTACTCCTCCGAGGCGCCCGCTGCGTGCGTCAACCAGACGTGGAGGTTCGGGCCGTTCACGACGGAGAAGTTCTCGAACCTCACAACGAAGCTTGAGCCGTCCGTGAGGACCGTGACGTTCCCGGAGGCGGGATGGCCGGGCTCTCCGTCCCGAAAGGTTCCCCTGGCGACGGCGGAGAATCCCGTGGGAAGGTCCTCCTCTCCCGTGGTGACGATGAAGAGGGGGGAGGCGAGGTACCACGCGGGATAGGCCGCGACGGCGACCGCCGCGATGACGATGGCGAGCTTCCATCGACGCGAGAGGCTCATGGTCGTCTCATCCGGCGGGGGTGTTAAGCGCCTTGCCCAGAATCCCACCAGATTCCTTCGGATGCAGGGGGGCCGACCAGGTCCCCTAGCCCCTCTTCACCGCCACCAACAGGGCCTCCAGCAGCTCCTCCGGCCGCATGGGCCGCTTGGCGGGGTGCACGAGCCCCTCCTTCGCCAGCATGCGGAAAAGCCGCACCACCGGCGGAATCCGCACGCCCAGCCCCTCCAGGTCCTCCACCCGGTAGAAGACGTCCCCCGGCGGGCCGCGGGCCACCACCTCCCCCGCCGCCAGGAGCACGATCTCGTCCGCCCAGCGCGCGGCCAGCTCCACGTCGTGGGTCGCCAGGAGGATCGTCTTCCCCTGGCCGTGGAAGGCCTCCAGCACCCGCAGGATGTCGCCGGAGCTTCGCTCGTCCAGGTCCGCCGTGGGCTCGTCCAGGGCGATGACCGAGGGCCGCATGGCCACCACCCCGGCGATGGCCGCCAGCCGCTTCTGCCCGCCGCTCAGCAGGCTCGGGTTCCGTCCGCGGAGCGCCTCCAGGCCCAGGGCGGCCAGGGCCTCCTCCACCCGCGCGGCCACCTCCTCCTCCCCCAGGCCCAGGTTCCGTGGGCCGAAGGCCACGTCCTCCTCCACCGTGGGGGCGAAGAGCTGGTCATCCGGACTCTGGAACACGAGCTGCAACCGCTCCCGGACCCAGTCCAGGCTGGCCCGCTCCACCCGCCGGCCCAGGACCTCCGCGCGCCCGGCCGTCGGCGTCAGCAGGCCGTTCAGGCACCGCAGCAGCGTCGTCTTGCCGCAGCCGTTGGCCCCCAGGATCGCCACCCGCCGCCCCTCCTCCACGGCGAAGCTGACGCCCCGCAGCGCCTCCGTCCCGTCGGGATAGCGGTACGCCAGGTCCTCCACGCGAATCGCTACCACGGCAGCCACCACCCCCAGGCCAGCAAGACGGCGGCCACGGACGCCAGGCCGCCCAGCACCGCGTGGCCCGCCTTGGGCGGGTCCGCGCGCAGGTCGTACAGCCGGCCCCCCTTGTACCCCCGGCTCTCCATGGCTTCGTACGTCCGCAAGGAGCGGTCGAAGGAGCGGATCAGGAGATGGGAGGCCACGGTGCCGTAGTGGGCGATGCGGCGGGCCACCGGCAGGCGGCGGGCGAATCCCAGGCGGCTCGCCATGGCCTGGGCGAGCCGCTCCCGCTCCTCCTCCAGAACGAAGAGGTAGCGGTACGTCAGCCCGGCCAGGTCCACCAGGACCTCCGGGACCCGCATCCACCGCATGGCCCGGAGGAGGGCCATGAGGGAGGTGACCTCCAGCAGCAGGAGGAGGACGGAGGTGGCCGCCAGGACCCGGGTGAAGATGAGGAAGCCCCGGGCGATGCCCTCCTCGTACACCGGGAACAGCACGTGGGCGACAGGCGTCGTGCCGAAGGTGTAGGCGAAGGTGAGCCAGACGAAGGCGGCGATGGCCAGCGGGGGGACCAGGTGCTTCCCGTAGGCCGCCAGCCGCAGCCGCCCACGGAGGGCCAGGGCGGCCGCCAGGATGAGGAGGGGCGGGAGGGGCGAGGGGCTCAGCAGGACGGCCACGATGATCGCCAGGGCCGTCAGCAGGGCCACCCGGGCGTCCGCCCCGCCGTCCTCCCGCACGTGGAGCTTCATGGGCCCCTCCGCATCCGCAACCGGCGGCCCAGCAGCAGGAAGCCGAAGAAGCCCAGGGTCGTGAGCAGCCCCGTCAGGGGATCCGCCTCAACGTACAGGTACTCCAGGTACCCCAGGAGCGGCTCAAGCACGGGCCTCCCCCCGGTGCGAGAGGGCGGGCAGCACGTACCCCGCCAGCAGGCCCAACAGGCTGGGAATCACGAAGAACAGGAGGGGCTCGCCCCATGGCGGCAGGGGGATGGGGTTCGTGGGCGTGGCCCCCGCCTCCCCCGCGGCGGCCTCCTCCACCTGCGCGTCGGTGCCCCCGAGGCCCACCCCCAGCCCGTAGGCCACGGCAGAGACCGCCAGGATGAGGAGGCTCACACTCCCCATGACCAGGAGCACCTTCCGCTCGAAGCCGTCAAGCGGCACGGACGACCCTCCGCAGGGCCTGGGCGATGTCCGGCCGGGTCCGCATGATGTGGTTGATGACCGCCCCGGTGAAGAGGAACTCCATGATCGCCAGGGGGATCTGGGTGGGGCCGAAGCCCAGGAAGAAGATGAGCCAGTGGGAGAGGACGGCCCCGGGGAAGAGGGCCAGCGCGAGCTGCATTGCCGTGGTGGCGTAGACGGCCACGTCCCCCACCAGGCCGGCCAGGCCGGCGGCCCACCAGAAGCCCAGGCCCCGCCGCCGGCACAGGCGGTAGACCGCATACCCCACCAGGCTGCCCACCACCCCCATGGCGGCCGTGTTCGCCCCCAGCGTCGTCAGCCCGCCGTGGGCCAGGAAGAGGTGGATCAGCAGGGCGGGGACCGTGATGAGGATGGCGGCGAAGGGGCCCACCAGGATGGCGGCCATGGGGGTGCCGATGGGGTGGGAGGAGGAGCCCGTGACGGGGACGGGGATGTGCCACACGCTGATGACCGTGACGGCGGCCGCCAGGACGCCCAGCATGGGGAGGTAGACGGGGCTGTCCTCCGAGCGCCGGCGGACCTGGCGCAGGGCGATTCCGACGAAGAGGCCCGCCAGGAGGAACCAGAACAGGGCCCAGAGAGGCGGCAGGACGCCGTCGGAAATGTGCAAGGTTCTCCTCTCGTCAGAATAACACGAATTCAGCAGAAGTAACACGATGGGCTATAAAACGGTTTCTCGCGGCGGAGGGGGGAGGGTTTAAGCCGCCGCGCGCCCTTCCGCCTCCGTCGGAGGACGGCGGATGGAGATCAAGCTCAGCGTGCCCGACGTGGTCCCCAACGTGGACGAGTTCTTGAAGCACATGAAGACGGCGCGCCTGGAGTTCCTGGAGGCCGTGAAGGCCCTGGTCCAGGCCCGCATCGACATGATCGAGGGGAAGAAGGGCTCGAAGCTGAAGCGGATTGAGGTGAAGTAGCGGAAGGCCCCTGGGCCTCCCCTCAAGGCAAGAGGCGGGCCTCCGCCCGCTGGAAGATCCAGGGCAGCGCCAGGGTGGCCACCAGGCCCATGGCGGCATCCAGCGGAAGGAGGGCCACGGTCGGCGCCAAGAGGGAGGTCCCGAGGTAGAAGGCCCCCAGCGTCGGAAGCCCGAGGAGCAGGCGCAGTCCCGCGACGCCGAGACTCCCTGCCCTCCCCAGGCCGATCCGCTCCTCCTCCAGCACGTACCCCACGGACGCCCCCGACAGAAAGCCCACGATCTGCGGGAGGCCCTGGCCCCACGGCAGGAGGAGAAGGAGGGCCGGCGGCAAGAGGGCAGCCAGGAGGAGGCGGAGGGTGAGGCCCAGGCGCTCCCAGAGGTCGGCGCGATGCAGGCCGACGGCCAGAAGGGCCACGGCCACGCCGAACCCCACGCCCCCCAGCACGTCCCCCACGTAGTGGACGCCAAGGTACACCCGGGAGAAGGCCACCAGGGCGACGGCCGCCGCGGCCGCGGGGATCCAGACCCCCCGCCGGTCCAGGGCCCCCGCCCCCCAGAAGGCCGCCGCCTGCTGCGCGTGCCCGCTGGGGAAGCCGTTGCCCGAGGCGTACGCCAGGTGAAGCTCTGCCGGCGGACGCGGCAGCCCGAAGACCCCCTTCAACGCCCCGTTCAGGGCCGAGCTTCCCAGAACCACCGACATCAGGAGGAAGCCCGTCCGCGCGTCCCAGAGCCAGTATACCAGGAGGGCCAGGACCACGAGGACCAGGCCGCTGCCCGCCGTGGTGATGGCGAGGAAGACGCCGTCCAAGAGGGGGGAGAGGGCGTCCTGCAGCGCCCGGATGGGGCCCTCGGAGAAGAGGTCGACCATCCCCGCACCCAGGGGACGACCGCCTTAAGGCCTTTCCCGCGGCCGTTCTTGCTGGCCGTGAGAGTCAGCGGCGATAATCCTTTTTGGAACCTTTAAATACCCCCACCGGGCATACGGCCGAACGGCCGGGGGTCGGCAAGCATGGCTAGCATCGCCGAACGACGGAAGAGACGGCAGGTCTACGTCATCTGGGTCGGCATCCTCCTGATGATCCTAGTGTTCTTGATGGCCATCCCGCCCGCGTAGTCGTCCCACGAACGCGTGGGGCTAAGGACCTTCACCAGCGAGTCCCCCTCCTCCTGCCATCGCCCGCCAAGAACTCGGTGGGAAGAGGCCGGTGCCTCGGGCGGTAGAAAAGTATATTCTGTATGCAAGCATACAGTCTCCCGTGTCGACCAGCGTGAGGGTTCCGCGAGAGTCCAGCAAGAAGCTCGATGTCCTGGCGGCGCGCATCCTGCTCCGCACGGGGCGCAAGGTCAGTAAACAAGACCTGATTGAGCTGATCTTGGAGGCAGGATTGGACGAGGAGGCCCTTCTTGCACGCATCCTCGGCATCCAGCTTCCCGTGCCGGACAAGGTCTGGACTCGGCTCCGAGACCTGCCCGTGGACTGGGGCGTGGAGACCCGGGAGGAGGACATCGACCGCGTGCTGTATGGGGCCTCCGAGTGACGGTGTTCTTGGACACGGGCGTCATCGTGGCGTACTGCAACGAGCGGGACCAGCGGCACGCCCGGGCCGTGCAGCTCATGGACACCATCCGGGTGGGCGAGCACGGGGTGCCCTTCACATCCGACTACGTCTTCGACGAGGCCGTGACCCTCGCCATGGTCAGGACGGGACGGGAAGACGTAGTGCGGAGGGTCGGGGATTTGCTTCTCTCCCCGTCCCCTGAGGAACGATTCATCGACCTCCTGCCCACGTCCGAGGACATCTTCAGAGCCGCCTGGGGTGCGATGCGCGAACACGTCGGCGCGGGGCTCAGCTTCACCGACTGGGTCACGGTCCACCACGTCCGTCGACGAGACCTTGACCTGGTGGCAAGCTTCGATGGACGTCTGGATGCGTGGGTGACCCGGATCGAGTGACCGCGTGGGATCAGGGAGACCGTCCCGTCGGTTAGGAGGCGGCCGAGGCGGTCCCCAGGGGAGGGGTCACGAAGGCCCGGCTTCGGAGGGCCACCATCCCCGCAATCCAGAACAGGACGAACGCGTTCGCGACGTGGAGCGCCCCCACGGCGGGCACGTCCTCCCCGAGGAAGGGGAGGGAGGAGTGGACCACGTAGTCCCCTACGAGGAGGATCGTCAGCCACCACATGGAGCGGGGGAAGCGCGCCAGGAAGACCAGCACCAGAAGGGCGATCGCGATGTAGAAGAACGTGTACCCGAACTCCCTGTGGAGGTTCCAGCGGACGGGGTCGCCGAAGATGGCCAGTCCCGCCAGGAACACCTGCGCGATGATGGCGAGGAAGAAGTACCAGGCCAGAAGCAGGAAGACCCTCCGGATCCATCGGACCGATGGGGTCACCTCGGCCGCCGCTTGCGACGTTCCCATGCCCACACCTTCCCCGGGCATGAGCTTCGCTTACTTAAAGCGTTACACCGCCGACCCGCCCGAAGGGGCGCCTCACTCCGGCGGAGCCGTCACGTCCACCCCGTCCCCGGGCCACTCCAGCCGCACCCGGTAGTCGCTCCCCTGAAGCTTCACGTACACGCTCCCGATGTTGGAGCGGTAGCGCTGCGGCGGACGGCCGCGGCTGTCGGGCTCGTCGGGCCGCGGGCAGAGGAGGCCCTCCTTCAGCAGGGCCTGCACGCGGCGGTAGCACGCCCGCATGGGCAGCTCGCACGTCTCGGAAATCTCCTTCACCGAGAGGAACTCCACCGCCGTCGCCCGAAGGATCTCCACGTTTACCTCATCGAACAGGGCCGTGAGAAAGGTGGGGAAGGCCACCGGCCCGATGGCGGGCTCCTCCTCGCGTGCGTCCTGCTCGTTCCTCGCGGCCAAGTCCTGCCCCCAGGCGGCCTATGAGGTCCCCCGGAAGCCACATAACGGTGTCGTCGCGAGAATCACCCATGAGAAGCGACGGACGTTCGCGTTCGCCCTTTTGAGAATGGACGAGCGTCCAAGAATCATCTCCGAAACTTTATATCAGTCCCCCGTCGTCCCGACCGGTATTCCAATCGTAGGAATCCGAGCGCCGGTGGTGGACAAGTGACCCTCGGGGAGGTGTTGAGCGACCTGCGGACCCGAAACACCCCCCTGGAGCGGGCCATCTACAGCGCGGACCAGGCGGAGGTGCCGGAGGCGATTCGCCGCTTCCTGGTGCGGGGGGCCGACGCCGTGGTGCAGCCCCGCAGCGAGGCGGAGATCCTGGAGGTCCTGCAAGCCGCCGCCCGGGAGGGCGTCCCGGTGGTCCCCCGGGGGGCGGCCTCCTCCCCTTACGGCGGCGTCCTCCCCGCCCGAGGCGGCATCGTCCTGGACCTCTCCCTCCTTCGCCAGATCCTCGCCCTGGAGCGGGAGCCGGGCATCGTGACGGTGGAGGCGGGTGTCCGCTGGGCGGACCTGGACGAGTTCCTCCGGGGGAACGGCTACGCCCTGCGCTCCCACCCGAGCAGCTGGTTCTCCACCGTGGCCGGGTGGTTGAGCACGGGCGGTTACGGCATGTTCTCCCTGGGGTTCGGCCCGTTCTGGCGGCAGGTGGAGTGGATCCGCGTGGTGGACTTCGACGGCGTGCGCACGCTGCTGCGGGACGCCCTGGAGTTCCCCTACCACGTCCACACGGAGGGGCAGATGGGCGTCGTCTCCCAGGTGGGCCTCCGCGCCAGGCCCCGCCCCGACTTCCAGCGGCCGCTCCTCTTCACCTTCCCCTCCGCCGGGGAGGCCTTGGCCACCGGCCAGGTGGTGGCCCAGCGCCATCGCCCGGTCCACATGACCTTCTACGACCCCGCCCGGCTGCGGGAGTTCAACGCCCTGCAGGGCCGGGACATCCTGGAAGAGGCGCCCAGCCTCCTCATGGTGGTGGAGGAGGAGGCGCAGCTGGACGGCGTCCTGGCCGACGCGCATCGGCGGGGGACCCAGGCGGACCACTACCGGGCCTCCTACCTCTGGGAGCACCGGCTGTTCCCCATGCAGGTCAAGCGGTTGGGCCCCGGCCTCCTGGGCTCGGAGGTCCTCCTGGGGACCCACGCGCTGCCGGGCTACGTGGCCCGGGCGAACGAGGTGGCCGCCGCCTTCGGCGTGCACCTCTCCCACGAGGCCCACTTCGTCTCCCCCCACCAGGCCCTGGCCATCTCCGCCTTCCTGACGGACCCGAACGACCTGGCGGGGTACCTCCCCCACCTGGGCCTGGTCCTTCGGCTGACGCGGGAGGGCATCCGGCTGGGCGGTCGGGCTTACGGCCTGGGGTTGTGGAACCGTCCCTTCCTGGCGACGCGCTACACGCGCCGAGAGTTCGCGGCCCTCCGCCGCCAGAAGCGGCAGGTGGACCCCCAGAACCTCCTGAACCCGGGGAAGGCCCTGGGGGGTCCGCCCCTCCTGATGCCGTGGATGCTCGGGGCCCCCGTCCTGAGCCCCGGCCTCTTCCGCGTGGCGGGCCGTGCCCTGGCGGCCCTCTTCCCCCCGGCCCCGCCGCCGGCGGAGGCGCCCCCACCGGAGGACGTCCGCGCCGCGGCGGAGTGCGCCCACTGCAGCGCCTGCATCACCGTCTGCCCCGCGTACCTGGCGGACCGGACGGAACTGGTGACGGCCCGGGGGAAGCTCATGGCCCTGCAGCGGCTGGCGACGGGCGAGACGCTGGCGGAGCGGGACGCCCTGAAGCTCTTCGACTGCATTCACTGCAGCGCCTGCACGAACGTCTGCCAGAGCGCCATCGACCTGGTGCCCGTGTGGGACCGGCTGGAGGACCTCGTCGCCCGGCGCTACGGGAAGCCCGTGGCCCAGATCGAGGACTTCGCCCGCCGGGTGGAGGAGGAGCCGGAGTACCACGACCTCGTGCGCAAGGGGCTGGCCTACCCCCTGCAGACCCCCGTGGGGAGCTACAAGCGTGTATGAGCGATACCGCATCGCGACGAACCGCGCGCCCCTGAGCAACGGCTTCCCCGGCCGCTTCGCCGTGGAACGGCGGGAGACGTGCATCAACTGTGGGCAGTGCGTGGACGCCTGCGTGTACGGGGTGCACCTGAAGGAGGAGGGGGACCCCCGCCTCATGGCCACGCCGGGGAGCCTCCTATGCGTGGGGTGCATGCGCTGCGTCATGGAGTGCCCCGTGGGCGTGCTGGACGTGGGAATCCACCCGGACTTCCAGGCCATGGGGGACGGGTACGTGCGCCCGCGGATCGTGGAGACCATCTGGGAGGAGGCGGAGGCGGGCAACATCCCCGTCTCCGGCGCGGGGTACCGAGGCCCCTTCGTCCAGCCGGGCTTCGACGCCATCTGGACGGACATGTCGGAGATCGTCCGGCCGACGCGGGACGGCATCCACGGGCGGGAGTACATCTCCACGGCGGTGGACCTGGGCCGGAAGCCGCCCTACGTGGAGGCGGACGACGGCTGGGACCGCCCCCTTCTGGAGATCCCCCTTCCCTTCCTCTTCAACCCGCCGACCGGCGTCGGGACCGCCCCGGAGCAGCTCCTGGCCGACGCGGCCACCCTCATCGGCACGTACGCCGTCGTGGACGCCAACAAGGCCACCGCCCTGCGGGACCGCCGCGTCATCCCGCGCCTGCCGCTGCAGGGGGCCCCCTCGGCCAAGGCGGTGGCGGGCTTCCCGGCCGTGGAGTGGGACGCCAGCCTGCAGCCCCCGGAGGACCTGACGCCCCTGCGGGAGGCGGCCCCCGAGGCCGTCCACATCCTCCGCATGCCGCTGCGGCGGGACCGGGGGGAGCTGTACGCGAAGCTGATCCGGCAGGGCGTGGACGTCCTCCACCTCTACGCCGATCCCCACGGGCGGGAGGTGGGCGTGGAGGAGCCGGACTTCATCGCCCCCGTCCTGCGGGACCTGGACCAGGAGCTGGTGGAGGCCGGGCTGCGGGACGAGGTGACCCTGGTTGCCAGCGGGGGCATCGTGGCCTCCGAACACATCCCCAAGGCCCTCCTGTGCGGGGCGGACGCCGTCGCCCTGGACACGACCCTCCTCATCGCCCTGGGGTGGAACGCCAGCCCCCAGGCGGACCTCCCGGGCATCCTGGACGCCCACTGGGCGGTGCAGCGCATCCTGAACTGGGCCAACGCCTGCCGGGACCAGCTCCTGGAGATCATGGGGGCCATGGGGATCCGGGACGCCCGTCGCCTGGCGGGGGAGATCGGCCGGACCATGTGGCACGAGGACCTGGAGGCGGAGTTCGAGGCCCTCTTCGCCGGGGGGGCGTCCGATGGATGAGCCCCTGCAGATCGTCCGGGCCCCCTCCGCCATCTGGCGCACCGTGAACAAGCACGACGTCCAGATCCTGCCGGACGCGTGCATCGACTGCGGCATCTGCGTCCAGGTGTGCCCGTACGGGGTGTACGAGAAGAAGCCGGGGCTGGTGCACCTCTCCACCCCCAAGAGCTCCAACTGCATCGGCCCGTCCAACTGCGAGGGGCAGTCCTACTTCTGCATCGACAACTGCCCCACCGACGCCATCCGCATCGAGGAGAACCCCTACTACGAGTCCTTGGGCGACGACCGCTGGTCCCCCGACCTCATCACCTCCACCTGGTACATGGCGGAGACGGGGCAGTTGCCGCCCGACGGGATGGAGTCTCGGGTGGGGAACTCCGGCGGCGGCTTCGACCGCCTCCACTTCCGGTTCCCGGAGCGGCCGGAGCCCGTGGAGGTGGTGGACACCTCCCTGGAGCTGAACCGGCGGCCGGGGGGCCCCCGCATCCGCGTCCCCATCCCCACCTACGGCGCGGGGATGTCCTACGGCAGCATCAGCCTGAACGTCATGCTGAGCCGTGTCCGGGCGGCGAAGGCGTGGGGCACCTTCTGCTCCACAGGGGAGGGCGGGTACCCGGACGCCCTCATCCCCTACGCGGACCACGTCATCACCCAGGTGGCCACGGGCCTCTTCGGCGTGTCGGAGGCCACCCTCCAGCGGGCCCCCATCATCGAGATCAAGTACGCCCAGGGGGCGAAGCCGGGCCTGGGTGGCCACCTGCTGGCGGACAAGAACACCCCCGACGTGGCCCGGATGCGGGAGGCCGTGCCCAAGACCTCCCTCTTCTCCCCCTTCCCCTTCCACTCCGTGTACAGCGTGGAGGACCACCGGAAGCACGTGGACTGGCTGCGCAGCGTGAACCCGGAGGCGCTGGTCTCCGTGAAG
>CAYGBN010000036.1:0-1688 GCA_964348155.1 uncultured Methanomassiliicoccales archaeon
GCGGCTACCGCGAGTGCGTGCGGGCGTGCCCCTACAAGCGGGTCCTCTACAACCACGTCACCCGGGTCTCCGAGAAGTGCATCTTCTGCTACCCGGCGGTGGAGCAGGGCATCTGGCCGCGCTGCATGCGGAACTGCATCGGCAAGATCCGCATCGTGGGGTACCTGCACCCGCCGGAGGAGGCGGACCCGGAGAACCCCCTGGACTTCCTGGTGCACGTGAAGAAGCTGGCCCTGCCGCTGTACCCGCAGTTCGGCCTGGAGCCCAACATCTACTACGTGCCCCCCATCCACGTGCCTCCGGCCTTCAACCGCCAGATGTTCGGCCCCCAGGCGGACGCGGCGGTGGCGACCTACAAGCGCATCCGCCAGGGGCTGGAGCCGGAGCTCCGGGCGATCCTGCTGCTGAACACGAGCACGAACCGCATCCTGACCCGCTTCGCCCTGGAGGGGGACGAGGCGGTGGGCTACGACGTGAACGACCAGGAGGCCGCCCGCGTGCGGCTGGTGGAGAAGGAGATCGTCCGCCCCTACCGGGACGACGCCCGGGGGGTGTACCGCCACAACATCACGTGAGGTGAGGCCATGCAGGCAAAACCCCTGAAGGCGCTTCTCCTCCTGGCCATGGTGGCCGTCTCCCTGAGCCTCGTCTACAGCGACGTCTCCTTGGCCCAGCCCGCCGCGGCCCTGACGAGCGTGGCCGTGGACGAACCGCTGCCAATGACGGACCCGGAGGACGCGCTGTGGGCCACGGCCGCCCAGGTCACGGTGCCCCTGACGGGGCAGCTGACAACCCTCCCGATCCGCCCGGAGGCCTCCGCCCCCAGCGTTCGGGTGCGGGCCCTCCACAACGCCACCCACATCGCCTTCCACGTGAGCTGGGACGACCCGACGGAGAACGTCCGCAGCACGCGGGCGCACGAGTTCCGCGACGCCGTGGCGATCATGCTGGGCCCGGCGGGGCTGACGGGCATCTGCATGGGCTCCCGGGGCGAGGAGGCCCACATCGCCCAGTGGAAGGCGGATTGGCAGGCGGACATCGATGAGGGCTTCCACGACCTCCACGACGCGTTCCCCAACTTCTGGGTGGACACGTACCCGTGGGCCGTGGGGGACCCGCCTTACGCGCTGCCGGAGGCCTTCCCCGACGAGGCCAAGGACCTCCTGGTGGGCTGGGACGTAGGCAACCCCTTCTCGCAGCCGCTGAAGGCGACGCCGGTGGAGGACGCCGTGGCCACGGGCTTTGGCACCATCGCCACCCAGGACCGCCAGGACGTCATCGGCCGAGGCGTCTGGGCCGGCAGCGGGTGGAGCGTGGTCATCGCCCGGCGGTTGGACACGGGCGACGCCGAGGATCAGGCCCTGGCCCCCGGCGGCCGGTACCACATCGCCTTCGCCGTGTGGGACGGCGCCGAGGGGGACGTGGGGGCCCGGAAGTCCGTCTCCAGCTTCGTCACCCTGGAGGTGGGTGCCGCCCCCGTGGGCGGCTTGGCGAGCGCCTGGGTCGTGGCCCTGGTCCTGGTCCCGCCGGCGGCTGCTGCGGGTCTCATCTTCCTGACCTGGAGGTACCGCCGTGGCTGAGGACGACCTCCGGCCGGCAGAGGAGGCCCTGCGGCGAGGGGCGATGTACGGCAGCCTGGCCCGGGCCTTCCGCCGCTTCCAGGCCGCGGCCGGGGCGGGGCGAGGCGG
>CAYGBN010000036.1:1698-3784 GCA_964348155.1 uncultured Methanomassiliicoccales archaeon
GAGCTGCAGGCCCTGCTCCCGGAGTGGCCGGAACTGGCGGGCGTGGAGCTGCCCGACCCCCGCGGGTGGAAGACCAGCGACGTGGAGGCCCTGGCCGCTGAGCGGCTACGCCTCTTCGAGAAGGGCGAGTGCCCGCCCTATGAGGGGGCGTACCGGGGGGAGGAGGATCCCCAGCGGGACGCCCTCATGGCGGATGTGGCCGGCTTCTACCGCGCCTGGGGCCTGGAGACCCAGCAGGAGCTTCCCGACCACGTCGTCTCGGAGCTGGAGTTCATGGCCCTCCTTTGCCTCCAGGAGGTCCACGGGAGGACGAGCGGGAACGAGGAGGCGGTCCAGGTGTCCCGGAACGCGCAGCGCGCGTTCATGGCCGACCACCTGGTGCGCTGGGCCCCCGTCTTCCGGGAGGCCCTTGCGGCGCATGCAGGTCACCCCCTCTACCCGGCGTTGGGCGACCTCCTGGTGGCCTTCGTCCGATGGGACGGCGAACACCTGGGAGTTCTCGAAGGGGTCGAGGCCCCGACGTGAGGCGGTCCATGACCTGGAGGAAGAGGGCCGCCGACCTCTTGCCTTTCTTCGTGGCGGTGGCCGTGGCGGCCGCCGTCCTGGAGTTCGTCTTCCTCCGTCTGCTGCTCCGCGGCGGCGGCTTCGCGCCCCCCGGAGAGACCCTGGATCGCATCTTCGGCCTGCTGAGGACGGGGGGCCTGGCGAGCATGACCGTGGCCATCCTCGCGTCGGGCGCGGCCCTGGCCTTAATGGCCCTGCTCCTGTGGCGGAAGGGGCGTCCCGCCCGGGTCCTGGCCGTCCTCCTGGGGCTCGTCCTGCTCACGACCCTCGCCCTCTCCCTCCTGCAGCGACCGGCGGTGCACCTCGCCTACCAGGTGTTGGCCATGGCGGCCCTGATGACCCTCGTCGTGGTGGGCGTGCTGCTGGGCTCGGGGAGAGGCACGTGGGACATCGTGGGGGCCGTGGTCCTGGCCGCCGCCGTCGGCACGACCTACTACCTCCAGGCCGGCCTCGCCCTCTCCTCCCTCGGGCTGGACCTCCGCTTCTCCAACGGTGTCTTCGGCGTTGGGGAGGGGCTGGCAGTGGCCGCCCCCCTCCTCCTGCTGCCGGGCCGGCGGTGGCGTCCGCGCCTCCTCCCCCTGGCCCTCCTCGCCGGGGCGGGCTTCCTCCTGGCCTCCCGCTGGGACCTGCTGCCCCTGGTCGCGGCCTGGACGGTATACTTCACGATGTTCCTGCCGGCGCCCCTCTACGCCGCGGCCCTGGCCGCCTACGTCTACGACCTGGGGGACCTTCTCCGGCAGGCCCCGCGATGGATGGGATTCGGCCTCCTCCTGGTGGCCCTGGGAGGTCGCGTCTTCCAGACGACCTACCTGGTCCAGCTCTCCCTCCTGGGCCTCCTCCTCTTCCTCCTGCCGGCACACCTCCTCTCCGCGGAGACGCGGGTCACGACGCCCACGGCGGTGGGGCGTCCCATGGCCCCCCCTTGGCGCCCCGAACCGGGCCGCCCCCTCCACGGGCCCTCGCCCCCCCGGTAGGGAACCGTGGGGTTGCACACGTTTCCCTGGCCCCGGCCTGGAGGGGCTACGCCTGGCTCCTGACAATGGCCAGCAGAATTGCGGCGAATCCGGCGGCGCTGACGAAAGCTTCCAGGGCGTGCGCGGCTTGAAGGTCCCAGCGGGCGACCCCGAAGAGAAGGCCTTCCACCACCGCGCCTAGGGCGACGACGCCAAAGCCGATGGAGAGGAGAAGGTAGGTCCGTCGGCTTCCCGCTAGAAGCACTGCCAGTCGAAAGCTCCAGATGGCGGCCAGGGCGCCCATCAGGGCCGCCCCGGCTCGCAGGGCGACCAGGAGCGCATGTTCAACCACGCGTTTGCACCGCCTTGCGCAGGGCCCAACGCCACCGGACGTTCATCCATAGCGCCAGCGCCACGAGGACAACAAGGTGTACCACATCGTATGCCTCCTCCAACGACTCCCTGCCCACAATTGTCAGGACCTCCGTCCCAATCCACGCAGCCACGAAGAGGGAGAAGGGCAAGCCGAAGTCGCCACCCACGCGCCCTCCGCCTCTGGCGGTTCTCAC
>CAYGBN010000036.1:3794-4095 GCA_964348155.1 uncultured Methanomassiliicoccales archaeon
TACCAGGAGGAGGGCGGCCGATGCGGCCTCCATCTGGAGCACGGTCACCTCAGCTGCCTGCAGGGCTTCCAGCAGGTGGAACAGGGAGTGCACACCGAGGGCGACCACGAGCAGGAGCGATACCAGGGCATACGAGGGGTTGGACCTCCGGGTATTGAGGAAGAAGTAGGCCGAGGGAACGGCCGCGGCGATGAGGGCCCCGAAACTCAACCAGCTCCAGAGGCTCACTTCGACAACCTCCTGGGGCGTAGAAGGACAGCGACGGCCGACAGACCGGCCGCAACAAAGGCCGACTCCACCG
>CAYGBN010000036.1:4188-6504 GCA_964348155.1 uncultured Methanomassiliicoccales archaeon
TGTGTCCGATCAGCAGTTCCCAGTGGAGCGCGTCAAAGAGGACGAACTCCACGAAGGAGCCGACAGCCAGAAGGCCGAAGCACATCCCCAGAGTGAGCATGAGTCGCACCCTGGTTCGGCGAAAGGAAGAGAGGGCAATCCCCGCGATGGCCAAACCCAGGAGGAGGCTCAACACGCGTCCGGCCCCGAAGAGAAGGTTTTCCAGACCCACTACGACTCCTCCCTGAACGAGTGAAACAACCTGAAGGCCCGCTGAACGACGTCCAGATTCGGCTCTGCCGTGACGGTCACGTCCCCGGATTGGTAGGTCACAGTAACCTCCCGGAAGGTCGCCTTGTAGAGCTTGTAGGGCTTTCCATCGGGCGTAAGCATGGTGCGGACTACGACCAGCAGCCAATCAGCTCCCGCACGGACTTGGGACGACTGGTGGTAGCAGCGAGGACTCTCCTGCTGTGCTCGTTTCCCAGGGCTTGCAGCAGCGCTTCGATGAGACCTCGGTGCTTAATGCGCATGGTAGCTGATTCTCAGGTTTGGGAGCAAGACCTGAGAATCGCCCTTTCCCCTTATATATTCCCGCTCACCGACTGCCTCGGAGGTCTTCACCATGGCGTCTCAGTCGAGAGGCTTGGCAAGGATTGCGGTGTTGGCGACAACGCTTGCGGCGGCGCTCTTCATGGCGATTTCCGCTCTCGCTTGGCATCCGGCGCAGGCGGCAGTGTCGCAACCCGGTGACACGGCCGAGTTCTGGATCCTGGGGGTCGAGTACAAGGGAACCGCAGGTGCGGGCGAGCCGTACATAGATGAGGGGGACAAGGTGGAAAGATACGTCTGGGTTCCAGACACCATTCAAGTGCAGAAGGGCCAGACGGTAGTCCTGCACTTCCTGGGCATCAACGGCGGGAGCGGCCACCCCACGACGATTGAGCACTACGTAAGCACCTCCTTCACAGTCATGCGTAACCAGACCGTCACCAAGGAGTTTATCGCGGACGAGGTGGGGGTCTTCGCCATCATCTGCAGCCGGCATCAACCGACAATGGACGCCTACCTGATAGTCGAGGATGGGGCACCTTCGGGAGGCGTCAGCCTCTCGGGTGTAACGCTGCTCGCCATCCAGGCAGTCATCCTGGCGGCAACAGTCGCCATCGTCGTCATGGGACGTTGGCGGATGCGGGGCTAGGTCTTCGCCTCCACCGCCAGGAGTGGGAGGGCGACGGGCAAACCTTTTTTCGCTCGGCGCCCTCCTTGCGATGGCATGATGCAGGACATCGGGCTCAAGATAGGCGATGCCGCCCCGTCCTTCGAGCTCCCCGGCGTGGACGGGAAGACGTATCGGTTGGAGGACTTCGACGACGCGGAGGTGCTGGCGGTCATGTTCATCTGCGTCCACTGCCCCTACGTGCGCGCGTACGAGGACCGCTTCATCGCGGTGCAGAAGGACTACGCGGAGCGGGGGGTGCGGCTCGTGGGCATCAACCCCAACGACTCCACGAAGTACCCGGAGGACAGCTTCGACCACATGGTGCGGCGGGCCAAGGAGAAGGGGTACCCCTTCCCCTACCTCCGGGACAAGGCCCAGACGGTGGCCGACGCCTACGGAGCCCAGGCCACGCCGGAGTTCTTCGTCTTCGGGAAGGACCGGAAGCTGGCCTTCCGGGGCCGCCTGGACGACAACTACCAGGAGCCGTCAAAGGCAGAGAGGCCCTTCCTCCGCCAGGCCCTGGACGCCCTCCTGGCCGGGAAGACGCCCGATCCCGCCTTCGTCCCCGCCATCGGCTGCTCCATCAAGTGGGCCGACTAGAGTGGCGGTGAGCCAGCCCCTGGACTGTCACGCAGACGGGCTCCGGTGGCCGGCTCCGGCTTCTGCCGGAGGTCCGACCGGCGAAAGAAACGTGAAGTAGGACCTCCACCATCCCCGCACCAT
Organism: uncultured Methanomassiliicoccales archaeon; assembly: GCA_964348155.1. GTDB lineage: Archaea > Thermoplasmatota > Thermoplasmata > RBG-16-68-12 > JAJISG01 > JAJISG01. The sequence goes on from CAYGBN010000036.1 coordinate 6,113, forward strand.
GGAAGAGGGGAGGAGGCTTCGGGAGGTCCTGAAGGGCCACCTCGAGGAGTACGAGAAGCGGGAAGCCGAGCTCCAGGAGGCCCTGACGGATCACATGGTGTCCTACGAGAAGCGAGAGCGTCAGCTCCAAGAGACGCTGCGGAAGGGGCTCCGCAGTTATGAGAAGACGGTGCGGGAGATTCAAGCGGTGCTGGGGACGGGCCTCAAGGAGTTCGAGAAGGACAGGAGGAAGCTCAGCGAGGTCGCTGGGTCCCGTGCCAAGGAGGCCGAGAAGCGGACCAAGAGGCTCCGTGAAGGGCTCACGTCCAGGCTGAAGGGGGCTTCAGCAACGTACTCCAGGTTATCCTGTCGCACAGTGGGGCTCTGGCGGGCCCGTTCCCCCCATGGTCCCA
>CAYGBN010000036.1:6514-15486 GCA_964348155.1 uncultured Methanomassiliicoccales archaeon
CTGAAGGACTATGAGACGCGGCAGCAGGAACTCCAGGAGGGACTCGACACGGCCCTCAAGGAGTTCGAAAAGCGGGAGAGAGCCCTCCTCCAGAGCCTCCAGGAAGGGCTGGAGCGCTACGAGAGGCGCCACCTGAGACTGCAAGACAGCCTTGAACGTGGCCTACGGAAGCTCTGACCACTCGCGGGGGAGACCTCGGCGAATCGATCGTCCCGGAGGCAAGGCCTGGAGGGGAGCCTCCACCCGCGTGTGGTGTCGTAGGGGCGGAGAGGCGCCTCATCCTCCGACGGAGGAACAGTAGTCATGCTGGGGAGGGGATACATGCCATCCCCCAGCCTCCTCCTGGCCCTCCTGTCGCTGGTGCTGGGAGGGGTGGTGGCAGGGCTGCTCCTTCTCTGGGCGTTCACGAAGATGAACTTCGCGAAGCGAACCGTGACGCTGGGCACGTCCGCCCGACGCCAACCCTAAAGCATGCGTCGCGGGGGCCCCCCTCCGCGGAAGAACTCTTATCCGCACGCAGTATTCCCCCCTCGTGTATCCGGGAGCCCTGCCACCTCACGTCCAGGCGGACGTGAACTCGGCCCGGACCCTCACCCTCGTGGCCCTCGTCCTCTACGGCCTGTTCGGAGGGCTCTTCCTGCTTCTGGGTCTTGTCCTGCTCCCCTTCGGCCTCTTCTTCATCGTCCTCGGCGCCCTCCCCCTCATCTTCCTCTTCATCGTGTACGCCACCGTCTACCAGCCGCTGGGAGAAGGGCGCGTGAGCGCCGCCAGCGCCCCGGCCCTCGTCCTGGGCATCCTCTCCCTCCTCTTCGGAGGCGTTATCTCCGGCATCCTCCTCCTCGTGGCCTACGCGAAGATCGAGTCGGCCTCCCGGGCTCTCGTGGCGACGCCCCCCTCCCCTGGATACGCCCCGCCCTCCCCCGGACCGACGGCCCCGCCGCCCGGAGGCGAGGAGCCCCAGGGGGCCCCCTACTGCCCCTCCTGCGGCGCCCAGGTCCAGCCGCCTTACCGCTTCTGCAACAATTGCGGCACCCGCCTGGCCTGAGGGACTAGCATCCGCAAATCGTTAAATAGACTCCCCCCGATGATTCGGCGGGAGGCCGTCATCGTGGTTCTCGTCGAGATCTCCATCATCGTCGTCTTCATCGTCCTCATCATCCTGGCCTCGGCCGTGAAGGTGGCCCGCGAGTACGAGCGGGCCGTCATCTTCCGCCTGGGCCGCTTGCGGGGCACGAAGGGACCGGGCCTGTACCTGATCATCCCCGTGGTCGACCGGCGCGTGGTGGTGGACCTGCGCATCCTCTCCATCGACGTGCCCCAGCAGCGGGTCGTGACCGTGGACAACGTCTCCGTGGCCGTGGATGCCGTAGTCTACTACCGGGTGGACGACCCCATCAAGGCCGTCATCAAGGTCCGGGACTTCTTCCAGGCCACGAACCTCCTGGCCCAGACGACGCTGCGGGACGTCCTGGGGCAGGTGGAGCTGGACGACCTCCTCTCCAAGCGGGACGAGCTGAACAAGAAGATCCAGGACCTTCTGGACGTGGCCACGGACCCGTGGGGCATCAAGGTCCAGTCCGTGACCATCCGCGACGTCTCCCTTCCGGACTCCATGGTTCGGGCCATCGCGAAGCAGGCGGAGGCGGAGCGGGAGCGGCGGAGCCGGGTCATCATGGCGGAAGGGGAGTTCCAGGCCGGCCAGCGTATGCTGGAGGCCGCCCAGCTTTACATGCAGGCGGAACCCGCCATGCGCCTTCGGGAGCTGCAGACCCTGGCGGAGATTGCCCGGGAGGGGAACCTCATCGTGGTCACCCCCGCGGGGGCCGTCGGGGAGAAGACGGGGGAGATGGCCGGCATGGCCGCCGCCTTGGACGAGAAGAAGGCGGCCAAGAAATGAGCGGGGTCCCCCGCGGCCCAGGGCGGAGGGGGCTCCTCCTCGTCGGACTCCTCCTCATCCTCCTGCCCCTGGCCCCGGGGCTGGGTATCGCCCAGGGACAGACGAGCCTCGTCCTCCAGGCCGACATCGAGGGGTCCATCACGCGCTCCACGGTGGAGTTCGTCCAAGAGGTCTTGGAGACCGGGGTGGAGGACGGCGCGGAGGCCGTCATCTTTCGACTGAACACCCCGGGAGGCGGCGTGGCGGAGACGGAGCTCATCGTGGAGATGATGCTCAACAGCCCCCTTCCCATCATCGGGTACGTGACCCCCGCCGGGGCTAGCGCCGACAGCGCGGGGACGTGGATTCTCATGGCCACGGACCTGGCCGCCATGGCCCCCGCCACGACCATCGGCTCCCTGCAGCCCGTCATCATCACCGCCGAGGGCTTCGAGCCCGTGGACGACGAGAAGGTCATCAACAACATCGTAACGAAGCTCCGCACTGCCCTGGCCTTCCACGGCAGGAACGAGAGCCTGGCCGACGCCTTCGTCCGGGAGAACCTGAACCTGGAAGCCAGCGACGCCCTCCGGGCAGGCGCCATCGAGATCGTGGCGGACGACGTGGACGACCTTCTGGCCCAGGCCGACGGGGTGGAGACCCACTACAAAGCCGTCCTCCTGGACGTCTCCCTCGCCGAGGTCCGCGTCGAGGATCCCAGCCTGCGCCTGCGGGCTCTCGTGATCATCACCGACCCCGTCATCGCCTCCATCCTGCTGTTGCTGGGCATCTACGGCATCATCTTTGGCATCTCCACGCCCGGCCACGGGGCGGAGATTTTCGGCACCATCGCCATCGTCCTGGGCCTCATCGGCCTGGGATTCGCCGTGAACCTGGTGGCGATCTTCCTCCTGGTGCTGGGTGTCGCCCTCCTCATCGTGGAGATCGCCACGCCCAGCTTCGGGGCCGTGGGCACAGGCGGCATCATCGCCATCGTCCTGGGCACCCTGTTCCTGGCGCCCATCCGGCCGCCGGAGGTCCTCATCACCCAGGAGCAGCAGCTCCTGATCCTCCTCCTCCTCACCGTTCCCACCGCCGTCGTGGGCGCCTTCCTCCTCTTCGCCCTGCTGAAGGTCCTCCAAGCCCGACGGGCGAAGCCCTTCCACGACCAGCTGGTGGGTGGGGTGGCGGAGGTCGTGGACCTTCTGGGACCCGAGGCCAAGGGATACGTTCGCTACGAGGGGGAGCTGTGGCGGGCTACGGCGGCGGAGGAGCTCCAACCGGAGGAGCGGGTCTACATCCTGGAGCGGGAGGGCTCCCTCCTACGAGTGGGGCGGGAGCCCCCCGAGCGGGCGGAGGATCCCGAGGTGCGGCCGAATCTCCTCTCCCGTCTCCTCTCGGCCCTCCGAGGACGGGAGGGTCCGCCTAGAGGACCATGAAGACGCTGGTCTGTCCTCCGACAACCGCGTAGATGACGAAGTCGTCGGCCTTGGATCCGCCCATCCCTGGCGAACCCGAGGGCATCCCGGGGAGCGCGATGCCGTCGACGGGGGGCGTCTCCAGCGTGAGTTTCTGGATGGCGGCCACGGGGACGTGCCCCTCGACGAAGTAGCCGTTGATCACGGAGGTGTGGCAGCTTCGCATGTCGGCGGGGATGCCGAGGTTGTCCTTTGTGCCCGAGATATCCTCCATCTCGTGGGGCGTCACAGCGAAGCCCTCTCCGCGTAGATAGTCCAGATACTGGTGGCAGCACCCGCAGGTCGGTGTCAGGTAGACGTCGACCTCCCCGGCGTAGGCAGGCCCCCCCGTCTCGTCGTCCGCGGGCGTCCCGGACGGCCAAAAGGCAAGGGCGGCCGCGATGACGAGAACTAGGAGGATGGCCAACCCAACGGCCAGGATCGCTCTGGGGGGAAGGAGGAGGCGGGAGGGGTTCTCTGCGGTCCTCGACATTCGTCTCCCCTGAGGGGGATCCTCCATCCTGGGGGCCCTTCGATGCACCCTCCTGAGATGGGAAGGGAGGTTCTCCGCGCGCAGCGAGGTCCCACATCGGGGGCACGTGCGGAAGCGGGGCGTGGGCATCCCTCCGTTACCGCCGGAGCGTCCTCCGGAGCGCGGTGTACTCCTCCACGCCAATCTCGCCCCTGGCCAGGCGCAGGTTAAGCGCCTCCAGGGCCGGATCGTGGGCGAGGGGGGCCTTGTCGAAGGCCCCCAAGACGGCCAGGAGGATGAGGACGAGGACAATGGCCGGGATGGCCATGAAGACTCCCATCCCAGCAAAGCCCATGCCCATCATGCCGACGCCCGTCCAGCCCATGGCGAAGGCCATGACGACGCCCAGGATGGCGAAGGCCAGGACCAGGGCCAGCAGGAGCCAGAGGGTGATGCGCGCCGCGTCGGTCCTCTCTTGTGCGGCCATCCTACCCCTCCACGATGACCGTCCCTGTCATGGACGGGTGCGGGTCGCAGTGGTACTGGTACACGCCGGGCTCATCGAAGGTGTGGGACCAGCTGTCCATGTGGTACAGCGGGCCCGAGTCCACCGCCTCCTCCGCGTGATCCTCCCCGTGTTCGCCGAAGGAGACCGTGTGCATCACGTGATCCATGTTCACCCAGATGACCGTAGTGCCCGTGGCGACCGCGAGCACCGCCGGGGTGAAGGCGTAGTTGGCGATGACGACGTCGGAGGACCCGTACTCACGCATGTTGCCCCCCATCATGCCACCGCCCATGCCGCCCGTGCCACCGCCCCAGACGCAGCAGTCCTGCCATGACCAGCCTCCGCCATCCTGAGATGGCGTCCCGCTCTGCGGCGTCCTCCACGGCCCGTAGGTTAGGGCCATGGACGTGAAGCCAAAGGCCACGATGACGCCCAGCACGATGAGGACGATGAGGCCTGACGTGGGCAGCCTGCGTCCGCGCGCCCCTCCAGGGGGACGCCAGGCCATGGCGTCGCGGATTTCGTCGTACTCTGTCCGGTCGATTTCCCCGCGTGCGAGGCGACGGTTCAAGGCCGTCCGGGGATCCTCGTCCCCACCGAACTCATTCTTCGCCATTTCTACCGCTCCCTTAACGTGTTGCCTCAGAATCTCGAGGGGTGAAAGGGCCTATAGGTGCTTCCTGGAAAGGAGCGAAACCGTTTGCGGAAATCGACAAAGGGTCGGGCGAAGGAGGCTTAGCCCCTCTCCCGCAGGACGCGGATCCGATTCGTCATGCCGTGCCGCTCCCGCACCACGAGGCCCTTGCCCTCCAGTCGATCCAGGAGCCTGCTGATCTTGGGTCCGGAGAAGGGGAGCATGCCGTGCAAGTCCTTCTGGAGGAGCTCGCCCCCCTCGTGGAGGATGCGGCGGTACAGGGCCCGTTCGTCCGCGGGGAGGAGCTGCAGGGTCAGCTCCTCCCGATCGGCGGGCGCCGCCTCACGACCCTCCCCGGAGAAGGGGGCCTCCTGGCGCGAGGACGCGCTCCGCGTGACGTACGCGTACACCAAGGAGATGCCCACGATGAGGGCGACGATGAGGAGAAGGGCGGCCCAGAGCAGGAGCTGCGCCCCCTCCAGGGCGTGCTCCATGGTGAAGGGGAGGGCCAGGATGATGGCGACCAGGGCGAGGGAGCCCGCGGTGACGACCAGGGCGAGGACCCGGCTTCTCGCGACAAGCTCCCTCGGCGGTCCCCCACGGGCCTTCTCTGGGCGGGCCACGACAACGCCAGCTGGTCGCATTCCCCAGGTGCTAATAATGGTTCGTCCTCCCCCTCTGCACATCCTTTAAGGCCGCCCGGTCTACTGTCCAGCGTGCAGCTGGACGCCCTCCTGCACCCCGCTTCCCCCGCGGAGATTCCGTCCCTTGCGCAGGCGGCGGAGGAGGCGGGGTTCGACGGCCTCTGGTTTGGGGAGACGAGCCGGGACGCCCTCCTGGCCTGCGCCCTGGCGGCGGAACACACACGTCGCGTGGAGGTGGGCACCGCCATCACCCTGGCCTTCTCCAAGAGCCCCACGGCCCTCGCCTACACGGCGTGGGACATCCAGAAGATCGCCCAGGGACGCTTCATCCTGGGCCTGGGCAGCCAGGTCAAGGGGCACATGGAGCGGCGCTTCGGCGTTCCCTGGGCCCCCCCGGCCCCCAAGATGCGGGAGGTCATCCAGGCCCTGCGGGCCATCTGGTCCACCTGGCAGACGGGGGAGCCGCTGGACTTCCAGGGGGAGCACTTCTCCCTGTCCCTCATGACGCCCTTCTTCAACCCCGGCCCCATCGCGCACCCGGAGATGCCCGTCTACCTGGCGGCCGTGAACCCCGGCATGGCCCGGGTGGCTGGGGAGCTGTGCCAGGGAGTCCACATCCACCCCCTGCACACCGTCCGCTACGTGCAGGAGGTCGTGCGGCCGGCGGCGGAGGCGGGGGCCCGACGCGGGGGGCGTGCCGCTGCCGACGTCGCTTTCGTCGCCCCCTTCTTCGCGGCCACGGGGGAGACGGAGAAGGAGGTGGCCAACACGCGGGAGCTCATGCGCCAGCAGGTGGCCTTCTACGCCTCCACCCGCACCTACCGGGCCGTCCTGGACCTTCACGGGTGGGGGGCCATGGGCGACCGGCTCCACAAGCTCTCCGTGGCCAAGCGGTGGGATGAGATGCCTGCGGAGGTCCCCGATGACGTGCTGGAGGCCTTCGTGGTGGAGGCCCCCTTGGACGACCTGCCCCGGGCCATCCACGACCGCTACGACGGGGTCCTGGACCGGGGGTCCCTCTACCTGGCCTTCGATCCCAAGGCGGGGTGGTGGACAGAGCTCTTAGACGCCTTTCGACGGTCCCCGTAGGTTGAGCGGGCGGCCCAGCCACCGACCCAATTTTGCCGCCCCGTGATTCCCGCCTCGCCGGGTACTTATGGCGTGAAGGCCAGTGTTGGCCACCGTGCGATTGAGGGCGACGCAGGAGCGGGCGCTCGTTGCGGGGATGCTGACGAGCGTCGGCGCGGGGGAAGCCGAGGCCGCCAGCGTGGCGGAGGTCATGACCGAGGCGGACCTCCGGGGCCGCCCCTCCCGCGGCCTGGCCCGTCTCCCCCGCCTCCTCCGCAGGACCCGCAACGGCACGATCCGGAGGGGGACGGTGGCGGAGATCGTCCACGAGACCCCCTCCCTGGCCGTCGTCGACGGCCGGGACGGCTACGGCGAGTACGTGGGCATCCAGGCCCTGCTCCTGGCCATCGTCAAGGCCCGGGAGACGGGCGTGGGCGCCGTCGCCAGCCACGGGTCCAGCGAGCTGGGTCTCCCCAGCTACTTCGCCGAGAAGGCAGCCCGCCGCGGCTTCCTGGCCCTCATCGCCACCTCCACCCAGGCGGTGGTGCATCCCCACGGGGGGACGGAGCCCCTGCTGGGCACGAACCCCATCTCCCTCGCCTTCCCCACCCAGCGGGACCCCTTCCTCCTGGAGATGGCCACCAGCACCATGGGACGGGGACGCATCCTGGAGGCCTCCCGGAAGGGCGAGCAGCTCCCTCCGGGGACCGCCCTGGGCCCAAGAGGCGAGCCGACCCTCGACCCCTTGGAGGCCCTGCGGGGGGTGTTGAGCCCCTTGGCCGGGCCCAAGGGGTACGGCCTGGGCCTCTTCGTCGCCGCCCTGACGGCCCTGGGCGGGGGGGCCCTCGGCCCTGACGTCGAGGGGGACGACCACCTGGAGGGGCCCGACAACAAGGGGGACTTCTTCCTGGTGGTGGACACCCAGGCCTTTGGCGCCCCCCGCGCGTACCTGGCCCGCATGGGCCGGTACGTCCAGCAGATCAAGGGCTCCGCGGCCCTCCCGGGCTTCAGCGAGGTGCCCTTCCCGGGGGAGGAGGATCTCCGGCAGCGGGCGCGCCACCTGGACGTGGGCTACGAGATCTACGACGACACCTGGAAGGACCTGGTGCGGTTGGGCAAGAAGGTGGGCTACGACGTCCCTTCGGTCCTCACCCTGACGAAGGAGCCGGAACGCCTCTGGCCCATGGCCCCGGACGACGCGTCCCCCCTGAGCCGACCCCGGGCCTCGGCCCGGTTCTTCAGCAACCGCGAGGCCATCGAGGGGCTGCGGGGCGGCGACCTCGGCTGACGGACGCCGGCTCACCTCCACCGAACGAGGATCTGCTCCCGCTGGAACAGACTGAGCGCCAGGTAGCTCACCACGAGGTTCACGACGGCCAGGGCCGCCGCGAACAGGAGGACGCTCGCGGGCCCCAGGACGAACACCCCGAAGAGGGGCAGCATGAACAGGATGAGGGCCGGCAGGACCACCAGGGCCCCCAGCTGCTGGGAGGCCCGGACGTCGCTGACCCGGCTGGAGACGATGACGTTCGCCGTGATGCTCAGCAGGCAGAACAGCGGGGCCACCACGAGGACGGCCAGGAGCCACTGCGGGGTGGGAAGGGGCGCGAACCCAACCACGGGCTCCAGGAGGAGGTTGACGAGGACGACGAAGACGGCGGCCGCCAGCCACGTGGCCCCCATGGTGGGGAGGAAGATGGCCAGGGCCTTCCCCGTCAGGAGTTCCCCGTTCGTCGTCGGGGTTGCCAGGAGAGGTTCCAGGCTCTTGTTCAGCTTCTCCCCCACGAGGCTGTAGCTCGCCATGAGAGCTGGGAGCGCCGCGGGGATGATGACGAAGAACAGCAGGAAGGAGTCCAGGATCAGCAGGAGGACGGAGACGAATTCGTTCTGGGCGCCCAGAATGGGGCTGTTCACCAGGCTCGTCCCCTCCGTGCTCGCCGGGTCGATGACGTTGGACCCCCTCACCAGGGAGTCCTTCAGAACCACCCCCTCCAGGATGCTGTCCTCCACGACCACCCCTTCCAGGGTCGAGTCCGCCACGCGGGAGTCGCGAATGACGGACCCGCGGATCACCGAGTCGGTGATGCTCGCGTTCACCAGCACGCGATCCACCAGCGTCTCCCCGTGGAGGGTCACGTCCACCGGGGGGTCCAGGTCAAGGGGCTCCCCGGAGGGCGCCTCCGCCGCGAGGGGGAGGATCATGACCACGGGCATGACCACGGCGATGGCCAGGGGCAGCAGGAGGAGGGTGAGGATGACGTACTTGTTGCTCTTGAACTCCGCCATCTCCTTGGCGGCGACGGTCCACGCCTT
>CAYGBN010000037.1:0-459 GCA_964348155.1 uncultured Methanomassiliicoccales archaeon
CGCATGTGGGGCTCCGGCGGGAAGATCCACTCCTTCTGCGCCTGGTACTCCTTCAGGATGTCGTTCTGGATCGTCCCCCGCAGCGCCGCCGTGGCCACGCCTCGCCCGTCCGCCATGGCGACGTACATCGCCCACAGGACGGCGGCGGGCCCGTTGATGGTCATGGAGGTGCTCACCTGGTCCACGGGGATGCCGTCGAAGAGAATCTCCATGTCCTGCAGGGAGGAGACGGCCACGCCGCAGATCCCAAACTCGCCCTCCGCCCCTGGGTCGTCCGTGTCCAGGCCGTACAGAGTGGGCATGTCGAAGGCCACGCTCAGGCCCGTCTCCCCATGCTCCAGGAGGTACCGGTACCGCGCGTTCGTGTCCTCGGCGGAGCCGTGGCCCGCGAACTGCCGCATGGTCCACAGCCGGCCCCGGTACATGGTGGCGTGGATGCCTCGGGTGAAGGGGAACTCC
>CAYGBN010000037.1:469-15402 GCA_964348155.1 uncultured Methanomassiliicoccales archaeon
AGCTCAGGTCCGCGAGGTAGTCCAGGTCCTCCACGTCCGCGGGCGTGTAGAGGCGGTCCACCTCCCGGCTGGAGGTCGTGAGGAAGGCCTTCTTCCGCTCCGGGCGACGCTTCAGGGACGGTAGCAGCGTCTCCTCCTCCCACGCTGCCTTCCGCCGCCGGAGCTCCCCTGCGTCCTCCTCATCAGCCATGGGAAACGGACGTCGTTCTCATACTGGCGAGTCTATTTCTACCTTCCGTCGGCCCCTCCCAGGTCAAGGTCGGGGGGGTGGCGGAGCGGCCTGCGCCGACAGCTGGTCCCGCCGCTGGTGTAGGATGGTTCGCACGAGGGTCTCAAAGGCGGGGTACACGTTCTCCCCCGTCTTCGCGCTGGTGAGGAAGCGGGGGGCGTCGTGGCCCTCTGCCAGCGACGCCACCTCCTCCTCCCGGATCTCGGCCTGCTCCTGGAGGTCCCACTTGTTGGCGAGGACGACGACGGGGAGGGGGCCCGTGGCGTTGTACACGCCCTGCAGCCAGCCCTCAAGGGCTTCTAGCGTGTGGGCCCGCGTAATGTCGCACACCGCTAGGACGCCGTGGGCCTTGTAGAAGTAGGCGTCCTTGAGCAGGTCCATGAAGCCCTGCCGTCCCATAATGTCCCAGAGCACGGCGTCTACCTCCAGGGATCGGCCCATGGGGTCCTCCACGGAGACCGTCTTCTTGCTGATGAGGGTCCCGATGGTGCGAATGTACTCGCCGTCGAACTTGTCCGCCGCGAAGCGGCGGATGAGGCTGGTCTTCCCCACAGCCTCCTCGCCGACGGTGCAGATCTTCGCCTTCATCCGGGGCGTCGGGTTGGCGTCAGCCATGCCTGGACCCTTCTCTGGGCAGGCCGCTAAATAACCCACGGTGGCATTATCCCCTCTGAGAACGGGGCTTAGATGGCCTTGAAGTGAAGGATGTCCGTGATGGCGGCCTCCCGTTGCCCACGCGGCTTCAGAACCGCCTCCACCTCCATTCCCTCGTGCACGTCGGCCTCCGGCAGGTGGAGGAAGTGGAGCAGGCCGCCCCGGACCCCGGGGAAGCGCACCATCGCCCAGACCACGGGCTCCGGAAGCCGCTCGCCCTTGTCGTTGACGTAGGCCACGGTGTAGGTGTCCACCACCCCCTTGTTGGGGACCTCCTCCCACTCCGTCAACTCCGTGAAGCAATCCTCGCAGTAGGTGCGCGGGGGGAGGTAGGTGACGTCGCAGGTGGGGCAGTACGTGCCCATGAGGCGCTCGTTGGTCCGCAGCTCCCGAAAGAAGCGGTCCCCCGCCACCCCGGCGGTGTAAACGTAGAAGGCCTCCATATTCCCCCGCCAACGCGTGACGTCCTTCGCCAAGCTATCCCTCCACGGGCTTGAAGTACCGGAGGTCCGTGATGGCCCCCTCCCGCTCCTTCGCGGGCTTCCACACCGCCTTCACCTTCATCCCGATGGCCAGGTCCTTCTCCTCCACCTCACCCAGGTAGTGCATGAAGCCCATCTTCTCCGAGGCCCCGTCGATGGAGATGACGCCCACGAGGATGGGCGTCTCCAGGCGGCGGGCGTCGGTGTCCAGGTAGGAGGCGGAGTAGGTCTCCAAGGTCCCCGTCTCCTCCAGCCGCACGAACTCCCCCGTCCGAACGAAGCATTCCCGGCAGAAGGAGAGCGGGGGGAAGTAGACCCGCTCGCACTCGTCGCACCTCCGCCCCACGAGGCGCCCTTCTCTCAGCTCGGCCAGAAAGCGGCCGATGGACTCCCCCGTGCTCCACGCGTACTTCGCCTCGGGCCGCCACTGGGTCGTGACCACGCGGCCCTTCTCCAGATCTGCCCCTTTGAGGGGGGTCCCTGGCCACGACCGCGGTCCTGTCATGCCCGCATCACCATCACGCTGGAAAACTGCATGAGGTCGCCCCACGCCTGGCAGACGCCCACCTGGGGGCTACCGGGGACCTGGCGGCCGTCCGCCTTGCCCGCCAGCTGCCAGTAGATCTCCCCCGTCTTGATGCCCATGGTGGCGGCGATGGGGTTGCCCACCCCCAGGAGGCCGCCGGAGGGGCACGCGGGGAGGTCGCCGTCTCGCTGCGTGACCCCCTCCCGCGTCAGCTTCGGCGCCTCCCCCTTGTCGCAGAGCAGGAGGCCCTCCATATGGTGCAGCTCCTTGTAGTCAAAGGGGTCGTAGGGCTCCACCACGTCCACCTCCCGCCGCGGGTCCTCAATCCCTGCCATGCGGTAGGCCATCTGGGCCGCCCGGGCCAGGTACTCGGGGAAGACGAGGTCCCGATTGGTCCACATGGTGGTGTCGATGGACCAGCCCACCCCGTCGATCCACACGGGAGTCTCGCTCGCCCGCCGGGCCACGTCCTCGCTGGCCAGGACCAGGGCCGACGCCCCGTCGCTGGGGGGGCTGATGTCCAGCCGCTGCACGGGCCACGCCATGACCTCGGAGTCCAGGACGTCCTCCACCGTGATGGAGGGGTCCGCGAGCTGCGCGCATGGGTGATCCACGGCGTTCCGCTTGTTCTTCACGGCCACCCGGGCGATGTCCTCCTTCTTCACCTTGTGGGCCGTCATGTAGCGGTTCATCTCCATGGCAAAGATCCACACGAGGTTGGGCTGCAGGGGGCGCTCCAGGATGGGGTCCCAGATGTGGCCGAAGGCCGTCTGGGGGTGGGGGTGGCAGGAGGACATCTTCTCCTCGTTCACCACGAGGACCACGTCCGCCAGCCCGGAGGCCACGTGCCACCAGCCGGCGATGGGGGAGAAGCACCCCGTCCCGCCGCCGGTGAAGACCCGCATGTACGGCTTGCCCACGCCGCCCGCGCCGTCGGTCAGGTACTCCCCTTTCATGTGGACGCCGTCGAAGGCGTCGGGGGCGCTGCCGCTGACGACCGCGTCCACGTCCGCCAGGTCCATTCCGGCCTCCTCCAGGGCCATGCGCGCCGCCTGATGGGACATCTCCTTCCCAGTCTCCAGCAGGCGGCGGCGGAAGAGGGTCATGCCAGCTCCAACGACGGCGACCTTGCGCATCTCACGCCTCCAGGACCGCCACACCACCCGAGGCGGTCGGGATCCCCCGCCACGACTGGGCGAGGCCCACGCTTGCGTCCGCTACCTGGTGCTCTCCCGCCTTGCCTCGCAGCTGGCGCACGACCTCCATGACCCGGAACAGGCCGGAGGATTCCAGGAGGTTCCCCACGCCCAGGGAGCCGCCGGAGGGGTTCACGGGCAGCTCCCCGGAGGCGTCAAAGTAGCCCTCTCGCAGGAGGGCCCCCGCTCTGGAGCCGCCGGAGAGGGCCAGGGCCTCCACGTGCTGCAGCTCCTTGTACGCAAAGCGGTCGTCCACCTCCGCCACGTGGACGTTCCGCCGCGGCCGCTGGATGCCCGCCATCTCGAAGGCGTGGCGAGCGGCCAGCTGGGCGTATGCCGCCTCCCGAAGATTGCGGGTCTCCACGGAGGGGCTGTCGGAGGCCCAGCCGATGCCTCGGATCCAGACGGGGGCGTCCGTGAGCTCCCTGGCTCTCTCCCCGGAGGCCAGGACGAGGACGACCGCCCCGTCCGCCAAAGGGCTGACCTCTGCGGCCTTGAGGGGCTTGAAGAGAGGGTCGGAGTCCATCACGTCCTCCACGGCCACCTCCTCCCCGTAGCTGGCGTCCGCGTTCCGCAGCGCGTTCCCACGGTTCTTCCGGACGACCCGGGCGCAGTCCTCCTCCGTGTTTTCGCGATCCGCGAGGAAGGCGTGCATCTCCAAGCCGGCCAGGGCGTAGGGGTGGCCATCCAGCGGCTTGTGGTAGATCGGATCGAAGGCGTGGGTGACGACGCCCTCGTACGTCAGTAGGTCCGATGCCTTGCTGTGGCTCTCCACCGCCACCACATCGAAGAGGCCCGCCTTAATCTGCATGAAGCCGTTGGCCACGGCCGCAATGGCGTCGGAGGTCGCGGTGTGCATGGGCCGCAGCACCGCCCCTAGCTGATCGGGCGTGAACTCGTCGAAGATGGAGAACCCCTCCCAGTAGTCCTCGGCGCACGTGATGAAGCCGTCGACGTCCTCCCGGGGGTTCACCTGCGCATCCTCGTAGGCCCGGAGGGCGGCCTCGAAGGTCAGCTCCTTCCAGGAATACTGCTGGCTCTCGGGGGTGAATCCGATGTTACCGGTGCCCACGACGGCGAGGTCCGTCATCCCGCTCCCCGCGCCGCGCCCTCCTAGGAAGGGCGTTGGGATAAAAACCTTCGTTGGCGGGACCCGAGAGCCTTTCGACTCGCGCTGCTGCCTGCCCGGAGTCCCGTGTGCAACTTGCGTGGATCGAGGTTTGCGTTCTAAGGGATTGGCGATGTTTCGGTTGCAGAGGGAGGACCAGCACCCGGAGGCGAATTGGACGGGAAGCTCAGGAGAGGTCGCCTGATTCGATAGAAGGGGATGTGATGCGCGCGGTGCTCATGAGTTGAAGGACGTGCCTCGAGGTTGCAGAAACATTTATACTCACGGACACACAGTGCCCCCCCGAGGGGGACCCGTTTCATGAGGGCGGCCGGCCAGTCCCCTTCTGCGCCGAGGAGGGGCGCCCAAAAATGCCCAGGGCCCGCACGGCGGGGGGAGGTGAGCTAGTTGGAGGAGCCTAGTGCCAATCACCAGGTAGCTCTTGCCTCACTGGCCTTTCTCATCGTCGGGTTCGTCTTCATGATATGGGCCCTCTTCTCCGGGATCGTCGACCTGGCGGACATCCCCGCAGGCTTCACTGCAGTGACCTTGCCGGGGTTGATCGTCGCCCTTGCCTTCTTCACCCTCTCCCTCATGTGGTGGCGTCATTGGCTGGGGTTCGTCTTCGGAATCGTCGTCGGAATCCTGGCCATCATAAACCTCTCCCTTGCCAGCGTTGACTCCGCCACGGGGAACACACCCTCGGCGGCCCTGATCCTCACCATCCCGGGCATCGTCTTCGCGCTCATCCTCATCGTCACCAGCTACCTGTCGTGGAGGGAGTGACCCAACATCACTCAGGGGCCACGGGTGGGCTACGAAGCCACCTTCAGAGGCGTGCGTCGAGGTGGCGCCCTGGCGTCCCGTCGCCCATCCAGTAGGGAGCGTCGGGGCCCAGCACCCCAAGACCCTGCCGTGCAGTCAACCTGCACTGCCTACCTCTTTATAGCCGCCTCTCAATGAGAAAACGGTGACGGAGTACTACTTCGATGTGGAGACGGAGGGGAAGGACCCCCAGCAGGACCGCGTCGTCACCATCCAGTACCAGCAGCTCGAGCGGGGCGAGCCCGCGGGAAACCTCACCGTCCTGACGGAGTGGGAGTGGGGGGAGAAGGAGATCCTCCGCTTGATCTTGGAGAAGGGGCTCCTGGAACCGGGATGGGACTTTGTCCCCGTGGGCAACCGCCTCCGCTTCGACATCACGTTCGTGGCGGAGCGGGCGGGGTACCACGGCCTCCTGCAGTGGGAGGCCGCCGACCTGAAGTACTACTTCTTCACCAAGCCCATGCTGGACCTCCAGCCCGTTCTAATCCTCATGAACCGGGGGCAGTTCGAGGGGTCCGGCCTCACGAGCTTCACCGCCAAGGAGGCGTGGAGCAACGTCATCCCGCCGCTCTACCGGAAGGGGGACTACCAGGGCATCCTGCGGTACGTGGCAGAAGAGCGGGACGCCGTCCTGGAACTCTACAGAGAGGTCCAGTCCGTCCTCTCTACCCTGGGGGACCGTCGGAAGGCCCGCCTGGCCTCCGAGTGAGCCCACAAACTTCATGGACGACGGGGGCGTCCGCCGTCCCATGGCGCTGGAGCTCACGGGGGAGCACGCCCTCATCCAGAAGACCGTCCGGGACTTTGCCGAGAAGCGGATTGCGCCTGTCGCCCGGGAGCTGGATCGGGAGGCACGCTTCCCGCTGGACACCATCAAGGAGCTGGGGAAGCTGGGCCTCATGGGGATGGTGGTGCCCCCCGCGTACGGCGGCAGTGAGACGGACACCCTCGCCTACGCCCTGGCCATCGAGGAGCTGGCCCGGGTGGACGGATCCCACGCCCTCATCGTGGCCGCCCACAACTCCCTCTGCACCTCCCACATCCTGGTGGCGGGGGACGAGGCCCAGCGGAAGGCGTTCCTCCCGAAGCTGGCCACGGGGGGGCATATCGGGGCCTGGGCCCTGACGGAGCCCATGTCCGGCTCCGACGCCTCCACCATGCGGACCCGCGCCTCGATGGAGGACGGAGAGTGGGTCATCGACGGCCAGAAGAACTTCTGCACCAACGCCCCCTTCGCCGACGTCCTGGTGGTCATGGCCATGACAGACGCCTCCCGGGGGGCCCACGGCATTAGCGCCTTCATCGTGGAGCGCGGGACGGAGGGGCTGAGCGTCGGGAAGGAGGAGGACAAGCTGGGCGTTCGGGCCTCGGCCACAGCCCAGGTCCTCCTGGAGGACTGCCGCGTCCCGGAGGATCACCTTCTGGGCAGCCTGAACGAAGGCTACGTGGACACCCTGAAGATCCTCGATGGGGGACGCATCAGCATCGGAGCCATGGCCGTGGGGCTGGCCCAGGGTGCGTTCGAGGAGGCCATGGCCTACGCCCGGCAACGGGAGGCCTTCGGCCGCCCCATTGGCGACTTCCAGGCCATCCAGTTCATGCTGGCCGACATGGCCACCCGTATCGAGGCCTCCCGCCTCCTGGTCCAGCGGGCCGCCCAGCAGAAGGACGCGGGACGTCCGTACAAGAAGGAGGCGGCCATGGCCAAGCTCTACGCCTCCGAGGCCGCCATGGCCATCACGAACAAGGCCCTCCAAATCCACGGCGGGTACGGGTTCATCAAGGACTACCCGGTGGAGCGGATGTTCCGGGACGCAAAGCTAACGGAGATCGGCGAGGGAACGAGCGAGATCCAGCGGCTGCTCATCGCCCGGGAGATCCTGGGAGAGGATTGACGGGGGCTCCCCTCGGCAGCTGCCGTCCAGGCCTCGGTGGCGAGCGGCAAGCCTTTTGCTGCGCGCCGACCTGAGGGCAGCATGAAGTGGTCCCTCCGCATCGGCACCCTTCTTGGCATCCCCATCTACCTTCACGTGAGCTTCCTCATCATCCTGCCCCTCTTCGCCTGGTTTTTCGGGTTCCAGGAGACCTCCGTGCTGGGATTAACGCTGGGCTTCGGCGGGCTTGACCTCTCCTCCCTCTCCCCCGGCCTGGCCACGGCGGTCCGGTTCCTCATGGGGGTCGTGGCGGCCACCCTCTTCTTCGGTGCCGTTCTCCTCCACGAGCTGGGCCACTCCGCCGTCGCCCTGCGCTACGGCACGCGGATCCGCGCCATCTCCCTCATGATCTTTGGCGGGGTGTCCCAGATGGAGGAGATCCCCCGAGAGCCGGGACGCGAGTTCAACGTGGCCATCGCGGGCCCCCTGACCAGCTTCGCCACGGGGGCCGTGGCCTTCGGAATCCTTCAGATTCCGCCCCTCGGCTCGCCTGATCTGGCGGTCGTGGGCATCCTGGTGTCCATCCTGGCCTTCTACAACCTCCTCCTGGGGGCCTTCAACCTGATCCCCGCCTTCCCCATGGACGGGGGACGGGTCCTCCGCTCGATGCTGGCCCGCCGCATGAGCTACCTGAACGCCACGGAGACCGCGGCGGGGGTGGGGAAGGCCTTCGCCATCTTCTTCGGGATCTTCGGCCTCTTCTTCAGCCCGTGGCTCATCCTCATCGCCCTCTTCGTCTACCTGGGAGCGGGGGAGGAGGAGCGCCTGACCCGGATGACGGTGACGCTGGAGGGGGTCACCGTGGGGGAGGTCATGACGCGGGAGGTGGCCACGGTGTCACCGGATACCACCCTGGCGGAGCTCCTAGACCGAATGATCCAGGAGAAGCACATGGGCTACCCCGTCGCCGACGGCGAGGTGGAGGGGATCGTGACCTTCGGGGACGTGGCCGGCGTCGCCCCCGAGGTCCGCTCCCGCACCCGCGTGGACCAGATCATGCGCCGCGACGTGGTGACCGTCGACCCCCGGACCCAAGCCCTAGACGCCCTGCGGCTCATGTCGGAGCGCGACATCGGTCGCCTCCCGGTCATGGAGAGAGGGGCCCTTGTGGGCATCGTGACGCGGAGCGACGTGCTCCGGTCCATCCGGCTGTTCCGACTGAAGCGGGCCTTGTAGCCGGGGGCGCCACGCCAACGTACATAACCCCTCCCTCGATGCCACGAGGGATGGTCGAGGGGAGGGTGCCCGAGCGGAAGCCCGACGGCCGGGAGGGGCCCCGTGAGGGGTATCCCAAGGACCCCAAGCACTACGCCGACCCAAACAACTGGAAGTACCCCGTCCACACCCCCTTCCACGCACGAGCCGCCCGCCGGTACTTCGACAACCCGGTCAACCGGGCGAAGTACGAGGAGGAGGAGCAAGCCTACATCGACGCCCGCATCGACGACGCCCTTCGGAGGTTTGGTGTGGTGGAGGGGCGTTCCATGGAGGATCGGGTAATTCCCTTCGACAAGGACCTGGAGGAGATGTCCCTGGAGGACCTCCTGGTCTTCTTCCTGGGCAAGGACCGCCTGCGCCGCGCCATGAAGATCGAGGAGGCGACTCTCTCCCGCCGCGGGGACCTGCTGGAGGGGGAGGTGAAGGGGTACCCCCTCCACATCGACCTGGCGGACAAGCGCATCGTCCACGACTGCCCCGACTGGCAGCGCCGCTCCGGCGGGGGGCTGTTCTGCAAGCACGTGGGGGCCGCCTTCCTGAAGCTCCCGGAGGCGGAGGCCCTGGCGATCCTGCGACGGCTGGTCCCGGAGCGGGAGCGGTGGATTTTCCAGATGGAGCGGGACGCGGGCTAGCCCACGCCGAAGACGTCCCCCTCGTCCCCGGCGCCCGCCGGAGCACGGGAGACGGGGTGGTAGCAGACGGGGCAGCGGCCGCCGGCGATGCAGGCGCTGCAGAGGTACTGCCCGCAGAGGTGTTGGTAGATGCCTACGGCGCCGTGCTTGCGACAGGTCCCCTCCCGGCGTCCCTGCTGCCTCTCGCCCCCCGAGCTCTCTTGGGACTCCGGGAGCCCTGTGGGATCGAAGATGCGGAGGGCGCCCTCGAGGCGCTTCCCCTCGTAGGCCCCGATGCCCAGGTTCCGGGCGAGGGAGAGGGCATCCCACTCCTCCTTAGGCAGGTCCAGGGCCATCTTCATCAGGCGCTCCATTCCCGGCGACGGGTCGGGCGGTGCCTCCAGGTCCAGCACGCCCCGCAGGTACTCCAGGCCCTGGCGCGCCTCGTGGAGGTCCAGCGACGGCATGTGCTGGAGCACCTGATAGGTCCGTGGAATCCCCCGGGCCTCCGGCACCGACGCCAAGAGGTCTCGGGAGAGGGCCTCCCACCGCCGCCACTCCCCGTCGGACAGGGAGGTCAGGTCCATGGGGGCGGGTTCGTTGACGTAGGCCATGGCGGCGTCGAGGAGGTCCGTGGGGACGTTGCAGTACTTGAAGGCTTCCTCCTTCGACGCGGGGCGGGCGTTGACCGCCTCAAACTCAAGGACCCGCCACACGTAGGCCTGCACCCGCTCGTCCCGCCGCCGCGCTTCGACCTGGCGTTGGCCCTGCAGGGCCGCCTCGCTGGTTGGGTCCAGGCGGAGGGCGGACCGGTAGGCTTCGGCGGCATGCTCCAGGTCGCCTGCCTCCAGGCAGGCCCTGCCCTGGGCGCAGAGAATCTTCTCGTCCCGCGGGCGGAGCTCCCGCGCTGCCACGTAGGACCGGACGGCCTCCGGCCAATGGCCGACGGACTCGGCCATCCGTCCCCGGCGCACCCACAGGTCGACGTCCCGCGGGTTCGTCTGGAGGGCCCCATCAAAGCATCCGAGGGCCGCGCGGTCCTGGCCGAGGTCACGGTAGAGGTCGGCGGCGCGGGTCCACGTGCCTCGAGGAGGACGGGGGGCCGCCACGGCGCGCGACAGGGCATCCAGGGCTTCCTCCTGCAGCCCTAGGCGCTTCGACGCCTCAGCCAGCAAGAGCCAGCCCTCTGCGAGCCGGGGGTGCTTCTTCAGAAGGGCGTTGAGGGCGTGGTGGGCCTCCTGGGGTCGCTCCAAGGCGGTCAGCAGGCGAGCCCGCGACAGGTGGAGCTCGGACTCCTCCGGATGCTGGGATAACGCATCGTCCACCAGCCGTAGCCCCTCCTCTCCACGATCAAGATGGAGCAGCGCCACCCCCTTCTTCGCCAGGAACGCGGGGCGGGCGCCGCCGTAGTAAAGGGACTGGTTGAGGCTGCGAAGGGCCTCCTCCCACCGCTCGGCCTGCATCAAGAGCTCCGCCTTCCAGACGTGGCCCCACGGATCCGAGGGGCGCCGCGACGTGACGGACTCCATCGCCTCCAGGGCCTCCTCCATGCGGCCCAGGCCGGCGAGGGCCGATGCGCGGCCCCGTTGGGCCTCCTCCTCATCGGGATCCAGGGAGAGGGCCGTCCGGAAGGCGCGAAGGGCCTCCTCGTCGCGACCCAGCCCGAGGAGCGCCTCCCCCTGCATGCGGGCGGCCTCCGGCGTGCCGGGGTACCGCTTAAGGACCTCGTGGCACACCTGCAGCGCCCCCTCGTGGTCCTTTAAGAGCAACAGGACGCGGGCCTCCTCCACCTTGGGCTCCGGGTCCTCCGGGGCGAGGCGGGACGCCCGCTTCAGGCACTCCAGCGCCTCTGTGGAGCGACCCAGGGAGGTCGCCCAACGCGCCCGCGTGGCCCATGAGGAGGCCTCTCCATCCGCTCCGGTGAGGGCGACCGCCGCCTCGTAAGCGTCCTCCCGTCGCCCGAGCTCCTCCAGGCAGGCGACCTTGTCACGCAGAAAGGGCGCGGCGGGGGCGCCTCGGGCCAGCCCCTCCTCCAGGACCTCCAACGCCTCCTCCCGCTCCTCCAAGGCCACGAGGCACTGCGCCTTTCGAAGACGGGCCTCGTGGGTGTCGGGGTCCTCCTCCAACACCTGCTGGAATGCGTGGAGGGCGTCCCGAGGTCGGTCGAGGTCCAGCAAAGCCAGGCCCTGGGCCAGCCAGGCCGCCGTCCCGTGCCCTTCCACCGCCTGCTCCAACGCTCGAACGGCGTCGCGTGGTCGCCCCAACGCCCGCAGGACCAGGCCCAGGTGGTACCGACACTCGGGGTCCTCTTGCACCTCTAACGCCTCCTGGAATGCCGCCTCCGCCTCCTCGTACGAACGGAGGGCGGTCAAGGCCATCCCGCGTCCCTTCAACGCCTCGAACCGTGGCTCCGTCTGCCGCGCCGCTTCGTACGCCTGGAGGGCCTCCCCGGGGCGCTCGAGCGCCAGGAGGGTGTCGCCGCTCAGCACCCGAAGGGCCACAGCCTCTGGCAACCGCTTGAGGCCCTCCTCGCAGACCCGGAGGGCTGCCTGCGCCCGCCCCAGCTCTTGAGCGGCGCGGGCCCAGTCCACGTACGCCTCCTCCGACGGAGGGTCCATGCGAGCGAGCTCCTCGCAACACACCACCAGGGCCTTGGACGGCCCCTCGGCCCGCAGCAGGTCCCGCTTGGCCTCCAGGATGGAGCGCTCCCTTCGTCGCTTGAGGGCCAGATCCAGGACACGCAGAGCCGCCCGCTCCTCCCCTGCCTCTCGCAGGGCCGTCCCCTTCACACGGAGGGCGTCGAAGTCCCCCGGGACCAGGGTGAGGAGGCGATCGCAGGCCTTGAGGGCCTCGGACCAGAGTTCGAGGCGGCAAGCCTCCTCCGCCGCCCGACGCAGGACCTCGACCTGGGGGGCGCCCAGGATCACGGTCGTGAGGAGCTCCCTTGCCTCCTCCGTCTCGCCAGTTCGGGCCCATCCCACGGCCTCGTCGAGGCGCGCGTCCCACCGTTGGGGGTTTCGCTGCCACAGTCTGCGACACGCCGACCGTACGTCCTCCCAGCGTGCCAGGGCGGTGCTGGCATCGCGCCATCCCTCCAGCAGGTCCTCTCGGTCGGGGGCGATCTCCAGCGCCCGTCCGAACGCCTCGGAGGCCTTCTCCGCCCGGCCGTCCGCCAGACAGACGCTCCCAAATCGCGCGAGCGCCTCCAAGTTGAAGGGCTCGTAGCGGAGCGCCACTTCAAGAGAGCGGGCGGCCTCGCCGCCGTCTCCTGTGGCTTGCTCCGCCCTCGCTCTTATGAGCCAGAGTTCGGCCTCCGTGGACCTGATCTCCAAGGCCTCGCGGACGCAGGCAAGGGCCGCCTTCGCATCCTCTCGCTCCAGGAGGAGGCGAGCCTTTGCGGCCAGAGCCTCCACGCAACGCGGGTCTTCCTCCAGGGCGGCGTCGTAGGCCTGCAGGGCCCCCTCTACGTTCCCTTCCTCGAGGTGACGCCCGCGCACCAAGAACAGGCGGGCCGAGGCGCCCTCCACGGCCTCCACCGCCTGCAGCGCCCGTTCCCAGGCGGCCTCCTCCTCCGCCAGGTCCCACAGTATCTCCAGGGCCGCCTCCTCCCGGCCGGCCTGGGCCAGCATGTCCGCTTCCCGGAGACGAAGATCGTGCGGGGCGTTCAAGGACCGAAGGGCCTGGCGGCACGCCTTCAGGGCCCCCCGGTGGTCGGCCGCGGCCCGCAGGAGGTCCACCAAGGCGACCCAGGCTGCTCCGTCATCGGGGCGCTGCCCCGCGTAGGCCTCCAATAGGGCCGCGAGACGGCGCGATCCGTCGAGGTCGGACGCCACGGTCGCACCGTGCAGCAGGAGGTCTCGCACGTCGGCGGTCCATGCGTCGATCTTCGGGGGCAGATCCAACAACGCCCTTCGAAGTACGGTCCGCGCCCGATCCCGCTGCCCGGCAGCAAGGTGGCGCGCGGCCCGGCGGAAGCGTCGGCGCGCGCGCTTGGGAGAGAAGCCTCTCTTAGAAGATCGCCGATTCGGCATGCCCATCCCTTCCGGGCCGCGTATGGGAAGTGGCGTATAAGTCTTTTCTGGGGGGCGAGAAGCGGTGGCGTGGGGAGCCTCCGGCGCAGGGCGGGAGCCCGCCTCAGGAGGCATGCAGGCGCCGGGATTTGAACCCGGGCTGTTGGCTCTCTTCGTTTCCTTGGAAGGCCAAGGTCCTACCGACTAGACTACGCCTGCCAGACCTCGGAAGGTGTGGAGCGCGTTTTAACCCTTCGCCGACCGAAAAGTAGGGATAGGCAAGGCCAGCGACCCTGCCTATCGAAGGGATGGGGGCAGCGTCAGTTCGCCAGAAGGGGCACCTTCGGCGGGATGTCCTCGAGAGGTTCGAGTTCTGCGATGACCGCGAGTGGCATATCCCGGAGCTCCTCGGCCTCGTGGGCCGGGGCGTCCTCGAGGACGTCATCCTGGTAGAGGGGCGAGCAACCGTTGGCTCGATACACCTCTTCCCAGCTGTAGTCTTCCTGAGTTCCCATGATCTCGGGTCATCGACCGCTCGGGGGTATAAAAGGGAGGAGGGGGGAGGTGGGTGAAAGTGAAAGCCAGGCGTGTCGCTCGCCTAGCCGGCCCCATCCTTCAGGCGGTGCCGGACGTGAACCGCCTCTCCCCGCCCGGCCTCCTTCATCTCCCAGGGGTTCATGCGGGCCACGCCCACCGCACGAACCTCTTCCCCATGCTGCACCACGGCCTCGTCCCCGACGCGCAAGGCCTCATCGGCATCCAGCACGCCCACGGCGAAGACGTTGCCTTCCGGGTAGAAGTCATCGATGGTCACGGAGTGCAGCCCCAGGAGGGCCAGCCGCTCTGCTCCCCGTAGAGACAGGGAGAGCATGCCTCGCTCCGGCGTGAGGGCCGCCACCTGCCCTCCCTCGGCAAGGATCCGGAGGCGGGGGTACCGCCCCTTCACCACACATCCCTCCACGATCTCCTCCCCTCCAGGCCCGAACTGGAAGCGGGCGGCGCTTCGGACGTCCTCCTGCCGACGGCGCCACGGGGGCACCACAGGGAGTTCCTTCGTGGCCTCCTTCAGGGCCTCACCCAGCCGGTCCAAGGCCGCGGAGGAGCGTGGCTTCTCGCGGGAGGTGACCTTGGCCTCCCCCAGGGCGGGCGCCAAGAGGTCCGCCTCGGGGCCCAGGTGCACGACGACCTGGCGGTACGTCTGCGACGCCAGGAGGGCGTCCAGATCCACCTGCAGCATGGCGACCTCGTCCCGGCTCCAGTCCCCCGTGACGGGGACGTCGTAGTTCTGGGCCGGATGGAAGAGCTCCAGATCCAGGGGGACCAGCCCCAGGGGGGACGTCACCACCACTACGTGGACCGCCCAGGGGTTCCCGCAGCGGCGGATGATGGAGCGGAAGAGGCGGTGGGACTTGGAGGAGGAGTAGGGCTTCCGGGCCGAACAGGGAAGCAGCAGCAGGACCTCCGCAGAGGGTGGGCGAGCGTACCGTTCCTGCAGGCGTCGGCGGAAGCGTACCACCTCGGGCCGGTGAAGAGACTCCCGGGAGTAGGCCCGCATCGGCGCGCCCGCCACCGAAGCGTGGCGCTCCTGCCACTCGTAGGCCCTGTAGTCCATCTCGCGGAGGACCCCCGTCTGCCACGGGTCGTTGGCCACGCGCTGCTCCACCAGCTCCCGGAGGTCGCCCCGTCGGATGGCGACCCGGACCCTCCGCAGCTCGGCCACCATGCTGCGGAGGTTGTGGCCCAGCAGGTCCTCCTCGGCGCAGGCGGGGCAGAGGCAGGGCCGCTCCTCCAGCTCCTCCTCGGGAAGGGGACCGTTCACGGTGTGGTAGCGGCCCCTCTCCGTGTCGTACAGGAGGCGGAGGACGTCCACGAGGTCCACCCCGCAGTAGATGAGAAGCGGGAGATTGGAGGGCGTGGCGAGGAGGGGCGTGTACAGCATCCGCTGATACCCGCCGGCCCTCCGCAGTGCGGTCAGGTCCCGGGTGAAGCGCCCCGGGTGGTGCAGGTACTCCACCGCGTTCTGCGGGGCGACGACCTCCTGCCGTGCGTCTGAGGCCTCCGCGGGCGAGGCGACGTAGGCGACCTCCCCTTCTCCCGGCGGCTTCTCGATGCGCGGAGAGGTG
The DNA here is from genome assembly GCA_964348155.1 of uncultured Methanomassiliicoccales archaeon. Lineage (GTDB taxonomy): Archaea > Thermoplasmatota > Thermoplasmata > RBG-16-68-12 > JAJISG01 > JAJISG01. Next base: position 15,386 of record CAYGBN010000037.1, read on the forward strand.
ACGACCGCGGAGAAGTA
>CAYGBN010000038.1:0-15280 GCA_964348155.1 uncultured Methanomassiliicoccales archaeon
GTGGAGGGGGGACTTTCCTCAGCGCCCGGAGGCACCGTCAGCCGCCCGCCGTCTCCTGGCCTGGAATCCATCGAGGCGACGGATAAAAAAGGTTCCTCTCACACCAGCCGGTCCCACAGGATGTCCAGGACCTCCGCGTAGGCTCGTTCCAGGCTCCCCGGCTCCTCCCGCTGCTGCGCGGTCAGGTGGGGGACCCGAAGGACGCCCACCGGCTTCAGGTACTTCAGGAACCGAATCATCCGTTGCGCTCGCACGATCTCCTGGACCCGTGCGAGCTCCAACGGCTCCGCGAAGACCACCAGGGAGCCCCCCACGGAGATCACCAGATCCAGCTCCTCCTCGTGAAGCGAGAGAGGCAGGGCCACGTCGCTGAAGCTCTCCACGACAACGCTCTCCCACCGTTCGGTCAACGTGCGGAAGGTGGCCTGCACGGCCTCCTCCACCGCGGCGAGGCCCTCCGCCACGGGCGAGTCACGAAAGGCCACGGTGCGGTCTGCGCCCCGCTTCACGGCCTCCACGAAGCTCTCCGGCGCCACGAAGATCCCGGCTCGGTCGTTCACGAAGAAGGTCGTCCCGCCCTCGGGGGAGGAGAGGCGCTCCGCCAGGATGCGGGGTCGTTCCTCGTCCAGGTAGTGGTCCCCCACCTCCCGAGCTTTCATCCAGTCCAGGGGGCACACGACCTGGTGGTAGGGGTTCAGAAGCTCCAGCTTCGGCGGGTCCGGCAACACCTCCCGAAACGACAGGGCGTCCCGGCTGACGAGGGTGCCCAGAGCCTCGCAGGCCTGGGAGTGGTCGTAGTGCTCCCAGTAGTTGTGGGAGGACATGGGCTTGAAGCCCGCCACCTCTTGCCCCTCCCGCTGCGCCCGGTGGAGGATGGCCCGCACGACGCTCGTCTTCCCGGCTTGGTGCGGGAGGAGTCCGTTGACCAAGATCCTCACGGGGACCCCTCTCGACCCCGCAGCTCCGCCAGGATGGGGATCGACTCCACCTTGTCCTCGGGGAGAAGATCCCAGTACAGGCCCCCGGGCTTGGGACGGGGCGGATGCGTCGTTCTCACACCGCGAGGCGTGGCCACCGCGTCCACGGAGAGGTCGTGCCGCTCCATGGGGACCGCGTCTTCCACCTGCTGAACTGGATGAACGGTCGTCGCCACCGGCGTCTCCGCCCCGAGGAAGCCGCAGGTCCGGCCCAGGGCGTACTCCAAGTCGGAGTAGCCGCCTCCCTTGCCCACGCGGCCACCCTCTCCGTCCACCGCAACGCTCCCGGCGATCACGAGGTCTACGGCCCGAACCTTCTCCGGGCGGACCGGCCGCCCCAGGGCGGAGGCGCCCTTGATGGTGGACGCCCGTTCGGGCTTGGCGAGGAAGCGCGGGTCCAGCTCCACGAAGCAGGCGGCCTTGCGCAACCGGGGGACGGCCATGTACAGGACCCTCCCCTCGGCCAGGGCCATCCGGCGCACGTATTGTTGGGGGCTGTCGGGGTTGGCCTTAATCACGCGGGCCTCCTCCCATGCGTCCAGCGTGGTCAGGCGATCCGCCGCCTCCCGGGCGCCCGCGAAGTTGGGGATGCGGCCGGCCACGGGGACGGGGAAGCGGGCGACCCCCCTCGCCTCCATGCGCTCCCAGACGGCCTGCCGAATCTCCTGCTTCGTTCGCACGCGACCCGACAAGGCGGCCTCGGCCCTTAAGGCCGAGGGAGGGTCCACGTCGGGGCCGGAGGCCCATAAGGGGTCGCTAAGTGATAATCGCCGACCAAAGACTAAGAGGCGCGGGCCCCCACCCACTCCGGAGGACCGCGCCGTGACCCAGCAGCTCCAAATGAGGGCGAAGGTTTGCTTGGTGGGAGAGCCTGCGGTGGGCAAGACGAGCCTCATCCGCCGGTTCGTCCACGACGACTTCGACGACTCCTATGTGGCCACGTTGCAGGCCAAGTTCTCCAAGAAGGAGACGAGCATCGCCTTGCCGGAGAGGGACCTCAGGGTGAACGTGGACATGGTTGTGTGGGACATCATGGGGGACAAGGGCCACCGGCGGCTCCTGAAGGAGGCCTACTTCTACGGGGCCCAGGGCATCCTGGCGGCCTGCGACGTCACGCGGCGGAGCACCTTAGATGACCTGCAGGATTGGTGGAGGTCCGTCCAGGCGACCGTAGGCCGGATTCCGTGGGTCGTGGTCGTGAACAAGCTCGACCTGTCGGGGCACTACACCTTCGGGGAGCAACGGGTGCAGCGGGTCACGGCCGGATGGGACGCGCCGTCCCTCTTCACGAGCGCCAAGACCGGGGACCAGGTGGTGGAGGCCTTCGCCCTTCTCGCAAGCCGGATGTTCGAGGCCCATGGGACTCGGGTTCTCGGTGCCCTTGAGCGGGCCGCCTAAGGTCTTGCGATGCCCCTCCTGCAGTGAACCTTGACGACGCGTCGACCGGAGGAAGCGATGGGACCGGCGCCCTCCTTGTTGGCCCAGAACCCCTCGCCAGTGCTCTGGGTCAGGCCGAAGATACGCACGGGTTCATCGCCTGACGGCGGCGATGCGCTTCGATGCGTACGAGAAGAAGGCATCAACGCCTTCAGCTAAGAGCTGCGGATCTCCCGCCCTCTCCTCGTCTCGATAGATGCGGAGGGCTGATCGGATGAGAGGTTCCCAGCGGGAGGGCAGGTGGGCGATGGCCCATTCGGCGCCTTGGACCTTCGACACGGCCACCTCTCTTGTCTCCCACGTGCACACGAGGCGGCAGAGGTCCAGAACGCACCAGAAGGGATGCTCGTGGAGGAGGCCTTCTACGTATGCGAGGGACCCATCGAGGGCCGCCGCGAGCTCCGGCCAAGACACGGGAGGCATGAAGTCCCTCGGATCCGGCCCGTACAGGACGATGCATGCACTCCGATGGATGTGCTCCCTGTGATAGGGCCACTCCTCGTCCACGATGTCCCGACGACCGGGTCCCAGGAGTCCAGAAGGATGCTCCGTTCCCTGGGCCTTCTGCAGGGGGATGAATAGGCCATCAAGGAGATCTCCATGAGGGAACCCCCGTATCAGAGCCTTGTGGAGCTCCCGGACCCGTTGCCGTTCGCGGGGCCGCAGTTCCCGGTGAACCACCGCGTAGAAGTCGATGTCGCCCCGCGGGACGAAGCCAGGGAAAGCCACCGACCCGAAGAGGTACACCCCGACGAGGTTCTCCTCAAGAACCTCCTTCAACCCTTCGCGAAACGCCTCCAAGAGCGGGCGAACCACAGAGGGCAGGCGCGGACCAACGGCGTGCCCCCTTGCCTGTGGCGCTCCCCTTGGTTTCACGATGAGGGCGAACCGCGACGCACTATTCAATCCCCACGTCGCCCTTGAGGACACGGACCCGGCCGGCTGGTATCTTTAATAGCGGCGGGCAATTGGCCCCGCGTGCCCTCCAAGCGCCTGGCTCTCTGGGCCGTCGGCCTCTACCACGCCTCCAACGACAGTGCGGGGGTCGCCGTCGCGGCGGTTTTCCCCATCCTCCTCACGGAGGGCCTCATCACGAGCTACAGAGGCATCGGCGAGCTGACCCTGGTGGCCCTCCTGGTGACCGTCGTCTGCCAGATCCTGTTTGGCGCCTGGAGCGACCGGGCGAGCCCCCGCCTCCTGCTGCCCCTGGGGATGCTCCTCGTCGGGGGTTTCTCCCTGCTGACGACCCAGGCCTCCAGCTTCGTCATCCTCGTGCTCTTCGTGGGCCTGACGCGGGTAGGGGCGAGCGTGTACCACCCCGTGGGCATCTCCTGGGTGGGGAAGGTCTTCAAGCGTGACCTGGACCACGCCATGGGATTCCAGAGCGCCTTCGGGGACCTGGGGGTCATCGTGGCCTTCGCCGGCTCCGGATTCCTGGCGCTGCGTTACGGCTGGCAGGTCCCCTTCCTGGTGTGGGGAGGGGTGGCATTGACGGCGGCGGCGCTGGGGTACGCCCTCACGGGGGGCATCGAGCGGCCCCCTCGAGAGGCGAAGCGAGACCCCGTCCGGTGGGGCCCTCTCCTGCGCGGCGTCGCCCTCTGGACCCTGCCCATGGCCATGGGCGGGGCGTCCTACATCATCACCATCAGCTACGGCAACTCCCTCCTGGTGGAGCGGCTGGCGCTGGCCGAGGACGCAGCGGATGCCGTCATTGCCCTCTGGATCGGGGCCGGGGTGCTTACCGCCTACTCCTACGGCCGCATCAGCCGGGCGGTGGGGCGGTTTCGGGCCCTGGCCCTGGCCTTCCTCCTCATCGCTCTCTCCGCCTTCATCGTCAGCCTAACGCCACCGCTGACCGTTCTCCTCCCCACGTTCGTCGTCTTCGGCGTGGGCGTCTTCCTGACCTACCCCGCCCTCTTCAGCTTCATCTCCGAGTCGACGGAGGACCGGATCGGCGGGGCGACCTTCGGCGTCGTCTTCGGGTTCCAGCTCGTGGGCGGGGCGGTGGCGGGCTACGCGGCGGGACTCGCGGCGGATCGCTGGGGAATCCACACGCCCTTCCTGATCCTCACGGTCTTGGGCGTGCTGACGTTCCTGTTCCTCCTGGCGTTGGCGCCCCTAGCCCTGCGGGGGCGGGCGGCCTCGCCGGGGCGCGGCGGTGCCAGCGTCCCGTGACTCCTACTCCTCGCCGTCCCCCAGGATCCTTCGCGTCGGGTAGGGGATGGTGATGCCCTCCCGCGCGAAGGCCTCCTTCACCCGAAGCAGGATGTCCGTGCGGACGGCCCCCCAGTCGTCCTGCTTCACCCAGGCGAAGACGTTCAGGTCCACGCTGCTGGCGGCGAACTCGCGGACGTTCGTCACCGCCTCCGGCTCCTTCAGGACGCGCCCGTCCTGGTCCAAGACGCCCTTCACCACCTCCAGCGCCCGGGGCACGTCGTCCTCGTAGGAGACGCTGACCACCAGGTCGATGCGGCGGATGGGCCAGCTGTGATAGTTCGTGATGGGCCCACTCCACACCTTCTGGCTGGGGATCATGACCTTCTTCCCGTCGAAGGTCTTCAGCGTGGTGGCGTTGATGCTCAGGTCCTCCACAAAGCCGGTGATGCCCGCCACCTCCACCAGGTGGCCGATGCGGAACGGCTTCATGATGACCAGGACCACGCCGGCGGCGAGGTTCCCCAGGACGCCTTGGAGGGCGAGGCCCACGATGATGCCCGCCACGCCGAAGCTGAGTGCGAGGCCCGTCAGGTCGATGCCCACGGGGGCCAGCGCGAGGCCCACGATGAGGAGGTAGAGGAGGACGCGGGAGAGGCGAATCAGGAAACGCTGCACGATCTCCGGGACCTCCATCCGGCGCAGAACGGCCCGCTCGGCGCCGAGGAGGTACCGCACGATGAGGAGGCCAACGAGCAGGATGATGATAGAGATGATCAAGTCGCCCGGCGTGATGCCCCGCCAGAGGGGCGTGTCCAGGAAGTTGCGTAGGTCTGCACCGATCTGCCCCACGATGTCCCCCGGCCCGGCCATGGCAATCCCGTCCGTTGTACCGGCCCCCCTTTCATAAAGGTAGCCCAACCGCCCCACCTTAGACTTTAATAGCGGCTCCCGCCGTTCCGCCCCTCGATGCGCAACGGGGACCCGTCTCCTCGGGGGTAGGACAGCCATGCCCCTCCGCCTCCTGGAGGTCACCGCCCCCGGGGTGTCCGGCGAGCGGGTGAGGGAGATCCTGCAAGATCGTTCTCTCCTCTCCCTGACCTCCGACGATGTCGAGGGCGGAACGGAGGCCCGCATCCTGCTGGATGTGTCGGACACGGAAGGCGTGCTGGACCTTTTGGATCAGCACTTTGGCAAGGTGGAGGGATTCCAGGTCCTTGTCCTCTCCGTGGAAGCTGCCTTTCCCCGTCCCAAGTCGGAGGAGATGGAGGCTAGGGGGGAGAGGGAAGGGCGCCGCGTCCACCGGGTCAGCGCCGAGGAGCTCTACGAGGACATCACCCAGGCATCGGAACTCTCCCCCTTCTACGTCATCATGGTGGCCCTCTCCGCCATCGTGGCCGCCATTGGCATCCTCCGCCAGGACCTCATCATCCTCATCGGCGCCATGGTCATTGCCCCCCTCTTCGGCCCGAACGCGGCCCTCGCTCTGGCAAGCACCCTGGGGGACGCCTCCCTTGCCCGGCAGGCCGTGAGGGCCAACCTGGCGGGCATTGGCGTGGCCATCTTGGTGGGGGCCGTCGTGGGCCTCCTCATCGGCGTCGACGTCACCAATCCCCTCATTGAGGGCCGCCTCCGCGTGGACGCGTGGGACATCCTCCTGGCGGTGGTGGCGGGGAGTGCGGGCGCGGTGGCGTTCACCATCGTCCTTCCCACGGCTCTCGTGGGCGTCATGGTCTCCGTGGCGCTTCTCCCACCCACGGTCATCCTGGGCATGTTCGTGGGGAGCGGGCAGTGGGCATCCGCGGCCGGGACGGGGCTCCTCCTCCTCGTCTACCTGGTGGGCATCAACCTTGCGGGCGTCCTCACCTTCGTCGCTCAAGGCATCTCGCCCCTAACGTGGTGGGAGGAGGAGCAGGCCCGACGGGCGACCCGGGTTTCCGTGGCCGTATGGACCCTCCTACTGATCCTCCTGGCCACGCTCGTCGCGCTCCCGTAGGTGAAGAACATGGCACGATTCGTGAGGCAAAGGGCCAAGGCGGTGGGGCAGGCGCCGGGAACCCTCGTTCACACGGGGGAGCGGAAGGTCGTGCGTATCACGGTCTTGGACTACAACGAGGACGACTTGGAGGAACGGGTCCTGGCGACGCCAGAGGAGGCGTTCGGCTATCTCGACTCCGAGACGGTCACGTGGATCAACGTGGACGGCCTGCACCAGGTCGACGTGGTGGAGAAGCTCGGCACCCACTTCGGCCTGCACCCCCTGGTCCTGGAGGACGTCATGAACACGGGTCAGCGGCCCAAGATGGAGGACTACGAGACCTACGCGTTCCTGGTCGTCCGGATGCTCGCCTACGACGACGCTCGCCGCGCCTTGGAGGACGAGCAGGTGAGCCTCGTCCTGGGGCGGAACTTCGTCCTCTCCTTCCAAGAGCGGGTGGGGGACATCTTCGACCCCGTCCGGGAGCGCCTGCGGGCGGGGAAGGGTCGGCTGCGAAAGGCGGGGGCCGACTACCTGGCGTACGCCCTCTTGGATGCCCTGGTGGACCACTACTTCGTCCTCTTGGAGCGTTTCGGGGAGCGCCTGGAGGAGGTGGAGGAGGAGCTCATCGAAGACCCCACCACCTCCACCCTGCACGCCATCCACGAGCTGAAGCGGGAGATGATCTTCCTTCGACGCTCCATCTGGCCCCTGCGAGAGGTCATCAACCGCCTGCAACGGGGGGAGTCGGAGCTCGTGCGCGAGGGGACCCTCGTGTACCTTCGGGACGTCTACGACCACACGATCCAGGTCATCGACACCGTGGAGAGCCAACGGGACATGGTGGCAGGGATGCTGGACACCTACCTGTCCAGCGTGAGCAACCGCATGAACGAGGTCATGAAGGTCCTGACGATCATCGCCACCATCTTCATACCGCTGGGCTTCGTGGCGGGCCTGTACGGGATGAACTTCACGAACATGCCCGAGCTCGGCTTCGCCTACGGCTACTTCATCGCCGTCGGCGTCATGGCCGCCACCGGCGTGGCCATGGCCCTCTACTTCCGCCGGAAAGGCTGGTTCTGAGCGAGCGGTGGCTGCGGGCGCTCGCCTTAAGTATGGGGCGCGCCGTTCCCCGTGCCATGGCTCGTCGTCGACCGTTGGGTGTGACAGTCCTTGGAAGCCTCGCTGTCGTGGGAGGGTTGATCCTCCTCGTCCTGGGGCTTCTCGGCCTCCTGGTCGCCATCGCTGTCTTCGCGTTCCCCCTCAACCCCGGCCTCCCCGAGAACCTGTTCCTCCTCAGCTCCCTGGTGAACCTCATCGTGGGCGCGGTCCTCCTGGGGACCGGAAATGGGCTCCTGAACCTCCGCCCCTGGGCGTGGTGGCTTGCCGCCATCGTCGCCTTCGTGGGCGTGGTGCGGGCCGTTCTCTCCCTGTACGCAAGCCTGACCCAGGCCGCCTACACGGCCCTGCTGGGAGGCGCCCTCAGCCTGATCATCCTGCTGCTCTTCCTGGGCTACATCCTCTCCGTCCGCGGCCACTTCCGCTAGGCTACCGTCGGGCCCGGAAGCGCGCCACCACCGAGAGGCCCACGCCCACCAGAACCACCACGGGGTGCCCGGCCACCGGCAGGTCTCCCCGCAGGACGAGGAGCACCAGGCCGGCCACGAAGGAGAGGAGGCCGAACCCCGTCCCCAGGAGGATGAGGATCTTCGCCGGGAGCAGCCGCTTCTCCAGGATGAGCAGGCCGCCCGCAACAACCGCCAGGCCACCGAGGGAGGCGACGGCCAGGACGGCGAGGAAGAGGGCGCGAAGGAGGGGGGTCACCTCCACGAAGCGGGCGACGGCCTCCAAGAGGTCTCGCCAGTAGGGCGCCCCGGAGAAGTGTCCTGCCATGAGGAGGGTGCCGGAGAGGAAGGCCAGGAAGGCCCCCTGCCGCAGGTTCCTCTTGACCACGTCCACCTCACGCCAGGAGCGACCGCATGCGTTCGAGCGTCTCCGGCCGTCGCTCGAAGTGCGACCGGGAGTCGGCCAGGTAGGCGTCGATTCCCTTGGCCACGGCCTCCTTCAGGTCCTTGGGATGGAGGTCTCCCTGGAGGTACGCCGCCTCCAGAGGGGGGTAGTCCCGATAGGTGATGTCGCCCCCGTGGCGGGATTCCCGCTCCACCGTCAGGCTGCCGAACCGGGGCAGGAGGACGTACTCGCAGAACTGGAGGATGGGGTTGCCCTCCGCCTCCCGGGGCGGACAGTACGCTTTCTGGATCTTCCCGTGAACCTCCTCCGAGGTGTCGTGGATGAAGATGGCCGTCTCCGGCCGGGACTTGCTCATCTTCGCGTCCCAGGCGTCCATCCGTCCCCCACCCTGGAGGCTGGAGAGGAGGGGCGTGTGGAGGGCCACGACCTGCTTCCACCCGAGCCGGGGGGCGAGGTCCCGGTAGAGCATGTGCGCGTGGCGTTGATCCATTCCCCCGTACGCCAGGTCCAAGTCCAGGACGTGAATGTCCGTCACCTGCATGGCGGGGTAGAGGAGCATGGACGGGTCCCGCTCCGATGCCTCCTCCTGCCTCCCCATGATGGGGAGCGCCCGGCGGATACGCGCCAGGGTCGAGCTCTTGGAGACCCGCAGGATGAGCTTCCAGTACTCGGGGTCCGCCACCAGCTCGCTGGCCTTGACGAACCGCACGTCCTCCGGCACGCCCAGGGAGCGGAACGCGTCCACGAAGTAGTCCGCACAGGCGTCCAGCGCCTCCCAATCCCCGCCAAACTTGTCGTTGATGTAGGCGTGCCAGTCCGCCAGTAGGATGGTGACGTCGAACCCCGCCTCGTGCAGGTCCGTTACCTTGCCGCCCACCAGCGCCCCGGTCCCCAGGTGCACCAGGCCGCTGGGTTCCAGCCCCACGTAGGCCTTCGGCTTCTCACGTTCCCCCAGGAGGGTGCGCAGCTCCTCCGGCGTGACGACCTCCGCCGTCCTCCGGGTGACCAGGTCCAAGGCGTCCGGCACGGTATCCTCGGGGCAAGAGGGAGGCCGCGTAAAAGGTTTCTCCGGCTCCAAGGAAGGTTTCTTAGCGGGCGGCGAGATGCGAAGGCGTGGCGAAGAAGCTCCGCACGGGGATTCGCGCCGCCCCCAAGGTCCAGGAGAAGGAGCTGGTCCGCAAGGCGGAGGCGCTTCGAACGCGGCCGGAGGCCGTGATCCCCCGGTGCCTCCCAGAGGCCTGCCCCCGTTGCCCCTTTGATGGCCTCCTCCGGCGCCTGCAGGGCATTGCCGCCGTGGCGGAGGACGAGGCCCGGCTGGAGCGGCTCGCCAGGCGGGGACCGCCCCTGGCCCGGGCGTACGCCGCCACCCTCCTGGTGGCGCTCCAGGGCAAGGCGCCCTATCTCGCCCCTGCAAAGACGCCGTACGGCACGGTGAACTACGCCGTCCGGGGGAAGGCGCCCAAGGAGCAGCTCGTGGGTGTCCAGTACCACGACGTCCCGGAGCTCCGCCTCCTCACGGTGGGCGGCTGGGCTCGTCGCAAGGGGCTGCACGTCTACTCCTTGGAGGCCGAGATGGTCACCACCTGTCGGGAGGACCGGCCCCCGGAGGCCTTCGTCAGGGAGACCCTCGCGAGGACCGGCGTCGCCCTCCGCCAGGTTGGCGACGAGTACGTCTGCCCCCACGCGGGGGAGGAGCCGGGCGTGGTCGTGGACTGGAGGGGCGCCGGGGTGAAGGTGGTCCTCTGCCGCCGCTGCCATCCGCCGAAGGGGAGCTTCCCGTCCCTCGCCGGGCAGCGCATGGCCGTGCCCAACTTCGAGGCATCCTTCGACGTCCGGCTGCGACCGACCCTGCGGTGCCACGGCGAGCAATGCAGCTTCGCCGAGGACCGTTCCCTGCAGGGGAAGAACGTGCAGGACTACCTCAGGGGGGAGCTGGACGAGGCCGGCCTCCTGGAGAAGGAGGTCCTGGACCTCGTGGAGAGGGTCGCGGAGGCGGAGGAACTCTTCGTCGTGGGTGGGGAGTGCTTCGAGGACGACTACCCGGCCTTCCTGCGTGCGCTGAAGGTTTCCGGGGACATGCTGCCGGCGTTCGAGGCGCTGGAGGAGGAGATGGAAGGGGGGATCGTCCTTCCGGAGGCCAGCACGACGAAGTTAATGGAGGCCCTGGACGAGGACCTGCAGCGAACCCTCCTGGAGGCACTCCTCCAGGACGAGGAGATGGCCAACGCCCTTCTGGAGGCCTCCGAGGCGGAGGAGCGGGGCGCCGACAAGATGTTGGCGGAGGCCTTGAAGATCCGGAAGGACCTGGACGTGGTGGCGCGGCTCCCCTCCTGGGACGCCCTCCCTCCCGTGGCCCGTCTGGTGGACGAGACGATGCGGGCCTTCAAGACGAAGGGGCGGGAGGAGGCGGCCCTGACGGCCGGGCGGGGCCTGCAGGGGAGGACGGCGGAGAAGGCGGTGGCCATGGCCCTCCTTCAGGCCCTGGACGAGGCGGCGGGGAAGCAGTGGATGGTGCGGGGCTCGGAGAAGGAGCTGGCCGACTTCCTGACCCCCATGGCACGCGAGCTGATGAAGGCCGACGGCGACGCCTACGCGGAGGGACTGCAGCGGCTCCTTACGGCGAGCGGCTCGGGGGAGTCCCTTCCGGCGCCATGAGGGCGTCCACGACCCAGTGAGAGACGCCCGGGGCGTAGGACTTCACCTGGCGCAGACGGGCCTTCTGGGCCTGCCATCCCTGGGACGCAGCCGCCTCCCTGAGGTGGCGGCGGAGGCGATCGCTCCACACGTCCGGACAAGCTTCGTGGTAGTGCACCCATCCCCTCCCACGGAGGGTGCGCAGCGCCTTGGGGAGGAAGGCGTGGGTGTCCCGGAGGTAGCCGAGCACCACCCGGTCCGCCATTCCTTCGGGGGCCACGTCCCGGCAGTCTCCAAGCAGCGGGACCACGTTGGCGGCCCCGTTCAGACGAACGTTCTCCACCAGGTACCCGTAGGCGACGGGGTTCACCTCGCAGGCGTATATCCTCCTCGCCCGTCCTCGGACGGCCATGGGCAGGGCGAAGTAGCCGATCCCGGCAAACATGTCGACGATGACCTCCCCCTCCCGCGCAACACCGGCCATGCGGACGCGCTCGTCCACGTTGCCGGAGGAGAACATCACCTTCTGCAGGTCCAGCTTGAAGAGGACGCCGTTCTCCCGGTGGATCGTCTCGGTGCTCTCTCCCCAGAGAAGCTCGCTCCGAGGCTTACGCCACGGGCCCTCGACTCCCGACGTCACGTCGAGGACGGCCTTAACGCGCAGGACGGTCGCGTACGCGCGGCAGACGACCTCCTGATGGCCCCGCAAGGCCTTCGGAAACCGAAGGAGGAGCACGTCTCCGACCTTCTCCCACCGTCGTGGGAGGAGGGGGCGGAGGGCGGAGGGCAGGGCAGCGTGCCGCTGGATCGCCTCGTAGGGGGTGGGAGGGCGGGAAACCCACGAAGGATGATCCTGCTGAACGACCTCCCCCCACGCAAGGAGCGACTCGTCCGCACGACGAAGGGGGATCTCGAGGGCTCGCCCTGACTCGAGGACCCGGCGCCGGGCGTCGTAGAGCCCACGCTCCGCGAGGCGGCGGATGGTCTTGTGGCCGCGCATTCGGGGGACCCTGAGGGCCGGGAGCCGTGGGTATGTCGTCACCGATTCCGGAGCCTCGAGAAAGGATATTAAAGCCCCGGGTTGTACCACGCCAGGTGGGCCGAGCCGGCACGCTTCTCGTTCTCGCATCTCTCCTGATGCCCCTGGCGGCGGCGCAGGAGGTGGGCGACTCCGGCCTCACAGGGGCAATCCTCACGGATTTCCAGCCGCTGCAGCTGAGCCCTGGGGAGAGCGGGGACCTGGGGTTCAACGTAACGAACCCCTACGGCTGGACCATGGAGAATGCGAGCCTTGCGGTGGAGATCCACGAGTACCGCGTGCCCGTCTTTCCTGAAGGGCTCACCATCACGCCCGTGCGCGACCTGGGGAGCCCTCCCCTCTTCGCCGCCAGCAACGATCCAGCGCTCCGCCTGAGCCTGGGCGACATACTCCCCGGGTCCTCCGTAAACCTCCGCCACCGCGTCGTGACGGAGGCGGAAACGCCGGGCGGCTCCGCCTTCGCCCAAGGGACCTACGTCGTCCGCTTCCGACTCGCCTTCGACTACGAGGGCGGGCAGACGGCCCTGCTGCTCTCCCCCGGTTTCTTTACGACGACGGAGTTGGCCTACGCCACCCGGGACGTCTCCCTCCCCGAGCGAGAGGCCTACCGGTACGTGGGATTCCTGAACCTGTCCTTCCTGAGTGAGGCCTACGGGGAGGAGGTGGACGGGCTCCTGCCCGACACGGCGTTCGGGGTCAAGGTGCCCCTGCCCCTCTGGCCCTTCTACGCCCTTCTGGTGGGCTCCGCGGCCGCCTTCGGCCTCTTCCTGTATTACGCTCGTCGGGAGGGCCAGGACGCCTCCAAACCTATAAATCGGCGCCAGGAGTAGCCCGGGCGTGGTCCAGTTCCCCGCCGCCCGAACGGTCGTCTTCTACGGCTACGGGTTCCTTCTGTCCATGGGCGTCCTCCTCTACGTGGTGTGGGGGATCCTGTACAACTCCTGGAACATCTTCGCGGCGGAGAACATCGGGATCTACGCCCTGGTCATCCTCATGGTGGTCTTCGGCCTGGCGGGGATGTTGCTGTACAGCCGGGACTAGTACGTGCGGGCGGCGTACGCCACCGTCTCCGTCTCCTCCCCGCACTCGAGACACGTGCCGCGAAACGCCTCGCCGAGGTAGGGGGTCCCCAAGATCCCGCGGTCCAGCTTCTCCTCCATGGCCAGCCCGCAGGACTCCCTGCCGCACCACCCCACCCGGAGGATGCCCACCAGGGGGACCTCCTCGTAGGACGTGACGGTGTGCGTGTTCTCCTCCAGCTCCTGCCTCGCCCGCCCGTACAGGTCCGTCTGGATGCGGCGGAGGACGGCCTCCACGCGCTGGAGGACCTCTCCTCGCTTGGCCTTTGTCCGCCGGCCGGTGTGGCGACGGGCCAAGGTGACGTAGCCGCCCTCGATCTCCTCCACGCCCACCTCCACCCGCAGGGGGACGCCCCGTCGCTCCCAGTCGTAGTACTTGGCCCCGGGGCGAAGGTCCCGCAGGTCCAGCTCCACGCGGACCGCCTTTGACAGTTCGTCCCTCAAGGCCTTCACCTCCTTGGTGACCCGCCGCTGCTTCCCCTTGGCGGGGATGGGGACGATGACCACCTGGATGGGGGCCACGTCGGGAGGGAGGACGATGCCCTTGTCGTCGCCGTGGATGGCCACGATGGCGCCCAGGATCCGCTCGCTCATCCCGTACGTGGTCTGGTGGACGAACCGGCGCTCCCCCTCCTCGTCCTCGAAGGTGATCTCATACACCTTCGAGAAGTTGTCATGGTACTGGTGCATGCTCGCCACCTGGAGGGCCCGTCCCCCGGCGGCCACGTAGGCGTCGGGGGAGACCGTGTAGTGAGCCCCCGCAAACTTGTCCCAGTCAGGCCGCTTGTTGATGAGCGTCGGGAGGGCGTACCTCCGCCCCAGGTTCTCCCAGATCTCCAGGTCCTCGTGGATCTGCCGCTCCGCATCCTCCACGTCCGCGTGGCAGGTGTGGCTCTCGAAGAAGAAGGAGAGCTCCCGGACCCGCAGGAACGTCCGGGTCTGCTTCGTCTCGTAGCGGAAGGTGGGGACGATCTGATACACCTTCAGGGGCAGGTCGGTGTGGGAGCGGATCCAGAGGGCGAAGAGGTCGTACATGGCGGCCTCGCTGGTGGGCCGCAGGAGGAGCCGCACGTCCAGGGGGTTCAGGCCGCCGTGGGTCACCCAGTAGACCTCGCCGCCGAACCCCTTGATGTGGTCCGCCTCCTTCTGGAAGGCCTCCTCCGGGATGAGGACGGGGAACTGGACCTCGTCGTGGCCCGTGCGGGCCATCTCCTCGTGCATGCAGTCGTTCATGAGGCGCATGACCCTCCGGCCGTACGGCGTCCAGACGTTCATCCCCTTCACGGGGTAGCGCTTGTCCACGATGCCCGCGTTGTCGATGACCTCGAGGTACCAGTCGGCGAAGTTGGCCTCCTTGTCCATGGGAACGGGGGCAATACCCCCATGGGGTTCTTGAAGGTTGGCGCCTGGCGCCAAGGAGACCCGCCTTGGCCCTCCCCTCATTCAGCGGGGCCTTAGAGACGACCAAGCGCTCCATCATGACCTTGAGACCTCGCTGACCGTAAGGCTTAAGCGTGCCATGTGCTATCGCGGAGCGGGGGAGGCGAATGGCGGCGGATAGCAGCGTTCTGCGTGTCGGGGGGTTGGCCGGGATGTTGGCCGGGGTCATTGTGCTTGTGACTCTCATTGTTGTCGTCGCGTCAGGACCACCTCCTGCCGCTGCTCCCGATTATGAGCAGAATCTCGTAGACTTTCTCGCAGACCCGACCCTCCTCACGGTCACTCTCGGCCCCATCATCATCTCCCTCCTGCTGATCCTCCCATTCTTGGCGGCCCTCTACGTGAGCCTTCGGGAGCCGAGCCGCGTCTTTGCCCGTATCGGGCTCGGATCGAGCGTCCTTGCCACTGTCCTGCTCCTCGCTGGTACCGTGGGAACGCTCGAGACAACGAGATCGTTCGCGGCCATGTACGATGGTGTGGCCGTTGCGGACAGACCCGTCGTGGTCGCGGCGTTCGGGGCCGTGCAGGGTCTCTTTGGGGCAGGCATCACCGCGGGAGTCTACCTCAT
>CAYGBN010000039.1:0-6464 GCA_964348155.1 uncultured Methanomassiliicoccales archaeon
TGCCCATGACGTTCCGGGTGCTG
The DNA here is from genome assembly GCA_964348155.1 of uncultured Methanomassiliicoccales archaeon. Classification (GTDB taxonomy): domain Archaea; phylum Thermoplasmatota; class Thermoplasmata; order RBG-16-68-12; family JAJISG01; genus JAJISG01. The sequence continues at coordinate 24 of CAYGBN010000039.1, forward strand.
AGGTCCAGGGTCGGGATCTCCACCATGGCGTAGGCCGCCGAGCGAACGCCGATGCGCCCCTCCACGGAGGCCGCGATGGCGAGCCGCTCCTCCGCCGTGCGGTAGCGGTCCACGATGTTGGACCGCACCTCCCGAGCTCGGTCCAGGACGTTGAAGAACTCCACGATGAGGGCGTCCCGCTTCAGCTTCAGGAGGCGATGCCCCCGCTCCGCCATCCGCTTGACCTTCCGGACCTGGAGCAGTTGGGAGCGGGTGGGCTTGTACTCCTCCAAGACCATGGGGCTACTCCGGTGCCTCCGCGGTCGCCGTCGCCCCCGCCCGGTGGGCCGGGTGGTAGGTCTCCAGGGTCTTCCGGTCGATCTTCGTCAGCCACGCCTCGTCCAAGTCCGATAGCAGCTCCCACCCTAGCTCCAGGGTGGTCTCGAACTCCCGGTCCTCCTCATGACCCTGCCGGATGAACTCGTTCTCGAAGCGGTCGGCGAAGTCCAGAAAGCGACGGTCCCGGTCGCTGAGGGCCTCCTTGCCGACAATGGCCATGAGTCCGCGCACGTCCTTCCCCTCGGCGTACGCGGCGTAGAGCTGGTCGGAGACCGCCTTGTGGTCCTCCCGCGTGCGTTCGGGGCCGATGCCTGCATCCATTAGCCTGGAGAGGGAGGGAAGCGGATCGATGGGCGGGTAGATGCCCTTCCGGTGCAGGTCCCGCGCGACGCCAATCTGCCCCTCCGTGATGTACCCCGTCAGGTCGGCGATGGGGTGGGTCCAGTCGTCGTCGGGGATGGCCATGATGGGGATCTGGGTGATGCTCCCCCGCTTGCCATGGATGCGCCCCGCACGCTCGTAGTTGGTGGCGAGATCCGTGTACATGTAGCCCGGGTACCCCCGACGCCCGGGCACCTCCTCACGGGCGGCACCGATCTGGCGGAGGGACTCCGCGTAGTTCGTCATGTCGGTCAGGATGACGAGGACGTGCATGTCCATGTCGAAGGCCAGGAACTCGGCCGCCGTGAGGGCCATGCGGGGCGTGATGAGGCGCTCCACGGCCGGATCGTCCGCTAGATTCAGAAAGAGAACCGCGCGCTTGAGGGCCCCCGTTCGCTCGAAGTCGTCCATGAACAAACGGGCCTCCTCGTGGGTGATCCCCATGGCGGAGAAGACCACCGCGAAGGGCTCCACGGCTCCCGGCACCTTCGCCTGACGGGCGATCTGCAGCGCTATCTCGTTGTGCGGGAGGCCGGCCCCGGAGAAGAGAGGCAGCTTCTGCCCACGGACCAGGGTGTTCATCCCATCGATGGTGGAGATCCCCGTCTGGATGAACTCGCTGGGGTGCGCCCGGGAGTAGGGATTCATGGCGGCCCCCACGACCTCCCGACGGTCCTCTGGAAGGATGCGTGGCCCCCCGTCGATGGGGTCCCCGCTGCCCGACAGCACCCGGCCCAGCATGTCGCCGGAGACGCTGAGGCGGATGGTCTCCCCCAGGAACTTCACGCGGGAGGCCCGGTCGATGCCCGAGGTGCCCTCAAAGATCTGGACCACAACGATTTCCCGGGAGGTGTCCAGGACCTGCCCCCGCCGTCGTTCGCCGCTGGGGAGGGCGACCTCCACCAGCTCGGCGTAGCCCACGGGTTCTGTCTTCTCCACGAAGATGAGGGGCCCGGCAATCTCGGTGATGGTCCGGTACTCCTTGGCCACTCAGCTCCCCTCCATCTTGCGGAACTCCTCCTCCATCTGGGCGACGGTCTCCGCCATCTCCTCCTCCAAGTTCTCCTCGTACTTGGCCCGGGATAGCCGCGCCCGGGCGGGAAGGTTCACGATGTCCTGGAGGGGCGCTTCCAGGGCCAGGGCCCGCTGGCCCAGCTCGTCGTAGCGCTTGATGGCCTGGACGAGGTGGAGCTGGTGCTCCAAGGTGCAGTACGTGTCCACCGCGTGGTAGGCATTTTGCTGCAGGAAGTACTCCCGGATCATCCGGGCCACCTCCAAGGTGAGCTGCTGGTCCTCCGGCAGGGCGTCGGCCCCCACCAACCGAACGATCTCCTCCAACTCGGCCTCCTCCTGCAGCACGCGCTGCGCCCAGCCCCGGAGCTCGGGCCAGTCCTCGCTGACGTGCTCCCGGAACCAGGCCTCCAGGGTGGGTGCGTACAGGCTGTAGGAGGTGAGCCAGTTGATGGCGGGGAAGTGCCGCCGCTCCTTCAGCTTCGTATCCAGCGCCCAGAACACCTTCACGATGCGCAGGGTTCCCTGGGTGACGGGCTCGGAGAAGTCGCCCCCGGAGGGAGAGACGGCACCCACCACGGAGACGCTGCCCTCCTGCCCGTTGAGGACGGTGGCGCGCCCCGCCCGCTCGTAGAACTCCGACAGGCGAGAGGAGAGGTAGGCGGGGAAGCCCTCCTCCCCCGGCATCTCCTCCAGGCGAGAGGATATCTCCCGCATGGCCTCGGCCCACCGGCTGGTGCTGTCCGCCATGAGCGCCACGTGGTACCCCATGTCCCGGTAGTACTCGGCAATGGTGATGCCCGTATAGACGGAGGCCTCCCGCGCCGCCACAGGCATGTTGCTCGTGTTGGCGATGAGCACCGTCCGCTGCATGAGGGGGGCGCCGGTGGAGGGGTCCTCGAGTTCGGGGAAGATGGTGAGCATCTCCGTCATCTCGTTGCCCCGCTCGCCGCAGCCCACGTAGACGATGATCCGCGCGTCGCACCATTTGGAGAACTGCTGGGAGGAGACCGTCTTGCCCGTCCCGAAGCCGCCGGGAATGGCGGCGGTGCCTCCTTTGGCCAGGGGGAACAAGAAGTCGTACACCCGTTGCCCGGTGATGAGGGGGACTGTGGGCATCAGCCGTTCCCTCACGGGGCGGGGTCTTCGCACAGGCCACGTCTGCATGAGCCCGACGGACTGCCCGCCCTCCAGGGTGGCCACGGCGTCCTCCACGGTGACCTTCCCCTCCCGCACCTCCTTGATGGTCCCCTCCAGCGTTGGGGGCGAAAGGATTCGGTGCTCCGTGTGCTCCGTCTCCTGGACCAGGCCCAATACGTCGCCGCCCGCGATCTCGTCCCCCGATTTGACGGTCGGCCGGAACTCCCACTCCTTGGCGCGATCCAGGGCATTGGCCCGGACGCCGCGCGGGATGTAGTCCCCCGTCCGATCCTGGAGGACGGGGAGGGGGCGCTGCACGCCGTCGAAGATGCTGCTCAGGAGGCCGGGCCCCAGCTCCACCAGCAGGGGTTGGCCCGTGTCCGTGACCCGCTCCCCCGGCCGGACGCCGCTCGTGTCCTCGTAGACCTGGATGACGGTCTTCTCCCCCTCCAGGCCGATGACCTCCCCCATGAGCTGCTCCTCGCCCACGAGCATGACGTCGTACATCTTCGGGCGGAGGCCCGAGGCGGTGATGACGGGGCCCGCCACCCGGTAGATCTCCCCGGTGCCCTTGGCCGCGGTCCGCCCCTTCTTCGTCTTCGTTGCCATTCGCTCACCTCATGACGATGCAAACAGATCGATGCCGATGGCCCGCTTCACCTTGGTCCGCAGGTCCTCCTCCTCCTCGCCCCCCACGGCGATGACCACGGGGCGGGGCAGGGTGGGGAGGCGGCGCCGCAGGCCCAGGGACAGGTTCCCCATCTCCTCGCTGTGCAGGATGAGGATGCCCACCTCCTCGTCTTCCAGGGCCTCCTCCACCCGCGCCTCCATCCCTTCCAGGGGGCCCCCGTAGGTCTTCCGGATGCCGGCCAGCTGGAAGCCAATGACGAACTCATCGCTGCCCACCACGGCGATCTCCACTCACACCACCAGCATGTCCTTGATGACGTTCCGCGCCAGGCCGTGGGCCTTCCCCCGGGCGATGATGCCCAGGTTCTCCACCTCCCTCGTCTTGGCCACCAGGTAGTCCAGCACCGGCAGGATGGACAGGGGGTGAAGGTTCGCGCCCTTCGCGGCCTGGGACAGGAGCCACCGCTCCATGGCCCGGGTGCCCTGAACGAGGCGCAGCTCCTCCTCCTGGAGGTGGGGGGCGAGCTCCTCGTAGAAGGGCGCCCTTCGCAGGCGGTCCAGCAGGGTCGGAAGCTCCATGCTCACCATCTCCCGCATCTCCTCGGCGGTGAACGTGAGGCCGCCCCGGATGAAGATCCCCCGCTTCGCCACCTCCTCTAGCCCGCGAATCCGGAGGAGCGTCTTCGTGTTCACCACGTCGATCTCCATGCGCACGAAGTTGTGGAAGAGCCTCTGGGGTTCGGGGGTGGGAGGCACCGCGGCCAGGAGGGTCTCGTAGTACACCTTGTCCAGGAGATCCTCGTACGGCCCCATGCTCCGGACCTCCTCCAGCCCCGTGGGGAGCCCCACCAGGACGGGCCCGTAGAGGGTCTCCGCCAGGGCGTTCACCACGTCGGAGACCTCTTCCATGGCCACGAGGCTCTCCAGGAACCTCCGGGAGAGGCTTCCCGCGGGCAGGAGGTTCTCGACGATCTCCTCCTCCAACGCCCCGTAGAACCGGCCCCGAAGGATGGTCTTGATGTTCCATACGTCCCATCGGTCCAGGAAGCGGGCGACCATCTCCCGCAGGCGGCCCTCGGAGAACTCGATGATCTGGGTGAAGATGCGCGACAGGTTGCTCCTGGTGGCCCGCTCCAGCAGCTCCACGCCGTCGTAGCGGGCTCCCAGCGTCACCATCTCCTCCTTGTACTGCCCCTCCCCAAGGAAGCGGGCGATCTCCGGGATGGACATCTGGAGCAGCTTGGCGTAGGCATCCTTCGGCAGCAGGAGGGCCTTCTTCGCCTTGACCCGCGCCGTCACGTAGGGGTAGTTCCCCCACTCCACCGGAAGCCGGCCTCTGACCCGCTTCAGCAGCGATCGGGACCCTTCCAATGCCACGTCACTCCCCCTTCCAGAAGAGGGCGGCCACGTCGCGCACGACGTCCTCCCAGAGCTCGTCCAGGAGGGTCTCGAAGGTGAGGTCCACCCTGTGGCTCCCGTCGGGACTCTCCACCACGAGGCCGCCGATGCCCGGGAGTTCGCCCCGAACCTCCCCCTTCACGAGACGCTTCAGGAGAGGGACATCGCCGGGGCGGCAGAGGACCACCCCCTCCCTGATCTCGTCCTGGTGCGCGTTGACGAGGGCCTCCGTGAGGCGCTCCCGCGAGCCGGTGTCCAGGAGACGCTCCTTCGCCCGCTCCAGGACCTCGTCCAGAACCTCCCGCTGGGCCTGAAGGGCGATGCGTTTGGCCTCAAGCTCCGCGCGGGCCACCTCACGCAGGCGCTCCCGATCCGCCTGCTCCTCGGTCTGGCGCTCTCGCTCTTTGAGGAGGGCCTCCCCTTCCTTCCGCACCTCGGCCAGCATCGCCTCCCGCTCGCGGCTGGCGGACTCGACCATCTCCTCGGCCTCGCGCCTGCCGCGGCTGAGAATCTCGTCGACGACCTTGTCCAGGGACATGCCCGTGCCTACGGAACGACCGCGCCCGCCTCTGCGAGTCCGGGGATGAGCCCCGCCATCTGCAGGGCCACCACAAGGCCGAAGATGATGATGGTCTCTGGAATGACCATCAGCACAAGGCCCCGCACGAAGAGCTCAGGCTTCTCGGCCATGGCCCCGATGGCCGCCCCGCCGATCACCTTCTCCGCCCACGCCGTGGCGAAGGCGCTTCCGAGGATGGTCAGGGCGACGCCCAAGGCCGCCATTCCTGCCGCTAAGTCACCCATGTGTTGTACCTCCGTTTACGCTCCTTGCTTTGTAGGTGCCCCGAAGGGCGTGAAGGGGACGCCGTTTCCCTTGAAGAACTTCATGAAGAACTCCACGTAGTTAAGCCTGAGGGCCTGGATGCCCGAGGAGAGTCCGCCCAGCAGGAGGACGATGAGCTGGGCTCCGAACAGGAGGAAGAGGCCGAAGGCAACGAAGAGAAGGCTCCCCTGGAAGATCAGGCCATGGAAGATAGCGTTGTTGAGGCTCTCCGCGATGGCCGCCTTGGCCACGGCGATGCCCGCCAGCCGCGTGTAGGAAATCATGTTGGCCAGGAGGCTGGCCACTTCCAGGATGGCGACGGGGTTCCCCGCTGCCAGGAACTCCATGGCGGCCACCACGACGGCACCCACCACCAGAAGACCCAGGGCCACGAAGGGGATCTGGAAGCCGAACAGCTCCATGCCCGCCAGGGGCAGAGGCGCGAACACGGTGTTGATCACGAACCCCGCAACGCGATTCCAGCGGACGCGGGCCATGATGAGGATGAAGAAACCCAGGAGGACCAGGAACCACGCCGCCTTGGCCGCCGCGTGTCGCTTGTCGTGGCGGATCTCGTTCGCGATGCCCAGGAGGAAGCCCAGGCCCAGGTGGATGAATGCCGCCACCACCGAGAGGACGAGGAGGTCAACCACGTCCGTGAGCTTGTGGATGACGGCTGTGAGGGGGAGGCTCACCCCCGTGAGGGTGTCCCATCCGACGGGCGCCTCTCCGTGGCCCTC
>CAYGBN010000039.1:6505-11480 GCA_964348155.1 uncultured Methanomassiliicoccales archaeon
ACCGCCGGATGTTCTGGTTCTCTTTAACCCGCCACAGGCCGACGAGCCCGACGAGGGCGAGGATGATGCCGTAGCCCAGGTCCCCCACCATGAGCCCGAAGAAGATAGGGAAGACGAGGAAGAGGGTCAGGGTGGGGTCGATCTCTCTGTAATTCGGTGTGGAGAAGAGATTCGTGAGCATCTCGAAGGGGCGGATGGGCCTCGGGTTGTCCAGGAGGACCGGAGGGTCCTCCTCCCCCTCCTCCAAGGCCCCGACGTGGAGGCCGCCAAGCTCCGCCAGCCGCGTCTCCATCTCCCCCCACCGCTCTGCGGGGATCCACCCCTCCGCCAGGAAGGAGTGATCGCTGGTGGCGAACCGCAAGGGGGCCTCGGCCTTCTCGACCTCGCGGGTGAAAAAGGCCTCCGCCGAGAGCACGAAGTCGGCGAACCGCTCCCGAAGGTTGGCGAGGCGCTCCTCCACCTCCCGCTGGCGAGCCTGCCACCGCTGCCGCTGGTTCCGCAGCTCGCGGAGCATGGTCCGCGGGTCCCCCCGGTCGGCCGGCGGATCCAGGCGGACGAAGCCCTGGCGGGAGAGGAGGTTCCGAACGTCCTCCTCCCGGGAACGGGGCGCGAAGAGCGCCACGGCGTCTCCCGCCTGGAAGAGCTCCCAGGCGTCCGTCGTCTCCTCCAAGCCCTCGAGCTCCCGAGGGATCCTCCCCACGAAGACCGCGAGGCTCTCGTAGCCCCCGTAGTAGGACAGGTCCAGCCCCAGGTCCGCGAAGGGACGAAGGGCCTCAACGCGGGCACGCAGGTCGGCCAGCAGCTCCTCCACCCGCTGCCGGGTCTCATCCTCCTCCCTGATGTTGAGTTCGAGGGTGGCCAGTCGCTGGGAGGCGTCCGGTCCCACCTCCTCTCGTGGAAGGCCCTTCGCCTCCTCCAAATTCAGCACGCCGGCGATAGAGCGGAGCTTGAGCAGCGAGGTGGATACCTCCTCCCCACGCTCCAGGGGCGTGCCCATCTGGAAGGTCTCGTCCTCTTCCTGGAAATCCACGATGTGGAGGAGACGCAGGGCGTGGAGGATCTCAACGGTGTCCGAGAGGAGGTCGCGGGGTCCAACGATGAGGACCCGACGCATCTCCTTAGGCCGGAGCATGAACGGCCTCCTCGAACCTCTGCAGCAGGAGGTCCACGGCCCGACCCATCTTCCCCTTGACCTCGTCCCGGATCCGAGCGGCCTCCGCCTGCCCCTGCTGGAGGATCCCCTCCCGTTCCTTCTGGATGGAAGTCCTGGCCTTGCGCAGGATCTCCTGAGACCGCTCCTCCGCCTTCCCCTGAAGATCCTCGCGCAGAGTGAGGGCCTCTCCCTTGGCAAGCCGCAGGAGGCGCTCCTGCTCCTTCTCGGCCTGGGCCTTCTCCTCCTGGACCCTGCGTTCCGCCTCCCTCACCTTCTCGAGGGCCTCCAGCCTTCCCGCCATGAGCGAGGCACCTACCGGAGGGGTCGATTTAAAGATTGCGTGGACCCTCCGCGGAGCCGCCAGGAGCCCCGCCGTTGCCACAGGACGAGGGAGAGACTCCCGAGGGGGACCCCGACGAGGGCCCCGTGACATTCCACCCGGAGCGCCAGGCCCTGGCCCGTCGCCACCAGCGGGAGACCCTGGTCCTCGGGCTCGGGGGGACGGCCCTCTTCCTGTCCGTCCTCTATCTCTCGCTCCTCACCGGGGTCTCCCTCCGGTTGGAGGCGTGGACACGGACGGTGAGCGGGAGCCCCTGGCTCGTCGTCGGACTCTACGTGACAGTGGGGTACGGCGTCCTCCAAGCGCTCGCCCTCCCCCTGCGTGCTGCCGGCCGGGCGTCTGACCTGCGGTACGGCCTCTCACGGCAGCCGTGGACGGCGTGGGCGGCGGACCGAGGGAAGGCCTTCGTCCTGGGGCTGGGCGTGGCCCTTTTCGGCGCGGAGGTCCTCTACTGGACCATCCGGAGCTTCGGCGTCCTCTGGTGGCTCCCCTTCTGGGGCATCGCCCTGGCCTTCACCGCCGTCACCACCTACGTGGCCCCCGTGCTCCTGCTGCCCCTGTTCTACCGGGTCCGGCGCGTGGAGGACCCAGAGATTCGGGAGAGGGTGCGGCGGTTGGCGTCGCAAGCAGGGATCCCCGTCCTCGATGTCCACGAGTTCGTCTCGAGCGCCAAGACCGAGCGCGGAACCGCCGCCCTTGCTGGCCTGGGCCGAACGCGTCGGGTTCTCCTGAGCGACCACATCCTGGAGCGGTACACGCCCCAAGAGGTGGAGGGGATCCTTGCCCACGAGATGGCGCACCACGTCCACCGGGACGCCCTTCGATACTTCCTCCTCTCCGCGGCCCTCTCCCTCCTCGCCCTCTTCCTGGCCGATCTCTTCGTCCGGGCCGCCGTGCCCGCCGTGGGCATCGCCGGCATGGAGCAGGTGGCCACCCTGCCGCTGTTTCTGCTCTTCGGCACCCTCTTCTTCACAGGCGTGGGGCCCCTGACCGGCGCCCTCTCCCGACGGCGGGAGGCGAGAGCGGACCGCGTGGGGGCGGCCCTTTGCGGCGATCCCCGGAGCCTCGCCACCGCCCTGGTGAAGCTCCACGACCAGAACCTCTCGAACGCCGCTCCCTCTCGGGCAGTGGAGGTCCTCTTCTACTCGCACCCGTCCGGGTCGCGCCGCGTCCGGTGGCTCCTCAAGCAAGAGACGACCTAGCCCTCGCGCGGCCGTCCCCCCGAGCCCGAAGAAGGCCTTTATAGCCCCCGCCAGCTAGGCCAATGGATGACCCTCTCCCGTGGGCAGAGGACGGCCATCGTGCTGGCCGTCGCCGCCGCCGTCCTCCTCGCCCTCGGCTACGGCGTGAGCACCCTCCTGGCCTCCCGTCAGCCCGCAGGCCGCGTAACGGTGGTCGTCTCCTTCTACCCCCTCCAAGCGTTCGCCCAACGCCTGGTGGGCGCGGACGTCTCGGTCCGTGTCCTGGTCCCGCCGGGGGTGGAGCCCCACGACTGGGAGCCCACGCCAGGCGACGTGGTGGATGTTGCCGAGGCGGACCTGCTGGTCTACGTGCATCCCCAGTTTGAGACCTACGTCCCAGACCTGTTGGGAGCAGTGAGCGATCCTCCCCTCGTCGTGGAGACCTCGGCGGGTCTCCCCTTGCTCACGTTCCGCATCGGCGGGCAGACCGTGGTGGACCCTCACATCTGGCTCGATCCCCTCCTGGCCCAGCACCAGGTCCGCCTGATTCGGGACGCCCTCATCCAGGTCGACCCAGTGGAGGGCGACGCCTACACCCAGCGGGCCGACGCCCTTCTGGCGGAGCTGGAGGGCCTCCATCGCGCGATGGAGGAGGGTCTGGCATCGTGCGAGCTGCGAACCTTCATCGCCTCCCACGCGGCCTTTCGCTACTTCGCGCTGCGGTACAACCTCTCCCTGGAACCCATCGCCCTCAACCCGGAGGTGGAGCCTGCGCCCAACCGCCTTACGGAGCTCATCGCCGTCGCCGTGGCGCAGGGCGTGACCGTCGTGTACACGGAGCCCCTGGTTCCCTCCGACGCGGCCCAGGTCATCGCGGAGGAGATCGGCGGGACGACTCTTCCCCTGAACCCCGTGGAGAGCCTGTCCGCGGAGGAGGTCGAGATGGGACGAACCTATTTCTCCCTCATGCAGGATAACCTCGCGAACCTGCGGGTCGGCCTGAGGTGCGCGGGATGAACGTCGTCGACGTGGAGGATGTGGGCATCCGCATGAACGGAACCCAGGTTCTGGAGGACATTACCCTCTCCATCCCTCAGGGGGACTTCGTGGCGCTCATCGGGCAGAACGGGGCGGGGAAGACGACCCTCATCAAGGTCATCATGGGCAGGCTCCGGCCCGGGGCCGGCAAGGCCCTCCTCTTCGGGGAGGCGGCCCACCGGTTCGGGGCGTGGCATCGGGTGGGCTACGTGCCACAGCATGCCACGAACTTCGACGCGCGGTTCCCGGCCTCGGTGTGGGAGGTGGCGTCCCAGGGGCGCGTGGTGCGTCGCGGCCTGCTCCACTTCCTCACGTCCGCGGACCGGCGGGCCATCGACGGAGCGCTGGAGGCCGTGAGCATGGGGGAGAAGCAGCGCCGCCGCATCGGGTCCCTCTCGGGTGGCGAGAAGCAGCGCGTGCTCGTGGCCCGTGCCTTGGCCTCTGAGCCGGACTTTCTGATCCTCGACGAGCCGACGGCGGGGGTGGACCCGGGAACCCAGCAGGAGTTCTATCGCTTCCTGAAGCAGCTGAACGCCGAGCAAGGCCTGACCATCCTCATGGCGTCCCACGACCTGGCGGCGGTCCTGGACGTGGTGAAGACGGTGGCCTGCATCAATCGCAGGCTCGTGTGCCACCAACCGGCCGCCACGGGCCTCACGGCGAGCCAGCTCGTGGAGACGTACGGCTCCCCCTTCGCCGCCGTGACGCACACCCACCCTCCCTAGGAGCGTTCCATGGGCCTGCTGGACATGCTGCTCTTTGGCTTCATGCAACGGGCCCTTTTGGCGGGGACGCTGGTGGCCGTCGCCGCCGCCATCATGGGGACCTTCATCATACTGCGCGGCATGTCCCTCCTGGGCGACTCCCTGGCCCACGCCTCCTTTGGCGGCATCGCCCTGGCCGTCTTCCTCAGCGTCTCCCCCTTCTACTTGGCCCTCCTCGCCGCGGTGGTCGGCGGCGTCCTCATCCACGTCTTGGAGCACCGGGGCGTGGTCCGGGGCGACGCGGCCCTGGGGATCGTCTTCACCGCGGGCCTGGGCCTGGGGATCATCGTCATGACCGCCAGCGGGGTCACCAACGTGAATCTGGTGGCCTTCCTGTTCGGGAGCATCCTCACCGTCACCTGGGACGACGTCCTCTTGTTCGGGTTGCTCGTCGCGTTCCTCCTCGCTGTCGTGGTGGGCCTCTACAAGGAGTACGTCTATCTCACCTTCGACGAGGAGACGGCGGTACCGTTCATCCTCAGCTGGAAGGGAGTTACGC
>CAYGBN010000039.1:11490-15147 GCA_964348155.1 uncultured Methanomassiliicoccales archaeon
GAGGAGACGGCGGAGGCCACCGGGCTTCCCACCCATGGCCTGAACATCCTCTTCTCCGTGTTGACGGCCGTGGCCGTCGTAGCCTCCATCAAGATCGTGGGCGTCCTCCTTGTGTCCGCCCTCCTGGTCGTGCCGGCCGCCGCCAGCCAGCACGTGGCCCGCACCTTCCGCGAGGCGCTGGGCGGCGCGGTCGCGTTGGCCCTGGTGGCCATGGTGGGGGGAATCCTCCTCGCGTTCGCCTTCAACTGGCCCCCCGGGGGCGCCATCGTCGTGGTCAGCCTCTCCCTCTTCGCGGGGACCGTCCTGCTTCGGCGCGCCTGGCGGTGGGTGCTGGAGGCGCCCCCGCGCCGGCGTCCCTCCTCCTGAGGGGCGAGGCCTTTTTAGGGGCACCCCCCTACGTCGCCCGTGGTCTCCGAGGAGGTGCACGCCCTGCTCGTACGGGCCCAGCGCTCCCTGGAGGAGGGCCGGTTCGAGGATGCTAAGGAGGCGATCCGGGAGGGGTACGCCCGCGCGCCGGAGGACGAGAAGGTCCGGGACTTTTACCAGCAGATTCTCCTGGCGGATGGCGTCCGCCTCTCCCGGCGGGCGCGGGACCTTCGGAGGGACGAGATCCGCGCCCTCCCGAGAAAGCAGCGCGGGGCATATCGCGACAGCCCGGAGGTATCGGCGGCGTTCCAGGTGGCCCTGGCAAGCCTGGACGACGCCTTGGAGGCCGACGCAAGGAACGCCAAGGCCCTCATGCTCAAGGCGGGCGTCCTGGACCGGATGGACCGTGAGGGGATGCAGTCGGAGGTGGAGGCCCTCTTTGAGCGAGCCCTGGAGGTCCATCCCGGGAACGAGGAACTCATCTACGCCCGCGACCGCATCCTCCTGGCGTGTCCGCGCTGCGCCCATACGGGGATCTGCCCCGCATGCCAGGGTGCGGGGGAGGTCTCGGCGCTGTTCGTCCGCAGCCCTTGCCCCGAGTGCAAGGGGACCGGGATTTGCGGTCACTGCGGCCTCTTCTAGCCCACGGGCGTTGGCCTAGGCCGGGCGGTGCCCCCTATGGCGTGACGATCAGCGTCCCCGCATGGCTCATGACTTCCGGGCTGACGGGGGAGCTCTGAAAGGTGAAGGTGCCCACCCGGCTGGCCAGGAAGCTCACCGAGACCGTCTCGTTTCCGAAGACCCGTTGCGAGACGCCATAGTGAGGGAGCGAGAAGAGGTACTCCGCGTCCACCGATGTGAGGTTCAGGACGACAAGACTTCCCTGCTCGACTTCGACGCGATTGGGCTCAATGCCTTCGGCGGACAGGGTCAGGTTGTGGAAAGCGTGGGGCGGCTCGGGCACACTGCCGGGCTCCGGTGGACGGTACACCAGGGCGAGGAACACCGTGGCGACAGCAAACAGCAGAAGCAAGACGAAGGCGGTGCGGAGCCACGACCGCATCGCGTCGAGGTAACGGTTGGCGGCCTTAAAGGTGTAGCTAAAAAACGGTTGGGAGCCAGGGGGTGCCAGCAACCCCCGAACGTATAAATACGCCTGCATCTTTCGCCCGACCGGGCGTGGGAGCACTGCAGGGCGAGAGGTCCATGTTGACACGATCCGTTCTCACGGTCGCCCTTCCCGCGGCCCTTGCCATCCTTTATGGGATCTCCCTCTCCCTGGCCCCCACCGCGCTCGCGCAGGAACCCCTGGTGAAGATCACCATCAACATCCTGGGGGGTGGAAACCCCGATGGGACCCTATGGCTGGACCCGGATGAGGTCCCCATCGCCTCCGTCCCCGTCCTCGTGAACGTGACGTTCTACAACGTGGATGATGTCAATCCAGGCATGCTGCACAACTTCCGGGCGGAGATCGCGGACGTCGCCTACGAGACGGCCCTCATCCCGCCGGGGGAGAACTCCTCCGTGGAGTTCTGGATCAACGAGACGGGGGAGATCCCCTACTGGTGCAACGTTCCCGGCCACCGGCAGTTGGGCATGGAGGGAACCTTCATCGTGGGGCAGCTGGCGGCGGAGGAGGAGGGACCCGGCGGGATCGCGCTGCGGGCGTACTGGATCGGACTCATCGGCATCTTCAGCATGCTCGCCGTGGTTGTCCTCTCCTACTTCGTCATCAAGTCGGAGAGCCGGCACCACACGGACCACCGGGACCATCGACGGAGGGGGCTCCCTTGACGGAGATCATCCGGACGGAGCCTCCCTCCGAGTCCCTCGCCGCCCTCGTCCTCATCTACATCCTCACGATCTTCATCCTCTTCTTCGGAGGCCTGGTGATCATGGGCCTCATCAACGGCTGGAGTCCGGCGTGGCTCTCCCTCTGGATCGGCTTCATCTTCTTCACGCTGGCCGCCTCCGTGGACATCTACCGGAAGAACTTCCTCCCGGACGAGATGGCGCGGAAGACGCGCATGCCGAAGGTCGTTCCGCGACGGGAGTTGAGGGAGTAGCATGGTGAAGCGAGGCATCGACGAGGACGAGGGCATCATGAGCCGCCGGAACTTCCTCCGGGGCGCCGCGGCCGCCGGGACGGCGGGCTTCTTGGGGGTGGCCGGGTACGGCACCGTGGCTTCCCTCCTCTCCCCGGAACGTCCGGTGGCCGGGGAGGTGCTGGACTCCTTCGTCTACGTCAGGCCCCAGGGCGTGCCCACCCCCACCTGGTACGAGGTCCAGGACCTGGTCACCCGGGAGGCGAGGCTGAGCCACTTCGACGTGGGCCAGGGGGCCAACGTGGTGTGGAGGCCCCTGCGCGACCAGCGCGGCAACATCATCCCCGTGGGCCTCCCCGGCCTCCTCATTCGCCTGGAGGAGGAGGAGCTGAGCTTTCCCGCGGGGTACAACCGGGACGAGTTCACGAAGTCCGGCCTCATCGCCGTCTTCAACTGCTGCACGCATGCGTGCTGTCGCCCGGGATGGCAGCTCATCGGTCGGAACGCGTACAAGGTGGACCTGGGGTACGACAACATCTACTGTCCGTGTCACGACTCCCAGTACAACCCGCGGCGCTTCACGGAGTATCAACACGACCCGCCACCCCTGGCCAGCGGCGCGACGTTCCTGGGCGTTCACAAGGAGCCGGGCGTCGGACCCGCGCCCCGGGGCATGCCCCTCATCCCCCTGGAGCTGGATGGCGACAGGCTCGTGGGGGTCGTGAAGGACCCCGAGTGGTACCACTTTCTGGACTTCAAGGCGTTCAGGCTGGAGGCGGAGGAGTAACCACGGCCCGCAAGCCCTTCGGCGGCATCCGCAAGTACATCTTCGACTGGTTCGCCGAGCGGTTCCCCGTCACCCCGTGGGCTGAGGCCACCCGGAAGGCCTTCCTCTCGATCCACCGCCAGATGCCGCGGAGCCACGCGGAGAAGTACGAGCTGAAGACGATCTGGTACTGGTATCCGCTCTACTGCCTGGGCGGCCTGGCCTTCATCTCCTTCATCATCCTGACCATCACGGGCATCGTCCTGGGTTTCTGCTACGTGCCGGAGGGCACCATCACCTACGACCTGGAGGGCACCCCCTCCTCCGCCGCCTACGAGAGCTTACAGTTCATCATGGACGAGGTGCCGCTGGGCTTCGTGTGGCGGGGGGTGCACCACTGGGCCGCCCACATCTTCATTGCCGCCGTCTTCCTCCACATGGCGCGGGTCTACTTCACCGGCGCTTACAAGAAGCCAC
>CAYGBN010000040.1:0-14601 GCA_964348155.1 uncultured Methanomassiliicoccales archaeon
CAGGTGGAGGAGCTCAAGAACGCCCTGCGGGACAAGGAACAGGACATCAACGGGCTTCGGGCCAAGAAGACGCTCCTTCAGGAGAAGCTGGAACAGGAGATCAAGAAATACGACCTGGGGCAGCTCTTCGAGAAAAAGAAGGAGATTCCGGGGTACCTGTAGGCCTACCTCCGGAGCCACTTCAGATTCTGCCCGCCTGGTGGAGACCCGCCAGCACCTCCCGAACGTAGCGGGCCGCCAGGCCGGCGGTGGTTCCGCCGTCCCACGGGGGGCTCACCTCTGTCACGTCGAAGCCCACGATCCGCTCCTCCAGGGCGGCAAGGATCGTCCGCACGTGGAGGGGCGTCAAGCCGAAGGGTTCGGGGTTGCCCACCGCCGGGGCCCATCCCGGGTCCACGGCGTCCATGTCCAGGCTCACGTACACTTGGTCGGGAAGCTCCTCCATGGCCGAAAGGACGTCCCCCACCCCCTCCTCGATGATGCGTGAGGCGGGCACCATACGTAACCCGTGCGCCTCCGCCGCCTCCGCCTCCTCGCGGGACATGGAGCGCACGCCCACCACGAGGACCCGGTCCACCCCCACGTGCTCCCCCACCCGACGCGTGACGCAAGCGTGGCTGTGGGGATCTTCCAGGTACGCCTCCCGGTAGTCCAGGTGGGCGTCCAGCACGAGGAAGGCCGGGCGACCGTGGGCGCGCACGCAGGGAGGCGTCAGGGAGTGCTCGCCCCCCAGGGCGACGGTGAGCTTTCCCGCCCCCGTCTGGGCGAGGGCGAACGCCTCCACCCCCTCCGCCATGGCCCGGGAGCTGCCAAACTCCTCCGTGTTGCCTAGATCGCAGAAGCGCGCATCCCGCAGGTCCACGCCCCGCTCCATGAGATACGTCTCAAAGTTGTAGGAGGCCTGGCGGATGGCGTTGGGGGCGAGACGCGCCCCCGGGCGATAGGAGGTCGTGCCGTCGAAGGGGACGCCGAAGAGGACGGCGGGGCACCCCTCGGGATCGGAGGAGGCGTCGGCGAAGAGGAGGGTTTCCAGGGACATGCACCTAGGGCTGGATGAGCTTGCGGCGTCCCATGGCCTCGATGTAGTAGACCTCCTTGCCGGGCTCCATGGCAAGGTTCACGTCGGCGGGCACGGGAAGCTCGAAGGTCTCATAGGTCTCCAGGTCCATGAGCTGGACCTCCGCTCCCATGAGGTTCAGGACCTGGGCCTTGCGTCGGTCGATGAGGGGCACCCGGACCTTGTGGGTGACGGGATGAACGATGCTCCGCTTCTGGCCGTCGAACAGCCCGAAGGCCTCAATCCGCGCCTTGGCCTCGCCGTGTTTCCCGGGCTTGCTCGTGGTCATGCTGATGATGCGACAGGGCTCCTCGCCGATCATCACGTACCGGTTAGGTTTCAGCGTCCGGACCTCGGCCTGCTCCCACGCCATGGCATCGCGAGAAGAGGGGAGCGATATAAGAGCTTCCCGCGGAGGAGGTGCCAGCGGGGAGGGTGCGGGTGAGCCAGCGCCCAATCGCCTTCGATAACCATCCCCAAACGTTTATCTTTCGCCTGAAGAGAGCGAGATGCGTCATGAAGGAGCTTCGGGCCCGCATCAGCTTCAAGACCGGCCTACTCATCACGATGCTGGGCTTCCTCTTCACCATCGTCGGGGCCGTGGCCGTCTCGCTGATGGCCCTGCCGGAGCTCTCCAACGCCCTGTTCACCATGACCCTGGGCGACGAGGTCCGGCGCGCCTTCTTCCTCAGCGGGTCCATCGCCACCGTCATCATCGGCCTCCTCCTCTTCTACATCGGCTACGACAAGATTCGTCAGAAGCAGTTCATGGAGGTCCTGCGGCGGGAGGTGGAGAAGCCACAGCCGCAGCCGCAGCCGCAGCGGTGGCCGCCGGAGGACTAGGCAGATCCTCTCTTCGGGTTCTGGCGCCTGATGGCAGCCCGACGGGGTGGACAGGCGACTACAGCACCTCGGCCGTCTCGGGGCCGCCTGGCTCCTCCACCCTCTTCGCCTCGTATCCCCGGAAGAAGAGTCCGAAGGCGGCCGTCCCCAGGCCATAGAGGACCGTGGTGACGTAGAAGGGGAGGGTCAGGTCGAAGGCCATGAGGTAGCTCCCCAGGCTTGCGCTCATGGCAAAGGGGAGGCGGAAGGAGGCGCTGACCACCCCGCTGGCGGCCGATCGCTCGTCGGGGTGGACGGCCCCCATGAGGAAGGCGGTCATCACGGGCCACGCCATGTTCATGAGCGCGTTCCGGGCGACGTAGAGGGCCGACACCAAGACAAGGCCGACAGCCGCCAGGGAGGCGGCGAAGGGCATGGCGAAGAGCAGGATCGTGGCCACGGCCTGAGCGGCCACCACCGCACGGATGACCCCCACGCGTGCCGCCAGGGTGGGGGCCACTAGGAAGGCGAAGGCATTGACCACGCTGGACACGGCGAAGAGGGGGCCCGTGAACGACTCCCCGACCTCGAGCCGGAGGAGAAACCAGAGGGAGAAGAGGGGGATGATGAGCCCCGCCCCGAACCCGATGAGGATGTTGGCCACGAAGAAGCGGGCGATGATGCCCATGGAACGGCGCGGGAGAAGGCCGCTTTCCGCGGCGCGTGCACGTGCGGGCAGGCGAAGAAGGGGGACGATGAGGGGCGCCGCGACGATGGCGATGCCCATGGCGAGGAACAGAGGTTGGTAGGCCGCCTGGGACGAGGCACCGCCCTGAAAGGCCTGGTCCGCGAAGACGCCGAGGTAGCTCCCAAGGGCGAAGCTAACGGAGGTGGCGAAGAAGCTCAACCCGAAGACGACGTTGCGTGTCTCTGGCGTGCTGGCGTCGGCGAGGAGGGCGTTCCACGTGGCGAAGAAGAAAGCCTCGGCCAGGCCCAGGAGGCCGGCGATGGCCAGCAACTCCTCGAAGCTGTCCATGCGGGAGAGCAGCAGGAGCGCGGCGACGGTCAGGACGCCGCCTAGGCCAAGCATCAGCCGACGGCCGAAGCGATCGGCCAGGACGCCGATGGGGACGACAAAGGCGACGGCCGTGGCGCCCGTGATCGTGATGAAGAGCCCCACCAGGGCCGTGGGAACCGTGGGCAGGCGCTCCAGGTACACGGGCATGGCCACGAAGATGAACCCGATGGGAACGTTCACAATGGCTCCGCCCGCGATGAGCAGAAGGACATTTCGGTTGAGCGACCCCCGGAGAGAGTACCAGAGGCCCTGGTCTGTGGTCGGCTCACCGGCGGGTCGTGCCATGGACGGCGGCTCTGAGCCGGGTGGCCGGTAAGAACGTTGGGGTTAGAGAAGTGAGAGAACCCACAAGCCACCACCTCATGTGCTTACGTGAGCAACGTCCGCCTTCTCGAGGTTTGCCCAGAGCCTCCGGTCTCGCCCTCCGGGAGCTTCAACAACGGTTAAGTGTCCGACGCCCATCCCAGACGCAGGGAGGCCTCAACACGGAGAAGCTGGAGGATAACCCCTGGCTCAAGTTCTGGCCCCAGGGCGTCCCGACGAGCCTTGAGTATCCCGAGATTCCCCTCCAGCAGTTGCTCAAGGACACCGCCGCCCGCCTCCCCCGCAAGACGGCCACGATCTTCTTCAACAGCCCTCTGACCTACCAGGAGATCGACGCGCTATCCGACAAGATGGCGGTAGCCCTCCGCAACCTCGGCGTGGAGCACGGCGATCGCGTGGCCCTCTTCCTCCCCAACTGCCCCCAGTTCGTCATCTCCCACTTCGGCATCCTGAAGGCAGGGGGCGTGACCGTCCCCTTCAACCCGACCTACACCGAGCCGGAGATCGAGTGGCAGCTGCAGGACTGCGGCGCCAAGCTCATGATCGCCCTGGACATGGTGTATGAACCGGTCCACACCGTGCGGGCGGTGACGCCGCTGGAACAGGTCGTCCTCACAAGCATGGTGGACTACCTCCCGACCCTCTACGGCATGTTCGCCCGAACCCGGGGCATCGAACCCCGCCGCTTCCCGGACACCCTCCGGTTTCAGAAGGTCCTTCACAAGGCGAAGGGCGACCCCCCGGAGGTGGACATCAACCCCAAGGAGGACCTGGCCCTCCTCCTCTACACGGGCGGGACCACGGGCACCCCCAAGGGCGTCATGCTCACCCATCACAACCAGGTGGCCAACGCCCTCCAGGCAGGGGCCATTAGCTACATGGTCGGCGACGCCGTCGTCCTGGCCGTCCTCCCGTTCTTCCACACCTACGGGATGACGGTCTGCATGAACACCCCGTTCTACCTGGGGGCCACCGTCGTCCTCCTGCCCAAGTTCGGGAAGGACGAGGTCCTGGAGGCCATTGAACGGCATCGCCCCACCCATTTCCCTGGCGTCCCCACGATCTACGTCGCCCTCCTCTCCCATCCGGACCTGAAGAAGTACAGCCTGAAGTCCGTGAGGTACTGCGTCTCGGGGGCGGCCCCCCTGCCGCAGGAGGTGGCCCGCCGCTGGCAGGCCGCAACGGGGGCCATGATCGTGGAGGGGTACGGGCTGACGGAGACGAGCCCCGTGACGCACGCGAACCCCCTGGACGACTGGGGGAAGGTCCGCTTCGGCTCCATCGGCATCCCCGTGCCCGACACGGAGTGCCGCATCGTGGACCTAGAGACGGGGGAGGACCTGCCCGTCGGGGAGGTAGGGGAGCTGGCCATCCGGGGACCGCAGGTCATGAAGGGCTACTGGAACCGCCCGGAGGATACGGCCCAAGCCCTCCGCGGCGGTTGGTTCTACACGGGCGACATCGCCACCATGGATGAGGACGGCTACTTCCACATCGTGGACCGGAAGAAGGACATGATCATCGTGGGCGGGTACAACGTGTACCCCCGGGACGTAGAGGAGGTGCTCTTCAACCACGAGGCGGTGGAGCTGGCCGCCGTCATCGGCGTGCCGGACGAGTTCCACGGAGAGGTGCCCCAGGCCTACGTGACGCTCCACAAGGCGTACGAGGGGAAGGTGACGGAGGGGGAGCTCCTCGCCTACTGTGAGGAGCGCCTGGCCAAGCACAAGATCCCGCGCAGCATCACGTTCCGGGAGGAGCTGCCCACGACGCTGGTGGGGAAGGTCCTCCGACGCCGGCTGCGGGAGGACCTGGCGGCCACCCAGGAAAGGGCCTAGCCCCTCCACTCCCAGAAGGGTTTCGTCGACTCCTCCGGGGCCTTCTTTGTGACGAGGCTGATGGCCACCGCCAGGATCAGCCCGGAGATGAGCGCCCATGCCAGGGGGGGCAGGACGTAGGGATAGGCATTGGGGTCGCTCGAGAGGGAGAGCTGCGTGAAGAGGAAGATGATGGGCGGCACGATGAGACACGCATAGGCGGCGGCCCGGGTCATCCCTTTCCAGTACATGCCCAGGGCGATGGGGATGGCTAGCGCGGCCGCGCTGATGGCGAAGGCCAGGGACGCCCCCAGGAGGAGGGACTGCGGCGGGAACACGATGGCGATGCCGAGGGTGATCAGGCCGATGATGATGATGAAGACCCGGCTCCACTTGAACATGGACTCCCGAGTGATCTCAGGCTTCACCACCCCGATCATGTCGTTCACCAGGAAGAGGGAGGCGTAGAGGAGGAGGGCAGTAGAGGTGGAGATGGCGGCGGCGAAGAGGCCCAGAAGGGCGATGGCGCCCACCCCCTCAGGGAGCCAGGGGCCTGCGATGAGGAGGGGGTAGGCCTGATCCGGCCCCAGCGCGCCGTAGTCGGCGCCGGCGGGCAGCACGGGCATGAGGACCCTGGTGGCCAGGCCAATGAGGGGGATGGCCGCCCACGCGGCGGCGATAAGGAGCGTCGCCAGGGCGCCTCCCTTCAGCATCTCCCGGACCGACTTGGAGCCCAGGAGGACGGAGGGCCAGAAGGGCGCCGACCAGGCGAGCATGTTGGCGAGCATGACGTTGATGAGGAGGATGACAGGGAAGGCGCCGGTGAAGCTCAGCAGGCCTCCGGGATTGATCGAGTAGTCGGAGGCGGGGTCGACGCTTCCCGACACGTCCGCGGCCCTGTCGTGCAGGCCCACGAGCCCTCCGATTTCCGGGAGGGCCAGGAGGACCACGACGGTGGCCCACAGCCCGGCGATGATGACAAACTGGTGGATTACGTTGGTCCGAATGACGCTCAGGTACCCGCCCAGCCCGATGAAAATGACCAGGAAGGCGTAGAGGGCCACGGCGATCTGAAAGGGGAAGCCCGTCACGGTCTCGATGGCTAGGCCGAATCCCTTGATCTGCAGGACGTTGAACAGGCCCACGAAGAGGAGGCCCCAGAAGGCGGCGATGAACTGGAGGGGGCTCCTCCGCCTGCCGAGCTCAAAGCGGGTCTTCATCGCCTCCGGCAAGGTGAAGGGCGGTGCGGCGGGGCGCCGGAGGCGGTAGCCAATGAAGAGAGCCATGATGACGGCGACCATCCAGGCGGCGGCCCACCCGATGACGGATACGTAGCCATGTTCATAGCTGGTTCCGACCCCGCCGAAGACGGACACGGCGCTGATGAAGCTGCCCGAGATGAGAAAGGCGAAGGCCAGGTAGGCGACGGTGCGGCCCCCCACCGCCAAGTCGAGGTAGTTCTTGATGCGGGTGGCGATGCGGGCAGCAATGACCCAGATGATGACGAAGTAGGCGATGAAAACGATCACAAAGAGCCATCGGACATCCTCGAAGAGGGCCATGCTACAGCCCCTCCGGGATGCGGCGCATCAACAGGTAGGCAAGCGGCCACGGAAGGCTGTGCATGACGACAAAAATCACCCAAACCCAGACGTGGGCCATCCCCTCAACCCCGCGGCGGGATGGAGGTTTATGTAAATGAAGCTTTTGCGTGGAAGCCGGGTAGCTGCAACGTCTGTGCGGGGACGAAAGGCAACGCTTGACGGATCAGAGCGTCTCCTTCAGGGTGGCCTCTATCCTCGACTTGGGAACCACGCCGACGATCCGGTTCACGAGTTCCCCTCGCTGGAAGAAGAGGAGGGTCGGGACCCCCATGATGCCGTACTTCACCGGGGAGTCGGGGTTTTCATCGATGTTGAGCTTCGCAAAGGACGCCCCGTCCCCGTAGGTCTCCGCCAGCTTCTCCACAATGGGGGAGACGACCTTGCAGGGCTGGCACCAAGGTGCCCAGAAGTCCACGACCACCGCGTCCTCCTTGTGAATGAGGGTCTCGAGCTCATCGTCGGTGACGTCCCGGGGTTTGGTGGCCATGGGTGTCCTAAAGGGCGGGGGTTAAGATAGCTATCGGCGACGTCCCCTCCCCGGCTTCCTCCCCTTCGCCTTCTTGCGCGGTCCCCCGCGTCTCCGTGACGGACGCGCCTTCGGCTTCTCATGGGTCTTCCGCACGTCCTCGACGAGGGCCTCCACCTGCGCCTTCAGCTCCCCCGCCACAAATCGCCCGGTATGGGCGTCCGCCCGGGCGGCGATGGCCAGCTTCGCGGCCAGCCCGCGGGCGATGGCCCCGCGCTGCCAGTAGGGTGCGTTGTGGACCCATGGGTGCTGGAAGAGGATGCCGTGCTTGGGGGGCTTGCTCCCTTTCCGCAGGTGACGAAAGAGCGCCTTCTCCGCCCCGAGGAGCTGGATCGTGCTCGACGGCATCCGTGCCATCTCCTCCAGGCCCCCCGCCAAGGCGAGGAGGCGGGCGCCAATGATGGGACCCGCAAGGTGAGCCACGTTGGGGGCCAGCTCCCCCATCTTCTCCTCAATGTAGGCGTCCAGCGAGGACCGGCGCCGAACCAGGTCCCGGGTCTGCTCGGCCAGCCCCCGGACGGCGCGTGTGTCCTCATCGCCCATGGGGGCGCCCACGGACTCCGACTCCAAGGGCATGGACTCCCGCCGCGCGTGCTCCGCCACAAGCTCCACGAACTCCCTCGTGTCCACCAGGCGGGACAGCTCGGGGAAGTGGAGGGCGTACCAGTCCCGCAACCGCTCCGTCAGCAGGTTGGTCATTTGGGTGAGGTCGTCGTAGGTGCGAACTGCCTGGATGACGTGGTCGACGGGGGAGACGGCCCGCTTCATGCGGATTTTCCCCAACGTGATCATGGCCTCCCGAAGGAGGGCCGTGTCCACGTCGAAGGCCTCCGGGCGGAGGAAGGGTGGGGGCTCCGTAGTGAAGAGACCGCCCAGGCGCTCCAGCCGGCGCTCCGTGACGAAGAACTCGTCCACCCCGCGGACGAGCCGCCGCTCCTCGGGAAGCACCTTTCGCTCCTCGACGGCCATCATCCGGCTGGCGAGGACCTCCGGCTCCGGCGGGAAGAGGGCGGACTGAACCACCTCCCCTTCCTCCAGGAGGAACGTTCCGAACCAGGTCGTGTGGAGAAGCACGGGTTCCCCAAGGGACGAGGAGCATTAAACCTGTCCCCTGGCCGGAGCGACCTACGACTCCGCCGGCTCCTCGCGGGGGGGTTCTTCCCCCGGCTGGTGGACCCACAGGAGGTGGCCGTCCGGGTCCTCCAGGGCCAGGACCTTCCCGATGAAGTCCAGGTCCACCACCTTGGACTTGACTCCCTGCTCCCGCAGGTAGCCGTGGAACTTCTCGACGCCCTTCTCCAGTCGGAACGTCACGATGGGGGCACCGGCCTGGTCCGCCTGGAACAGGCCGATGGCGAGGTTGCCCGCGTCGAACCGGGCCGCCCCCTTCCGGGCCTCCAGCAGGCGAAGCCCCAGGACGTCGCCGAAGAAGCGAATGGCCCGGTCGAGGTCCTTGACGAGGAACCAAACGTGGCTGACAACGCTGCTGGTCAGGACCATGCGAGCGTGGCCAACGCGGGAACCCTACTTACCCTTTGACCCCGCCGCCTCCGCCCGAAGGGACGGCAGGTCCTTCGCTGTGAGGACACCGCGTTCCGTGATGTAACCGGCGACGTACCGGGCGGGGGTCACGTCGAAGGCGGGGTTCCGCACGGGGCTCCCCTCCGGGGCCAACCGCTCGCCTCCGACCCGGGCGACCTCGTCCTCCCCCCGCTCCTCGATGGGGATCTCCTCTCCGCCCGCCAGGGAGAAGTCGAAGGTGCTCAGGGGGGCGGCCACGTAGAAGGGGATGCCATGCTCCCTCGCCAAGACCGCCTTCTCGTACGTCCCGATCTTGTTGGCCACGTCCCCGTTGGCGGCGATGCGATCCGCCCCCGTGATGACCACGTCCACCTCCCCTCGGGCCATGAGGAGGCCAGCGGCGTTGTCCGCGATCACCGCGTGCTCGATGCCCTCTTGCGACAGCTCCCAAGCGGTCAGCTTCGCCCCCTGCAAGCGGGGACGCGTCTCGTCCACGAATACGAAGACCTTTCGGCCGGCGGCCTTGGCCGCCCGGATGGGGGCGAGGGCTGTGCCCACGTCCACCGTCGCCAGGGCCCCCGCGTTGCAGTGGGTCAGAACGCGAGCTCCCTCCGGGAGGAGGGTCAGCCCGTGCTCCCCGATGGCCAGGCAGCGCTGGACGCTGTCCTCCGCGTACGCCTCCGCCTCGTGGACCAGGTCCTTTCCCTCCTCGGCCGCCTGCAGCATGTGGTCCACCGCGTGGAAGAGGTCGTGGCCCGTGGGGCGGGTTCCCGTAAGGTGGGCGGCCACGGCCTGCAGATCCCGGCCCTGCATCTGGGCCTGGGCCATGCCGTAGGCCGCCGTGGCCCCGATGGCGGGGGCGCCCCGGACCACCATGTCGGAGATGGCGAATCCCACCTCCCGGAAGTCCTTGGCCTCGAAGATGACCAGCTCCCCTGGAAGCCTTCGCTGGTCGATGAGCTTGACCACGCCCCCTTCCATCCAAACCGTCCGGATCTCCACGCCGCCCTCTCCGACGGACGCCCGCATGCCCGACCCCCTGCGGTGGGTCCTCTCAGCGGCGCCGGAGGGAGCGGAGCAGCCCGTCCAGCCTGGGGGGATCCAGCGCCTTCTTCATCTCCTTCGCCAGGCTTCCGTAGTAGGCCACCTGCTCCTCCACCCGCTCGAGCTCCTCTTCCAGGGAGGCCTCCTCCCGGGCCAGACGCTCAAGCTGGGCCTCCAGTTCCCGTCGGCGGCGTCGCAGGCTGCGGTGCTCCTCCCAGAGGGCGTCGGTTCCTTCCATGCTATCGCCCCTGCCGGAAGGCCAGGTCCATGGCGTTGGACCCGGACTGAGGCGGTTTGAAGAGGGCGTCTTCCAAGGCGGCCAGGTCCCGCCTTACGCGGTCCAGCTCCCGCCGGAGGGCCTCCCGACGCTGTCGCAGGTCATGGAGCTCACGCTCCACCCGCGTCTTCCTCGAGCGCCACCTCTCCCATTCCTCATGGGCCATCAGGACGTGAGAAGGCTCCATCCCCGCGGCTCCATTCATCCCGTGCGGCGTATAAATAGGTGCCGGGGCCAGGCTCCCCGGGGATGCGTTACCTTGATGCTCGCCCACGCGATGCCCTCCGCGGAGGATTGTACGTGACTGCAACCGAAGAGAGCATCGCCTCTCGCGTGGTGAACGAGTGCCTCGGCATCGGGAAGGGGGACGTCGTGGTCATCAGCACCTATCCCCACACGATCTCCCTGGCAAACGCCATCGCCATGCAGTGCTACCGGCAAGACGCGGACCCCCTGACGGTCCTGGAGACCGACGAGGTCTTCTACGGCCATCTGGACGTCCTCTCCAAGAAGAGCCTGGCGACGACGTCCGCCCACTGCCTCGGCCTGGCCGACTACGTCCAGTACTACATCTGGCTCGGCGGTCCCAAGGACCCCTCCCCCATGAAGGAGGTGCCGGAGGGAAAGTTTTCGGCCCTCTTCGAGGGGGAGAAGGCACACTGGGACAAGAGCATGAAGCTGAAGCGTCTCTCGGCCGGCCTGTCCATCGGGCAGGTCACGCCGGAGAGGGCGAAGACCTACGGCTTCCCCTTCGACGAGTGGAAGGGGATGGTGGAGGCCGCCATGTCCGTGAGCCCCAGGGAGCTCTCGGAGACGGGGAGCAGGCTGGAGCCGGCTCTCGGTGGGGCGGGCCTCGTGAGGGTGACGGCGCCCAACGGCACCGACCTGAGGTTCCGTCTGGGGAGGAGGACGCCCCAGATCTACGACGGCATCCTCGACAAGGAGGACATCAAGCGCGGCTCCCTGGGCGTGGGCCTCCCGTCGGGGACCATTGACGTCTCCGTTGTCGAGGACAGCGCCGAGGGTACGGCCATCTTCGACGTGCCCGCCCCCCAGGTGGGCGTGCTCATCAAGGACATGAAGTGGGTCTTCAAGGGGGGCAAGCTGGTGGAGATCTCTGCGGGGGAGAACGAGAAGGCCATCAAGGGCCTCTACGAGGGCGCCAGCGGGGACAAGGACCGGCTGGGCGCACTGACCGTTGGCCTGAACCCGAAGGCTGCGACAGGGTTTCTAGAGAACGCGATTCCCCAGGGCGCGGTGACCCTGTCCATCGGGGACAACCGGGAGCTGGGAGGGAGCAACGACAGCGACTGGGGCTTCCCCGGGACCCTGAGCAACGCGACCGTCGAGATCGACGGGAAGGAGGTCGTTAAGGAGGGGAAGCTGGCGGTCTAGGCTCGGGGACGAGAGGGTTACTCCTCCTCTTTGCCAAGGCGGTTCAGGAACTCCAGGAGGAGCTTCCACACCTCCTTCTCGGAGAGGGAGAGGGTGAGGGCCCATCCCTCGTCCTCCCTCCGGCCGTTGCCCTCCAGGATGACAACGGGCTTCCCCTCCGGGCGGTGCAGCTCCAGCGTTGCCTTGAGAGCGCTCTCCCCCCGTTCGGTCACGAGGCGGAGGACGGTGTCCCTCCCCAGGGAGAGCTCCCTTACCTTCCGGCCGCCTGCGCCCTTCTCCCTCTTCTTTGCCATGTGCTCGATGCCCATCCTCACGTACACCTATAAGGATGCGGCCCCCACGGTCCGTCACGAAAGAGCTTTCTATCCGCCGGCGGTTTCCGCCCGGGGCTCATGGTCTAGCGGTCATGACGTCGCCCTCACACGGCGAAGATCGCCGGTTCGAATCCGGCTGAGCCCACTGCCGCCCTTGGAGGAGGCCTGCTACCGTCGAGTTAGGGGGTAGCGCCGCTCGAGAAATTCGTAGAACTCGTCGCCGCACATCCACGGAAACTCGGGCTTCCCCTCAACCTTGATGCGGCCGTCGATCACAATCGTCGGGACCGACCGAACATCGTAGTCGTGGGCAGCGCCCTCATGGGACGCGAAGTCCTGAGCCAGGTTTCGCTCGGTGAGTTCGCACTTCGCGCACTTGCCCACCTCCACCGCGGTGAGGACTTCGCGGCACAACGGGCAGTCGCCGGTGAAGACCTCGATCATGTGAGGCATCATCCGCTACAAAGTGTCGGTTGCTCTTATGTGTGACGCGACGGACCAGGCGGACGGAAGGCTTATCCGCGCAGATGGCCTCGGAGAGTGCGGTCATTTTGTGGGCTGTGGTCCAGGGTGTTGCCATGAGCGAGGAGGTCCTGGGAGTCATCGACGGCGCGAAGGGAGAACGTCCACCCCGGCATTGGAGCCTCTTTGTCACGTCTCATCGGATCATTGCGGCCACCGTGGGGAAGGCCGGCCTGGGAGCGGCCTTCGAGTTCGGCGGAATCCTGATGGCGAAGTCGCGAGCCAAGAGGCGGAGGGAACGGCTTCGGGAGGCCGCGCCCGACGATGTCCTGATGGCCCATCGGAAGAACTTCGAGATTCCCTATTCGCAGGTGACCAAAGCGGAGTTGGGCGATCCCAACGTCGTGGCCACGGGCACGCTGACCCTGACCACGGTCTCGGACACCCACGAGTTCACGCTGACCGAAGGAAGGCTACCGGCGACACGCCGACATCCTGAAGTCCGGGTTGGGAGAGAAGCTCATCCTCGTCTGACGTAGGCGACGGGAATGGCGGTAGTTCCCGGCGGCCACCGCACCCAAAAGCCAACTTTCATCCCCCCCGGTTCCATGGAGAAGGGTGATACCATGCTCGGGAAGCTCTCTCCCCTCTTCAAGCCCACCTTCGAAGTGAAGGAGAAGATCCCGTCGTTCCGGATGTTCATCAACGGCCTCTGGCTCGAGGCGAGCGGCGGGCGAACCTTCGAGGTGGAGACGCCCGTGGACGGGGCCGTCGTGGCCCGGGTCCCCGACTCCCCGGTGGCCGACGCGGAGGCCGCTCTCGACGCGGCCATCGAGGGCCATCGGGCCATGGAGCGCATCCCCGGGGCGGAGCGGATCGACCTCCTGGAGCGGGCCCGCCAGATCCTCCTGGAGCACAAGAAGAACTTCGTCCACGTCCTGGCCGTGGAGGCGGGGAAGCCCGCCCACGACGCGGAGGGGGAGCTGGGCGCCACGGCCGACCGCCTCCGCCTGGCGGCGCAGGAGTCCCGGGAGATCTTCGGCGAGTTCATCCCAGGGGAGTGGACGAAGGACGCCCAGGGCCGCGCGGCCATCGTGGCCCGGGTGCCCTTGGGCGTGGTGGCGGCAATCTGCCCTTTCAACTACCCCCTCTTCATCGCCGCCGCCAAGGCCATCCCGGCCCTCCTGGCGGGCAACTCCGTGGTGCTGAAGCCCGCTAGCGACACGCCCCTCAGCATGATCCTCTTCGCCCGCGTCCTGGAGAAAGCCGGAGTCCCCGCAGGGGGCTTCAACGTCATCACGGGCGGCGGCCGGACGGTGGGGGAGACCCTGGCCGGCAGCCCGAAGGTCGGCGCTGTCTCCTTCACCGGAAGCACCGAGGTGGGGGAGGCCATCGTCCGCAGCGCGGGGGTGAAGAAGCTCCACCTGGAACTCGGGGGGAAGGGGATGGCCATCGTCCTGGACGACGCGGACCTCGAGCTGGCGGCCGAGAAGTGCACGGCCGGTGCCTTGAAGAACGCCGGGCAGCGCTGCGACGCCATCTCCGCCATCCTCGTGGTGGAGGAGGTAGCGGACGCCTTTGTGGCGGAACTCGAGAAGGAGATGAAGCAGTGGAAGCACGGGGACCCCCGGAAGTCCGGCGTCAAGGTCGGTCCCCTCATCAACCGCTGGGCGGCCGAACACGTGAAGGGGCTCATCGACGACGCGGTGGAGAACGGCGCGACCCTAGTCCGGGGTGGGGGCGTGAAAGGGTGCTACGTGGAGCCCACCCTGTTGGACAACGTCCCGTTGGCCGCGCGGATCGCCTTCGAGGAGACCTTCGGCCCCGTAGCCACCGTCATTCGCATCGGGGACGTGAGCGAGGCCCTGGAGATCAGCAAGATGTCCCGCTACGGCCTCGACTCGTGCGTCTTCACCAACGACTACCGGCGCGTGTGGCACATCGCCCAGCGGCTTCAGGTCGGAGAGTTGACGGTGAATGACCACCCCGCGCACGGCGTCGGCACCTTCCCCTTCGGCGGGAGCAAGGCGAGCGGCATCGGCCGCGAGGGCCTCGGGTACAGCGTGGACGAGATGACCGAACTCAAGACGGTCGTCTTCAACCTGGAGGGCTAACGGTCGTTCTCCAGACCCTCGAACGCCGACCTTGACGCGCGGAATCCAAGACTGGAATCTGATCCAGTTACGGCGGTCGAGTCCACTTCCACGTACGAGGAACCCTTGAACCCAAAACTTGCCCTCCTCCCGGAATCGGCGGAGGGCGCGGTGATCGGGTCTTCCCCGTGACCGCCCACGGGAGGGGGAGGGTTCGAATCACCCAGCCCCCCGGGGGCATCGCCTTCCAGGGAGGGTCTCTTGGGA
>CAYGBN010000041.1:0-2592 GCA_964348155.1 uncultured Methanomassiliicoccales archaeon
CGCTGTCGCCCTGCTGCTGGACCCCATCTTCGCGGGGGCCGCCATGGGGTTCTCCTCCACCACGGTGGTCGCCAATTCCCTCCTGCTCAAGCGCTTTCAGCCCAGCCTCCGGGCATTCCAAGAGAGGCGAATGGAAATGGCAAGAGACCCGATCTGCGGCATGGAGGTGGATCCCGCCACGGCCTACGGCTCCTCGGAGCACGACGGCCAGGTGTTCTACTTCTGTTCCGCCGGCTGCAAGGAGACCTTTGACAAGGACCCGCACCGGTATGCCCACGGCTAGGCGAGGGGCATTGCAGCGGCAGCGGTTCCCGTCTGCCAGCCGCTAGGCCGGGGACGCGCAGCCCCTAAGGCGAGGGGCCGGAGGAGTCGCCTGGGCCAGCCCCGTGGGGCCTCACGCTGTGCGTACGATGGCCTCCACCGCCAGGACGACCTCCTCAATGGCGGGGATGTCGTTCCACGCCAGGAGGGGATCCGTCCCGTACGCCGCAGGCCACGCCTCCAGGAAGGCGTACTTGGCTACGACTTCGTCTTCCTCGTTCAGGACGGTGATGTTCCCGTTTCGCCGGTCTAGGTCGCCCTCCGTGACATCCGCGTACCAATCCGCCAGTTGGGAGTCGGACGTCAGATTGCGCCGCAGGACGAGGGGACCGCAGCGGGTCACATCGGGCAGCAGCGTTGGCGAGGACTCCTCCTCAAAGGCCTCGGCGATGCCCGTCTCGCAGTGGAGCCCGAAGACCTCGCGGACGTTCAGGGGGTCCATGTCGTCGATCTCCACGACGAAGCGGGCCGCCATGCCCGGTTCCCCGTTGTCGGGGGCCCGGACCGTCACCGCCAGAAGGAGGCCGACGAGGACCACGCCCACGATGCCCAGTGTCGCTCTTCGCTTCACGTGTTCACCTCCTCCCCCTGGGGGCCTTGGGTACTTGACACGCCCCTCCTCGGCGCGGGGGGAGCCTGCGGGTCTCCGCGGCGAACCTCCCCACCGAGGTGCAGGAGGGCGGCTGCCCTCTTAGTCCTTCCCGCGAGACAGAGCGGCAATCGAGGTTCGGATCGCGGTCGCACCATTCGAGCGTCACGAACCGAGCCCTCGTAAGGAAACCCGGACAGGGTGTTCGACTTAAATATCCGCAGCTAGATACAAGCACGGGCCTAACCGCCTGGGATGCACTCGCCTGAAGGTGTCGGCCGGTAACGCCACGGAGGTTCCTGGATGGTGAGCGGGAGCCTCCAGCCCGCTTCGACCAATCGTGATTATCACGCGCGAGAACGGGGCGCCCCACGTAATATAGGGCAAAGGGAAGCTAGTTCCGTGGCCGCGGTGGCCAGATACGGTCTGATGCATCACGACCCGACCGGCATCGACTACCTTCACATCCAGGCGAGGAAGCGATACGAATTCGCCTTGGACTGGGTCAAGGCAGGCGACCGGGTCCTGGACATTGGCTCCGGATCGGGATATGGGAGCGCGCTCCTCCAACGCGCCGGATGTCGCGTCGTAGGCGTCGACGCGGACGCGAGAGCCTCCAAGACGCTTCTGGGAGACGCCTTGCAGCTGCCCTTCAGGGACTCGTCCTTTGACGTTGTCACGACGTTTGAAACGATCGAGCACGTGTCGGACGGTGAGCGCTTCCTCCTGGAGCTCCTCCGCGTTTTGAGGCCGGGGGGCACGTTCATCGGTTCCACCCCCAACATCCAGTACACAAACCATCCGGACTTCCACATTCGGGAGTACGGAAGCGAGGAATTCTACCGACTGGTCGGGCGACTTCTCCCTGGGGCAGAGCGCTTCGCCCAGTACTTCAGGCTGCCGGATCGCGTGTGGAGCCTCATCCAACGAAAGACCTGGCATCTGGCAGAGGGAGTGAGGAGGATCGGCCTCGAGAAGCTTCTCGTGCGATCCATAACCGCTCCGGAGGACTACTACCGCGTCAGGCTGCTGAACGGTTCCCGAGGGCTCAGGATCATGGTGGTCGCCGGGAAGAAGTCGTGACGGGGTGCGGCTCTGCCCTTGCCCATCCCGCCCGGTTGAGGAGTCCGTTCTCTCCTGCAAAGGTTCATGCTAGCTAGCCTCCCTTGCCGCCCGAGCTAAGGCATGATTGGACGACGCTCGGTCCTCGTCTTTATCGCCAACGCAGTCGGCGGACTCCTGGGATACGTGGGGATTCTCGTTATCGCCCGGTTCACCCGCGACCCCGAAGAGCTGCTGGGGGTCGTTGGGTTTGGCCTGGGTTTTGTGGGCTCCTTCTTCGTCCTGACGAGCCTGGGCATCCGGGCGGCCCACATCAAGCGCGTGTCTCAGGGGGAGCCCTTGGGACAGTGCATGGGAACCTTCGCCCTTCTCCAGGTGGTCCAGGCAGGCCTCGCTGCGGGGGCTGCCCTGTTGGCCCTGTACATCTGGACCAC
The DNA here is from genome assembly GCA_964348155.1 of uncultured Methanomassiliicoccales archaeon. Lineage (GTDB taxonomy): Archaea > Thermoplasmatota > Thermoplasmata > RBG-16-68-12 > JAJISG01 > JAJISG01. Next base: position 2,407 of record CAYGBN010000041.1, read on the forward strand.
CGTGCTTGGAAGGGGGTTCGAGACCCCCCTTCACCAGCAGGTCATCCTCATCATGCTCGTTTACTTCCTCGCCACCTCGGTCGCCAACTACGCCAACTCAAGCTTCAACGCCCGACTCCAGACCGCGAAGAGCCAGACCGCCTTCCTGGTGGGGACGGGCGTCCGCGTGGGGGGCATGGCCGTCGT
>CAYGBN010000041.1:2602-14328 GCA_964348155.1 uncultured Methanomassiliicoccales archaeon
CCCTGTCCCTGGCGTGGGCGTACGCCCTCGGTGCCGTGGCGGTGGCAGGAACAGCGTTGGTCCTTCTGAGGGTCTACCCATTCGAGCGGCCAGATCGACGCCTCGTGGGAAGCTACCTGAGGTTCGCGTGGCCCCTTGCCCTTCCGGCCACCCTCGTTGCCCTCTCCGCCTTTATCGACAAGGCCGTGCTCCAGCTGTTCTGGGGCTCGACGCAAGTCGGTTACTACTTCACCATCCAGCGACTGGTTCTCACCCTCACGGTCATCACCTCGGGCGTCTCCATCCTTCTCTTCCCATCGATCTCCCGCTATCACGCCGCCAACGATGTCGGAACCTTGAAACTGAAGTCCCAGCAGGCCGAGCGGTACATGAGCATGATCCTTTCCCCAGTCGTCGCATTCCTCATCGTCTACCCGGAGGGGGTGATCCACGTGTTGCTGTCCGATGCCTTTCTCCCGGCGGCCGGCTTGTTGCGGCTCTTTGCGGCGTCGATCTTCCTCCTGGCCCTGATCACGCCCCGCAAGGCGATCCTTACGGGGATGGACCGGTCAGGCCTGGCGGGGATGGCTGCCCTGGCGGGCTCCTTGGTGACGCTCTCCCTCTTCTTCGTCCTCATCCCCACCTCGGTGCTGGGACTCCCCCTCCTGGGCCTGGCGGCGGAGGGAGCTGTGCTCAGTGTGCTCGTGGGAAACGTCGTCTACCTCGGGGTGGCGCTGGCCTTCTCCCACAGGCTGGTCGGCGACCGCCTTCACCTGCCCATCCTCTACCATGTGGGGGCCGCGGTGCTTCTCGCCGTTCTCTTCCCTCTCCTCATATCCCCGATGTCGGGACTGGACTGGCGGTGGTTCCAGCTCGCTCCGTTGGCGGCTGCCTTCCTGGGGGCCTACCTCGGCCTCCTGGCCGTCCTGCGGGAGTTCCGGAAGCCCGACCTCCTCCTCTTCATGGACCTCATCAACCCGCGGAAGTTGGCCCAGTACGTTCACGGGGAACTGAGGGATGCGGGCAGATAGGGGCGTCCCCACCCCCGGTTATCTCGGTGGCGACTGGGATGCGCATCCTTAAAGAAGGGTCGTCGTCTGAAAGGAGCGCGACGATGAAGACCGGTGTCCTCATCACCTCCCGTAACGACGGTCGACTCACCCGGGCCTTGGAGTCGTTGGAGCATCAGTCCCATCCTCCAACGGCCGTCGTGGTGGCCGACGGGTCGGACGAGGAGTGGGTGGGAGAGGAAGAGGGCGAAGAGGTCCATCGAACGCGTGGGGACCTGGAGAGGGAGGCAACCAGGCATGGCGCTAGGTGGGTTCACTCCCTCGGCGCCACCGTGCCCGAGGCGAGGAACATGGGCCTCCAGGCACTGACCGACGTCGATGCCGTCTCCTTCCTGGACACAGACGAGGTTGCGCCGGAGACCTGGCTGGAACGCCTCACGGGGCCCCTCGTTAAGGATGAGGCGGACTTCACAGGGGGTCCCACGCGATGGCACGGTGTTGAGACCCGGTATCGAAGATACCTGGAGACCATAGAGGAGAGGCACTATCAGCGAGTGGCCTTGGACATCAGCGTCCTGCCCATGGGCAACTCCGTCTGGAGGCGGGAGATCTTCACCGCCATCGGCGGCTTCGACGAAGCCCTGAGGTGGGCCGGCGAGGACTACGACGTGAACCTGCGTGCCCTGGCTCACGGATTTCGGGGCGTCTACGTGCCGGAGGCCTGGGTGTACCACGACCAGTCGAACCTCAACACGGCGCGAGGGATTCTGAGGCGCAAGTACCGGTACATGGTTGGGGGCGCCATGGCCTACCGCAAGAACCGTGCCCTGGCCGAGCAGCTGTCGAAGGTCGTGCATCAACCTAAGTACTGGCACTGGTTGGAGTTCTTCAACCCCCCACTGCGGTTGATGGCGTACGTCAAAGCGAGGATGCTGATGAGGTGAAGTACGGAATCCACCACCACGACTGGGGAGGCCGGACGGACTACCTCTCGAAGTGCGCCCGCAAGCGGTACGAGTTCGCCGCCTCCCTCCTCCACCCCAGCCACCGCGTCCTCGAGGTGGGCTGTGGCTCGGGTACGGGGACGAGGGTCCTGCGGGAGGGGGGATGCGATGTCCTCGCTCTCGACGTGAACAGCCGTCCGGAGGCCGGGCTCTTGGCGGACGGTGTGCGCCTGCCCTTCAAGCCTCACACGTTCGACGCCGTGACGGCGTTCGAAGTCATCGAGCACATGCGCGAGGCCGACGGCCTCCGGATGCTCTCCGAAATCCGGAGGGTCCTCCAGCCGGAGGGTCACGCCTTTCTCTCGACGCCCAACGTGAGGTATGCGTTGCATCCCCCCTATCACGTTCACGAGTTTCGACCCGAGGAGTTCTTCACCACGGTGGAGTCGGTGTTTCCGACGGTAGAGCGCTACGCCCAGTACGTGAGCCCCCTGGACGTGGCCCTGGGCACGATCCGCCGACGCTGGGGGGCCGTCGTCCACGGCCTGTCAAGGGCGGGGATCGTGCAGAGGCTCGAGGACATTGCCCCCTCCTCTTCGCAGTACTACGAGGTCCGTCCCCTCGACGGCCCGAGAGCCCTCCGAATCATGGTAGCCGTGGCGAGGAGGTCCTGATGAGAGTGGCAGTCCACACCAGATCCGCCCCCGTCCTGAGCCGTGACGCGTATCAGCGTAACCTTTCCGAAACCCTCTCGGACTTGGGCGTAGATGCCGTGTCGTTCACCAGAGGCGAGGGGATCCCGGATGCCGATCTGCTCTGGGACCCCGGCCTGGGCACGGGTCCGATCCCGCGACTGCTCAGGAACACGGACCTTCCCGTGGTGGCCACGCTCCACGGGGTCCGGATGTTCTCTCTCCCCTTGGGGGAGTCCGAGGGGAACCTCCGGGCCATGCTCAGAGGGGCCCGAGACAAGATGCGGCTTCGATGGGACTGGGGTTGGTTCAAGTGGAAGGCGTCGGCCGTCATCACACCCTCGGAGTTTGCCGCGCAGGAGGCGAGGACTGCGTTCAACCTCACGAACGCCATGGTGAACCCCATCCACCACGGACTCGATCACGACGTCTTTCGCCCGGATGGGGAACCGGGGGAGGAGCCGTACTTCCTGATGGTCGTGGCCAATCCGGCGGGGACGTTCCCGAAGAAGAACGTGGCGCGGGTGATTCGGGCGTGGTCTGACGTGCGGGACCTGGCCGGTCTCGTGCTGCTCATGCCCGGCTACCAAGGCAGCTTGCCCTCGGGCGTGAACGCGATCCGAGAGGAGGTGAGCGAGGAGGAGGTGGTCGACCTGTACCGGGGTGCCTTGGCCCTCGTGTTTCCCTCATTGCATGAGACCTTTGGCATGCCCATCGTGGAAGCCATGGCGTGCGGCTGCCCCGTCATTACGTCGGACACAACTGCCTGCGCCGAGGTGGCCGGGGGCGCCGCGCTCCGGGTGAATCCCAGGTCGGTGGACGCGATTCGGGAGGCGATGAAACGGGTGGCAAGCGACGAGGACCTCCGCCGGGAGCTTCGGGAGAAGGGCATCGAGCGGGGACAGAAGTTCACCTGGGAGGCGTCCGCCAAGGAGCACCTCCGCATCTTCACGAACGTCTACGAAGGGGAGAAGTGGGGGAGGGTCGATCCGGCCTCGCGGGCCATGCTCAAGATCTCCGACCTTATGGACCGGTTCTCCCTGAGAGTCCCAGAGGACTCCTCCTTCGTCGCGGACGCGCCCAACCCGATTTGGAGGCGCAACTTCCTGAGCCGCCTAGGGAGGGAGGTCTACGCAAGGGGCATCGGGACGCTGGGCAAGCTGGCTGTGGGGCGACCCACCCTCCTCACGGAGAGGGAGTGGGATCACCTCATCATTCTCGATGCCTGTCGCCACGACGTCTTCTGCGCGGTGTACGGGGAGGACGTTCCCTCCATCACGTCCCCGGCGGGCCACACGCACGGCTGGCTGAGGGCCAACTTCGCGAGGAACCCCGACAGGAGTCGGCTGCAGGACGTGTGGCTGGTGTCCGCAAACCCCATCGCCTCGGCGGACTACTTCAACATGCACAACTGGCCCTTCCCCGTGTCCGGCTGCATCAACGTGTGGAAGGAGCACTGGGACGAGAAGCTCCTGACGGTCCACCCCAAGGACGTGTTCCAGGAAGCGGTGGAGGTTCTCGACCGCTACGAACCGCGGCGGACCATCATCCACTTCCTGCAGCCCCACGCCCCCTACATCGGGAACATCAAGTACTCCGCAAACGAGTTCGAGTTCTTCCAGCCCTTCGACGTCACCATCGACATCGGCGTCTGGGGCCTCCTGGAGAAGGGGGAGGCGACGATCCATCGGATCAAGAGGGCCTACGAGTCCAACCTTCAGCTTGTGATGCCCTACGTGAACGACCTGCTAGACCGTTTGGACGGCAAGGTGGTCATCAGCGCCGATCATGGGGAGCTCTTCGGCGAGTACGGGCTTCACGTGCATCCCATCGGGGCCTACGTCCCCGAGCTAGTTACGGTCCCCTGGTTAGAGGTGGAAACATGACAGACTTCGAGCGCAAGGTTCGCAAGGCAAGCAAGATCATGAACAAGGCCCTCCGTAAGTGGAAGTGCGGTCTCGCCTTCTCAGGGGGGAAGGATTCCACAGCGCTGCTGCATCTCGCCCTGCAGCATGAGAAGTCGATTCCCGTGGTCTTCAACGACACCACCGTGAAGTTCCCGGAGTCCTACGCCTTCATCAAGCAGCTGCAAGAGGAGTGGGGCTTCGAGGTCCAGAGCACCCAGGACCACATGCAGACGAAGTGGGACGAGGATCTCTGGAACAAGGACAAGGTGGCGTGCTGCTACCGTCTGAAGGTGGAGCCCTTCAACAAGACCGTGACGGACCTGGGACTCGAGGCCGTCTTCGTCGGCGTGAGGCGAGACGAGCACCCGGCCCGGGCGAAGGCGAAGTACTACGACAAGGCCGGCGCCGTGACGCACATCTCGCAGGTGGTCTTCGACCACTGGCGCGTGCATCCCCTGCTCGACTGGTCGGAGGAGGACGTGTGGACCTACATCCGGGAGCGGGACCTGCCCTACAATCCCCTCTACGACAAGGGATACCGATCCATCGGGTGCGCACCCTGCACGGAGGCGTCGCCCGAAGGCGAGCGGGCCGGACGGGAGCAGGACAAGGAGCTGGTGATGGAGAGGCTCCGCGAGCTGGGCTACTTTTGAGGGCGCTGCACGTCGTCCATCGCTACTACCCCCACGTGGGGGGCAGCGAGGAGGTCGTCCGGCAGCTCAGCGAGCGCCTCAGCGTGCGGGGGCACGAGGTTCGGGTCCTCACCAGGTGGACCCGGACGGGAAGGTACGGGGAGGTGGGCGGGGTGGAGGTTCTCCCCTTCCGGGGTCCGCGGCAGTACGTGGAGAGGCTGGGAGAGCTCACCCCCACCGCCGACATCCTCATGGTCTACGGGTACTGGTACGCCAAGTGGCTGCCCTTCGCGGACGTGCAATGTCCCGTCGTCTACTTCCCGGTGGGGTTCGACGCCTGGGACCGCCCCATCCCTCGGCTGTACTACGAGACCTGGCAGCGGGGCGTCTCCCGCAGGGCCGACGTCCTGGCCGCCATCACGAAGACCCAGCAGGCCTTCTTCGCCAGCTGGAGCGGCCACCCCCGGATCGCCCACATCCCCAACGGCGTGGACTTCGCCTACTGGCAGGAGGGGGAGGCGGAGGCGGATGAGGAGACGCCGTTCCTCCTGTACACAGGGGGGTACTACCCCAACAAGAGGGTGGAGGACCTTGTCCGCCTCCTTGCCATCCTGAGGGATCGTGCGAACCTGCGCGTGAAGCTCGTGACGACGGGGCCCGACCCTCGCGGCACGGCGGAGCACGTGCGACGGCTGGCGGTCCAGCAGGACCTCGCCGGCCAGGTGGAGGTGCTCCGGAGGATTGAGGCCCCCCACGTTCGCCGTCTCTACCACGCCTGCTCCGTCCACGTTTCCGCCAGCGACTTCGAGGGGTTCGGATTGACGTTTCTCGAGGCCCTGGCCTGCGGAAAGCCCGTCGTGTGTCGGCCCGTGGGCGTGGCACCCGAGCTGGCCGAAAAGACGCAGCACGTTTTCCTCGGAGACGACCTGGAGTCCCTGGCCACGGGCGTCGAGCGCCTCCTCAAGGAGGGGCATGACCCGGCCGCGTGCAGGCTCGTGGCGCAAGCATACGACTGGGAGCGTGTGGTGGACACGCTGGAGGCCACGTACAAGGAGCTTGCGTAGGAGCCTAATCCGTGGAAGCGTCGAGGCCGCTGCCCCTGGCCCCGCGATTCGAAGTCCGGGTTTGAACGAGAAGGATGGCGAGAAGGACCGCCGGCAGGGCGGCCCCGACGTACACCGAGAGCCCGGCCGCAACGGGAAAGAGCCAAGGCACGAGGCTGTGGATGCCCGCGAACGCCAGGAAGATCCCGACGAATGCGAGGCCGTACAGGCCGAGGTATCCCAGCGTGGGCTTTGGTCTGGGGAGCGCAGTCGACTCCAGCCGTGGCAGGGTTTCCCCGGACGCGAGGACGCTGCGGATGAGAAGGATCAGGCCTCCGTACACGAGGAGGACCGGCACCAAGGGCAGGCCGAGGGGGAAGAACTCGGGCCTGAGGAGGACGCCGTACGCGACGTAGACCGTCGCGAAGGCCGCCCAGGCGGTCCGCCTCCCCGTCCTACCGAAGACGAGCTGGTCGGGGCTCGTGAAGCCCCACCGCCGGGCGCCTGCCATGAAGAGGACAGCAAGGAGGGCGATGACGAGGAGGGAGAGCAGGACAGAGGGAAGCATCACCTCGACGCCGAGGCCAAAGCCGAGGCCCACCGTCGCGCCCACGACCGGGGCGAGCCAGAGGACGGCCCTCAGGTTCTTCGCAGCCAGGGGTTCCGTGCCTCCCGGGGCGAAGAGGCCGGACATGATCCGGAACGGGATGAGGAAGCTCATGAAGGCGTGCCACGTGAAGCCGATCCAGAGAAGCTCGATCCAGGCGACGCCAAGAACCGAGAACGCCTCGGGATTCCAGGGCGGGGACCAGTACACCTTCGTAATGAAGGTCTCGTACATCCCCGTCAGGCAGCCGAGGAGGTAGACCGCCCGGAAGTCCCTGCGCCGGTGGCGGAGCAGGAGATCGCCGAAGAGGACGTAATGGACGGCGTAGACGGGCGTGACCAGAAGGGTTTTCGCCGGGTTGTACAGGACATCGGGGCTGCTCCAGCTGAGGACCTCGGCGTGGAAAACGCCGATGGCCGAGAAGAGGGTGTACCAGAGGAGCTTGAGCTTGGTGCCGGGGGACAGGAGGGGCACGGCGTGGCCTCTGATTTGGGGTCCCTTAAAGGCGTCGGAATGAGTCCTTCCGTCCGGGGCGCATCGCAGTAGGGGAACGTACCCCGCTGGACAAGGCGTGGGAGAGGAGGCCTTCCGGCTCAACGGTTCCGCCTAGCCGGCCGCCTTCCGCCGGTAGAGCTCGAGGAACAGCAGGAGAGGGGCGGCGATCCAGGCGGCGGCGGCCGCGACGGGCACCCAGTTCGGCAGGGCGAATAGGCCCCCGGAGGTGCCAGCCAGGAGGCCCAAGGCCCTGATGCTCTCCGGGGCGACCAAGACGAACAGGTTCGTGTAGATGTCGTTGGGGTTGCCTATGCCCATGTAGGAGGCGACGACGAAATACTCCCGTGAACCCACGGGGTGGCCGATGGCGAGGGTCACCAGGAACACGACGACACTCCAGAGGAGACTGTAGACGAACCACAGGACGACGCCAAAGAGGATCGCCGTGCCGGCCGACTTCGCCACGGTGGACAGGGACTGCATGAGGAGGATGTATGCCGCCACGAGGAAGAGGGAAAAAGCCAAGAAGCCCCCGATGACGGGGGCGCTCGGCCACGTCCCTGTCACCAGCGCGATGAGGAGGACCCCCGTCAGGATGACGGCCGCCAGGGGGACGGCCATGGAGGTGAAGATGCCCAGGAACTTCCCCAGCGCCACCGCCCTCCAGGAGGCGGGCCGGTAGAGCAGGAGGTCCGCTGAGCCCTGGATGCGCTCCTTGGAGATGCTATCGTAGGAGAGGGCGATGGCGGCGATGGGAAGGAGGAGGGCGCCGAAGCTGATGGCGATGAAGAACAGGACGAAGTCCGGCCCCGCCGCGAAGAGGTTCCCGATCCCTCCGCTGGGGAACGCCTGGATGAAGAGCTCCGCCACCTCGTCCTCGTAGAGGATGGTGACGTTGTTCTGTCCCTCCGCCAGCTTCAGGGAGAAGAAGCCGCGGGCATCGGGGCTGCCCACCTCCTCCCCCTCCAGGACGACCGTGGCGGCCGTAGCCACTCCGCCGTCGATGTCCATGAGATGCAGCGCGAGGTCGTCCATGAACCCGGAGCTGTCCAGGTCGAACTGCTCGAGGTCCAAGGAGAGCTTCTCGTAGGGGAGATCGCTCTTCAGGAACACCTCCTTCTGCCAGCTGATGCCGCCCAGGTCGACGGCGACGCCATAGAAGCCCTCCTCCAGCTGGGAGAAGCGGACAAACCCGTCGGCGTCGGTCTCCCCGGAGTCCACCGGGACCTGGGGGCCCGGTCCCTCGGCCTCACGGTAGAGCTCGATGGTGGCTCCCTCATGGGGCACGCCCCAGGCATCGGAAACGAAGGCCACGACGCCCAGGTTGGTGCCCTGGACCACGGGATGGGCCCACAGCACCACCTGCTCCCGGGACTGGGGGGTCGAGACGAGGCCGGCGAAGCCGTAGGAACCCCCAACCACGACGAGGCCGAGGATGGCCACCAGGATGGCCATCCGAACGCTCAGGAGGTTCGTCCGGAACTCCTTCTTCGACACGACGTAGATCGGGCGCAACACCGTGGACATCACTCCCCCTCCGTAAGGGCCACGAAGACGTCCTCGAGCCGGACCTCCTCCGTTCGGAGGGAGCGGACCCGCGTCCCGTGGGCCAGGAGGGCGGCATTCACGTCCGCCGCCAGGTCGCTCCCGGGCTCCAGCTTCACCAGGAGCTGGGTCTCCGACGTCGTCGCCTCCACCACGCCTTCCAGGTCCCGCACCGCCTCCACGGCCTCCTCCGTCAGGCCATCCGTCTCCACCTTGAGGACGACCTCGCGGCTCCCCGCAATCCGCCGCTGGAGGTCCGCCAGACTGCTCACCTCCACCACCCGCCCACGATGAATGACGCCCACGGTCTTGCACGTCATCTCCACCTCGGAGAGGAGGTGGGAGGAGAGGAAGATGGTCTTCCCCTCGGAGTTGAAGCGCTTCAGCAGGCCCCGGAAGAAGCGCATGCCGGCGGGATCCAGGCCTCCAGCCGGCTCGTCCAGGATCAGCACGGGCGGGTCGTTCAGGAGGCTCTGGGCCAGGGCGAGGCGCTGCCGCATCCCGTGGGAGTAGGCCTTCAGCTTCCGATCGCCGGCCTCCTGCAGGCCCATGAGCTCGAGCAGCTCCTGGGCTCGCGTCCGCCGCTCGACCCGGGGCACGCCGTAGAACTCCGCCCAGTACTGGAGGTGGTCCTCCCCCGTGAGGCCGGGATAGAACCCGGGGCTCTCGGGGGCGTAGCCGATGATCTCACGGACCGCCAGCGGGTCCTCCCGGATGTCGTGGCCGTCGATGCGCGCGGTCCCCGCCGTGGGGGCGAGCAGCGTGGCCAGGATTCGCAGGGTCGTGGTCTTCCCTGCCCCGTTGGGCCCCAGGAATCCGAAGAGGTCGCCCCGGGCCACCTCCAGGCTCACCTGATCCAAGGCCCGCGTCCCCTTCCGCCCGTCGTAGACCTTGACGAGGGCATCGATCTCAATCATCGTGTCCGGAAATGGGACGCCGCCTAATAAAGTCGGAGTCCCGGGAGGGAGCGGGCGTGACGTGGTCCTCAGAGGACCTGTCTCAGGGCCTCCGCCGGCGGCATCTTCGACGCCCGGATCGAGGGCGACAGCGTGGCCAGGACGCTCGCCACGAAGGCGAAGATCAGGATGAGGGCCAGGTTGGGCCAGGGAATGATGAACTCCGCGTCCGCGAAGAGGTCCATGCTGGTGAAGAGGTTGTAGGCCAGGGCGATGCCCAGGATAAGCCCCAATAGGATGCCCAGGACGGCGACGAAGGAGAGCTCCACCAGGAAAGTGCGCAGGATCATCTGCTTCCGGAAGCCCAGGGCGCGCAAGGTGCCGATGACGGGCTTCCGCTCCACGACGTTGCGGACGGCCAGCACCCCCAGGCCGGAGATGCCCACGGCAAGGCCCAACGCCAGGAAGGCCTGGATGAGCTGCATGACGTTCAGGGTGACCTCCAGGCTCGCCTCCACCTCCTCCTGGATGACCACCGTCGACAGGCCGACATCGACGAACTCCCGCTCCAGGGCCTTCCCCAGGCTCGCCACGTCCTCCCCCTCGGCGGCCCTGACGTAGAAGAGGGTGGGCTGGCTCACCCCCGTGAAGGCCTCCACCTCGTGGTCCGCCAGGAAGACCCCCGCGACGAACTGGGCGTCGAGGATCCCGATGACCGTGACGGTCCGCTCCGCCTGCAGGGCGTTCGTCAGCGTGAGGACGTCCCCCACCTTCGCCCGGAAGGTGGGCGTGGGCCCGAAGTCCACGGGCTGGGCGCTGCGGTCCACGACGGCCAGGCTGGGGTCACTCCGGAGCGCGGCCCAGACCTCCTCCGCTGAGGCGTAGGCCTCCGCCCGTTGGTGGAAGGTGAAGTTGTTCCGTTGAGCGAAGAGGGGCGTCACGCCCACGAGATTCGTGCTCGCGACCTCGGCCGCGGGGCCCTCCACCGTGGCCCGGGCCAGCAGGAGGTCGTCGTGGAACGCAATGCGGGCGGCCAGGCCCGCCTCCTCCAGCCGCTCGTCCAGGTCCCCCACGTCGGCGAAGGGGCTCGCGAAGCCGATGAGGTCGTAGCCGCCGGACTCCATCCGGGCGAAGACGTCCACGGTGGAGCCCGTGAGGGCCATGACCATGGACATGACGGTGATGGTGAACATGATGAGGGCGAACATGGCCAGGATGACGCCCGTGCGGAACCGCTTCGCCATGGGGTAGGCGATGGCGGCCTTGATGACGGGGAGGTTCTTCGGCTGCGTCAGGCGCGGGCCCAGCTTCAGCAGGAACTCGCTGTTCGCCATGACCAGGAGGACGCCGCCGGCGACCAGGAGCACCCCCGCCGCGATGAAGTTCTCGATGGAGGGATCCACGCCCTCGATGAAGCGGTTCGGGTTCAGGACCCACCCGATGGCGAAGACCCCGGCGGCGGTCAGGGGGAGGCGGGGGCCGAACCGCCGGATGCCCAGCTGGGCCAGCCCAAGGGCCGCCACGGGCGCCCCCACAATGTAGGCCAACTCGTGAGGCTCCGTGAGGCCGTAGTACAGGCCGAAGGCGCCCCCGCCCAGCATGAGGGAGGCGGCGAGGACCTGCCAGAGGTTCGTCCGGTCCTGCGGGGGCTCCGGGAGGTCCCGGATGGCCCGGACGATGTTGAGCTTGCTAATGCGCCAGGAGGCCAGGGCGATGGTGAGGAGGGTGAGCAGCAGGCCCAGAGCGAAGGCCGTCATGAGGCTCTCCAGCTCGTACACGATGACCAGGTCCCGGGCGAAGAAGGTGAAGATCCGGCGGAAGGCCTCCATGATGACCGTGGCGACGCCCAGGCCGGCGAAGGCCCCCAGGACGGAGGAGGCCAGGGCGTAGAGGAAGCCCTCGAAGATGAAGGCCTGGACCAGGTGGGTGCGGCGCATCCCCAGGGCCCGGGCCATCCCCATCTCCGTCTTCCGCTC
>CAYGBN010000042.1:0-4755 GCA_964348155.1 uncultured Methanomassiliicoccales archaeon
GCTCCACGAAGGTGTTGGCCATGCGGACGATGGCCTCCACGTTGTAGTTCACCGCCCTCGCCGCGGCGTTGCTGCGGGTTCCGAAGGCCGCGGCGGTCTCCCGGTTCTGCAGGAGCTCGTTCACGATCCCCTCTTTGTACAGGTAGCGCCGTCGGGCCTTCACCCCCTCGTCATCGTACTCGTAGTAGGCGATGGTGTTGGGAACCGTCGGGTCGTCCACCACGTTCACCACCTCGCTCCCGACGCGGTCTCCCAGGGAGTCGGGCGTGATGAAGGACCTTCCCGCCTGGGAGGCCTCTCGTCCGAGCACGCGGTCCGCCTCCGTCGGGTGCCCGCAGGACTCGTGGCTGGCGATTCCTGCCACCTGGGGCCCCGCCACCAGGTCCATCTTCCCCTCGGGGGACTTCTCCCCCTTCGTCAGGGCCTCCTGCATGGAGAGGGCCTCTTGGCGGACGGCGGCCAGGGGGTCCCAGGCGTCGTACGCCTCCCACCCCCCGCCGTACCCGTACTGACGGGATCCCTGCTCTGCATCGCCGTCGTGGGCCAACGTCAGGAAGGCCCATAGGCGGGCCCGCGGGGAGTAGGACGTCACGCGCGTCCCCTCGCTGGTGACGACGAGCTTGTCGATGGTCTTCCCCGTCCACTGGAACAGGCGCGCGGGAACGTTGAGGTCCAGGTCCATCAGCTCCCGGTCCACGTGCAGGAGGGCCTCCAGCTTCTCCTCCAGGGGCACCTCGAAGATGGGCTTCTTCTCCTTCACGGAGAAGCTCGTCTCCACGGGCTCCTCCTCCGTGAAGACGATGGGGTCCTTCCGGGCCCCCGCCCGGGCCACCCGGATGGCCTCCTCCACGGCCGATCGGACGCCCGCCCTGGCGATGTCGTTTGTGGCGGCGAAGCCCAGGGTCCCGTCGACCAAGACGCGCACGCCCAGGCCCCGGCTGTCCCCCGCAAACACGGCGTCCAGGACGCCATTCTTCAGGAGAAAGAACTCCAGCTTCTGCTCCTCCATCCGGGCCTCCGCGTAGGCGGCGCCCTGTTGCTGTGCGTGATCCACGGCAAAGTCGGCCAAGTCTGCATCAACCAACGGCACGCCTCCCAACAGTCCAGCACGCCGCCAAACCCCCGCCCCTGCTTAAACCCTCTGGCCTCGACCCACAACGCTATCGGGGCGGGCGTCATACGCGAGAGGGGGTCGCCCGTGGAGTTCGCCGTAGCCGGCCGCTTGGTGCAGGGGGGGCAGACGCTGATGGACGAGGACGTCGCCCGCTTCCTCCGGGCCTTGGGGCGAGGGGAGGGCGTTGAGGCCGCTCGCGAGGGGGCGGGGCTCTCCGCCGCGCGAGTCCGCCGCTGGCGGCGGGGTGTGACGGAGGAGCTGGGAGAAGACCCCCTGGAGCGGACGGGGCGCCGCCTGGGCGCTTCGCGGACGGGGCGCGACCTCCTGGAGGCGTTCCTGCCGAAGAACAACGCCCTCCGCGTGCACTCGGCCTCTGACTTCAAGGTCCCCCTCCTCGCCGTGGACGGCCTCGTCCTCCAGGACGGACGCCTGGTGGCCGTCCGCCGCAAGTACGACCCGCACCAGGGGCAGTTCTGCCTGCCGGGCGGGATGGTGGAGTACGGGGAGACCGTCGAGGAGGCCGTGGTTCGGGAGGTACGGGAGGAGACGGGCCTGGTGACGGAGGTCGAGGAGTTGGTGGGGGTGTACTCCGCGCCCGGCCGCGACCCCCGGGGCCACGTCATCTCCCTGGCTTTCGCCCTCCGGACGGTGGGGGGCGAGCTACGATCGGGCTCCGACGCCGCAGGCGTGGACCTGCTCGACCTGGACGACCTCCCCGAGATGGGCTTCGACCACAACGCCATCGTGGGGGACTTCGCGCGACGAGAGCGGAGGCTCCCTTAGGCCGCGACGGCCTTTCGCGGGGCGGCCAGGTACCCCACGAAGATGAGGACGACCGAGGTGACGGCGTAGGCGAGGATTGCCGCACCCTCCGTCAGGGTGGGCACGGCCTGCAGAAAGCCAATGCCGAGGGCCAGAAAGCGAACCGCGCTGGCGGCGGCCCCGGCGACCAGGGCGGACCCTGCGCCGATCCTCGCGCCGACCACGATAAGGAAGACGATGAGGAGGATGAGGGTGGTGCTGGACAACGCGGCGGTGCCCAGGAACGCGGGGGAGGCCAGGGCGAAGGGCAGGGTCAGGAAGGCGAGGACGGCAGCCGCCAGGGCGACCAGGACCTTCATCCCGGTGCCGTACCCGTAGAGCTGGACGTAGGAGCGCGCCGTCTCCTTCGGGCTGCCCATCTTGTCGATGACGGCCTCCACGTCCGTGCCCTCCCCCTCGGCCTGGGAGAGGATGTGGGAACGCAGCTCCAGGATGACGTCCTCACGGAGCTTGGGGGAGAGACCCATGAGACGACGGGACACCTGGCTGAGGTAGCGATCCAGGGGGGCCTCGTTCACGCCTTCCCCTCCAAGACCTGCCTGCAGCTCCATGTGAGTCTCTCCCACACTTCGGTGGCCTCTTCTAATGCCTTGCGGCCCAAATCTGTGATGTGATAATATTTCCGGGGCCCGCCCTCCTCCTCGGTGTGCCAGGCGCCCTCCAGGTATCCCTTGGACTCCAGACGCCGCAGGGCGGGGTAGAGGGTGCCTTCCTTGAGCTCGAAGAAGCCATCGGTCATCTCACTCAACTCGCGGATGATCTGGAATCCGTACTTGGGGGCGCCCCGCAGGAGTGCCAGGAGCACGAGCTGCACGGATCCCTTCTTGAGTTCGGCGGTCCACTCGGGGGAGACTTCAGGCATAAACAAAGGGGGAACCCCCCGAGCCTATTTGAAGCGTAGGCCCGGGGGGCGGGGGTTGGGGGAGGACCTACTGGGGCTTCCTGCGGAGGGTCCGGAAGACGACCAATCCCACGATGACGATGCCGGCCACCGCAGCCTGGACGAAGTAGGGGCCCAGGTTCAGCGGGGTCTCACCGCCACCGACCAGCTGACCGCCCGGCACGAACACCGCGGCGTCAAGGGCGGGATCGTGGAAGATCACGTTCCCTTGCGGGTAGATGAACGCACCGTTGAAGAGGACCCCCGAGAAGCCGTGCCAGCTGATGCGCTCGGCACGGTGCAACTGGAAGTACATCTCCATGAGCACGTCATCCACGACGACATCTGACGCCCACCGCACGTGACCAACACGCTCCCACTCGTCCTCGAAGCTGAGTTCGTCACCGGTTAGCAGGACCGGCCGCTCCCAGCCTTCTCGCTCATCGTGGGCGTCCCCGTCCTCGAGGGCCTGGAGGGCGAACTCGAGGTGGAGGATGGCTTGTACCTTGGGGGGAACGAACACGCCCGCGAAGACCTGGGTGGCCAGTGCGAGCCTGGAGTCCTCGTCGGCGAAGTCCCAGCCCTCGATGTAGTGGTCGTATTTCCACGAGCCGTTGACCGTCATGCCAGTCATGGTCTCGGTGTCCTTCTCGAAGGCGATGATCTCGCGGTCATCGGAGACGGTGAATCGATACACCGTCACGTCCACCTGGGTCTCTTCCAAGCTCACCGTGAGATGGAAGGCCAGGGTGATGCGGTCGAGTCCGTCGCCAGGCTCATCGAAGGGACCCACCACGGTGTAGTCCAGGTCTCTGGCTGTGATGTTGAAGTCAACGGTTGTCACCAGTCCGTCCTCGCTCGTCTCGTTGCGCAGCTCCTCGAGCTCCCAGGTCTGATCAAGCATCAGGAGCTTCCGTGGCAGGTCAGTGCTGCCAAGGAGGATGTCTGCCGGCGTTAGATGGCGGGGGATGTGCGCCAGGGAGTCGCCGTCGACGTCCTTGAACTCGAGGGCGAAGTAGAATCGCTGTGCCAGGATCGTTCGCACGGGCAGGGGGGTCCGGTCGTGTACGAGTTCTCCAGTTTCGTTGTAGACTTCCGCGGCACCGAGGTACCGGTCGTACTCCGCGTAGACGGTGGGGAAGTTCGGGGTGGTCTCGTTGCCGTAGAGGACGGCGAAGGTGGTGGATCCAACGTCCACGCGGACCCAGTCACCGCCTCCGAAGCGTTCCGTAGAGCCCTGTGTTATTTCGACCTGCAGGTCGCGCTCGATCTCGACTTCGTCCTCCTGGGCCGCGCCGAGCACGGCCAGGGGAGTGGCCAAGAGGAGCAGGGCCAGCAGGACGCTCAGGGTTGTCTTCATGCTTGCTCACC
This sequence comes from uncultured Methanomassiliicoccales archaeon, assembly GCA_964348155.1. GTDB lineage: Archaea > Thermoplasmatota > Thermoplasmata > RBG-16-68-12 > JAJISG01 > JAJISG01. Next base: position 4,188 of record CAYGBN010000042.1, read on the forward strand.
TCTTGCCTAGCGTGCCTTTGCACGCAGGATTACTATGCACATAGTATCACTATGTCATATAAAAGACTTTCCACGCGGCTATCAGCGGTGAACACGTTCCGGATCCCGAGACCGGGTACTGATAATCAAAGCAAGCGCGGGGACCGAAGTGCTCATAAAGGAGCAAGGGGGAGGATGCCCAGGGAAAAAAGGGATACCGACAGGAGGACTGGAGAGGCAACCGCTTTTACCCTAGACATCCATCCCTTGCAACTCCGAATGTTCTCACTATCGGTAATAAAACTTGCTGTATCGTTATCCGCATGGAGAACGAGAGGAGACCCGTGAGGGGAGGGGCAAAGGGATATGCCGGACCACCCATCCGCGAGCGTGGCCGGGTCGGTTCTCGTCCTCCTCGACGCCAACGCGTTGATGATGCCCTTCCAGTTCTCCGTGGACTTGGATGAGGAGTTAAAGGGCCTCCTGGGGGAGGTGGACGTGCGGGTCCCCTCCTCCGTCCTCCAGGAACTTCGAGGGTTGGCCGCCTCGGACGCCCAGGCCCGGGCAGCCCTGCAGCTCGCGGCGCGCT
>CAYGBN010000042.1:4765-13305 GCA_964348155.1 uncultured Methanomassiliicoccales archaeon
ACGGCCCTCCGACAGTGTGGGCAACGTCCTCAGCGAAGCGACGCTCGGGCCGCCCGACGGCTCGGGCGAGGACATCATGCCGGCGCGCTACGCCACGCTGCCCGTGGAAGGCCAGGGAGACGACGTGCTCCTGGCCGCCGCCCGCGACCGCCAGGCCGCCGTGCTTACGAACGATCGCCGCCTGCGACGCCGCCTCCGGGAGGAGGAACTCCCCGTCATCTACCTCCGTGGGAAGCAGCGGCTTGTGGCAGAGGGCCTCCTCCTCAGGTAAACCCTATTACGCCGGCGGGGCATACCCCGCCGTTGAAGCCCAACCTCGTGGAGACCCTCAAGCAGCTGGCCCTCCTGGGGGCCATCCACGAGCACGTCTCCATTTCCACGGCCAAGCTGGGCCGTCTCATGGGCATCAGCCAGCAGTCCGCCTCCGTTCGGGTGTTGCAGCTCCTGGAGGAGGGCCTCATCGCCCGCAACGTGGCTGGCCGTCGGCAGCAGCTTCGCCTGACGGGGAAGGGGATGGAGCTCCTCCGGAGCGAGTACGCCGTCTACCAGAGGATCTTCGAGATGGAGGGCCTCCTGGAGGTGCGGGGGCAGGTGGACCACGGCCTGGGGGAGGGCTTCTACTACATGAGCCAGGACGGCTACCGACGCCAGTTTCAGCAGGAGCTGGGGTGGGACCCTTATCCGGGGACGCTGAACCTCAAGCTGGAGGGTCGGGAGGCGGCGAAGCTGGAGGTCCTCCGAAAGGGCGGCGGCATCCCCATCGAGGGCTTCACCAGCGGGAAGCGAAGCTTCGGGGGGGCCACGTGCTTCTTCGCCACGCTTCAGGACGTGGCGTGTGCGGTCATCATCCCCATCCGCTCCCACTACGACGATGTCCTGGAGGTCATCTCGCCTCACCAGCTCCGCAAGGAGCTGGGGTTGAAGGACGGGGAGATGGTGGAGGTCCTGGTCCACCTGGAGACGTAGGCGCCGGCCCGAGTAGCTTCATATCCGCCGCCGGCCATCCTTGAGGGGATGCCGCCGCAGGTCCAGCTGAGCGAGAACGCCCTCGCCGTGGCCCGTCGCCGCTACCTGCGGAAGGACGCCGCGGGCGCTATCGTGGAGACCCCGGAGGAGATGTTCCGCCGGGTCGCCCGCAACGTGGCGCTGGCCAACGAGGCGCACGACGACGAACGCACGGTGGCCCAGGAGGAGAAGGCGTTCTTCGGTCTGATGGCGCGGCTCGAGTTCCTCCCCAACAGCCCCACCCTCATGAACGCGGGGACGGAGATCCAGCAGCTCTCCGCCTGCTTCGTCCTCCCCGTGGAGGACTCCATCGACGGCATCTACGACGCCCTGAAAGCCTCCGCCTTGATTCACCAGTCTGGCGGGGGGACAGGGTTCTCCTTCTCACGGCTCCGCCCAGCGGGGGACATCGTGAAGTCCACGGGGGGCGTGGCCAGCGGTCCCGTCTCCTTCATGCGGGTCTTCGACCACAGCACGGAGGCCATCAAGCAGGGCGGCCGCCGGCGGGGCGCCAACATGGGCATCCTCCGGGCGGACCACCCGGACGTCGAGGCCTTCATCGCCTGCAAGGCGGAGGAGGGGGCCTTCGCCAACTTCAACGTCTCCGTGGCCGCGACGGACGCCTTCATGCGGCAGGCGGAGGCGGGTCGCCCCTACGACGTGGTTCACCCGCGGACCGGGGAGGTCGTCGGGCAGCGGGACGCCCGGACGACGCTGCGGATGATGGCGGAGATGGCCTGGAGGACCGGAGATCCCGGCGTCGTGTTCCTTGACCGCATCCAGGAAGACAACCCGACGCCGGCCCTGGGCTCCCTTGAGGCCACGAACCCATGCGGGGAGCAACCCCTCCTGCCCTACGAGGCGTGCAACCTGGGCTCCCTCAACCTGCCGCGCATGCTCCGGTCCTCCGGCGAGGGGATGGCGGTGGACTGGGAGAAGCTGGAGGCCTCCACTCGGACGGCGGTGCGCTTCCTCGACAACGTCGTGGACATGAGCCGCTTTCCGCTGGACGCCATCACCCGCATGGTGCAGGGCAACCGCAAGATTGGCCTGGGCCTCATGGGGTGGGCCGACGCGCTGCTGGAGCTGCGGGTGCCCTACGACTCCGAGGAGGCGCTGGCCCTTGGGGGGAAGGTCATGGCCTTCGTTCGGGAGGTGGCGGACGACGAGTCTCGCCGCATCGGGGAGGCGCGCGGCTCCTTCCCCAACATCGGGAAGGGCGTGGTGCAGCCGCCGATGCGCAACGCCACCCGCACCACCATCGCCCCCACGGGGACCATCAGCCTTCTGGCGGATTGCTCCAGCGGCATCGAGCCCCTGTACGCCATCACGTACGTGAAGCGGGTGGCGGAGGGGGAGACTCTCCTGGCGGTGAACCCCGCCTTCCGTGCGTACGCGGAGGAGGAGGGCTTCTACTCCGACGCCCTCATGGATAAGGTCGCCCGCCGCCACTCCCTGCGGGACCTGGAGGAGGTGCCGAAGGCCGCCCGCCGGCTCTTCGTGACGTCCCACGACGTGACGCCGGAGTGGCACGTCCGCATTCAGGCCGCGTTTCAGAAACACGTGGACAACGCTGTCTCGAAGACCATTAACCTGCCCCACGGGGCGAACGTGGAGGAGGTGGAGGGGGCGTTCCTGCTGGCGTGGCGTCTCCGGTGCAAGGGCATCACCGTGTACCGGGAGGGCAGCAAGCCGCAACAGCCCCTCAGCCTGCCGGAGGGCTCGAAGGAAGTCTGTCCCGACTGCGGAGCCGTCCTGGGGACGGCCGAGGGGAGCATCGCGTGCGTGCAGTGCGGGTACAGCGAGCAGCTTTAGCTAGAATCGACCCGTCACGTAGGCCATGAGGGACTCGAAGAAGAGGCGGCCGTCGCCGGCGGTGCCCCCGTCGCCCCGGGTCCAGTCCGGATGGAGGTAGCGGGAGAAGGAGCGCTCCGGGTGGGGCATGAGGCCTAGGACCGTGCCGTGGGGATCGCAGATCCCTCCGATGTTCGCCAGGCTCCCGTTGGGATTCCACAGGTAGCGGGCGTACTCCCCCTGAGGGTCGACGTACCGGAAGAGGATCTGGTCGTTCTCTCGCAGGCGCTCCAGCAACCGGGCCTCTCTCCCTCTCGGGAACGTGAACTTCCCCTCCGTGTGGGCCGACGGGGCCAGCATCACCTGGCCCTCCGCGAAGCCGGCCAGCGGCTCCGCCCTGCCCCCGTTCTCGAACCGAAGCAGGGTAGGCCGGCACTCGTAGTGGGCGGAGTCGTTCGTGGCCAGGACGGCCTCCGGCTCGGCGCTGAACCCGTCAAAGGCCGGGAGGAGCCCCGTCTCCACGAGGACCTGGAATCCGTTGCAGATGCCCACGACGGGCTTGCCCGCGTCCACGAAGGCCCCGAGGTCCGGCAGCAGGCGGCTCTTCACCCGGGCCGCCCAGATGGTCCCTGCGCGCACGTAGTCGCCGGAGGAGAAGCCCCCCGGGAAGACCAGGACGTGGTAGTCCTCCAGGTGCCGCCGGCGCGCCTTGGAGACGTCCTTCACGAGCTGGTTCAGGTGCACCTTTTCGGCGTCGGCGCCCAGCTCCCGGAACACGGCCGTCGTCTCGTCCTCGCAGTTCGTGCCCTCGATGAGCAGGACGCAGACGCGGACGTCCTCGGCCCTCACACCGCACGCCCCCGTCTCACGATCCCACCACCAGCCTCGGCAGGGCCGTGTTCCATGCCTCCCGCAAGGCCTCCAGGCTCGCCCGGACCTTGCGCTTCCCCGCGGCCACGACCAGCTCCTCGCCGCCCACCTGGCCGAGGCGGATCAGGGGCAATCCCCTCAGCGTGGCCTCCAGCTCCTCCGCCTTCGCTGCCTCAACCTCAAGGACCCATCGCGTGTTGGATTCGGAGAAGAGGGCCAGGTCAGGTCGGAGGCCATTCGGCCTCAACCGGACCGTTGCCCCAACGTCTCCGCCCAGGCACATCTCCGCCAGAGCCACGCCCAAGCCGCCATGGGAGAGGTCGTGGCACGCCCGTAGGAGGCCGCCCTCTCCCGCACGCAGGAGGCCCTCCACCGCCGCCTGCAGGAACGCCACGTCCACGTCAGGTACGGCGCCCCCTTCCCCTCCCCGCAGGCGATAGTACTCGCTTCCCCCCAGCTCCTGCCGCGTCTGTCCCAGGAGGTACAGGAGGGATCCCTCGGCCTTCAGGTCCGCTGTCACGCAGCGTCGGATGTCGGGGACGATGCCCGTGCCGAGGATGACGGGGGTGGGGGGGACCGGCGAGAGGGGCGTCTCGTTGTAGAAGCTGACGTTGCCGGAGGGGATGGGCAGGTCCAGGGCCCCGGCCACGTGGCCCACGCCGCGCACGGCCTCCCGGAAGGCACCCAGCCGATCGGGCCGCTCCGGGTTTCCGAAGTTGAGGCAGTCGCTCAGGGCGTGGGGTCGGGCCCCCACGGCGGCGAGGTTGCGGCACACCTCGTCCACGGCTGTCGCCCCGCCGCGGAAGGGGTCGAGGCGGGTGAACTGGGGCGTGGAGGCGGTGGCGATGGCCAGGCCCCGCCAGGAGTCGCGGAGGGGCTTCAGGACCGCCGCATCCCCGTGGGCTTGCTTGCCCAGGACCCCTTGGAGGGGCTTCACCACGGTGGAGGCCTTCACCTCGTGATCGTATTGCCGGATGACGAGCTCCTTGCTGGCGACGTTGGGGCGGGCCATGAGGTGAAGGAGCACCTCCCCGTAGTCCTCCGGCTCGTCCGGAACGACCTCTTCCGATGCGTTCAGGTCCAGGTCCTCCAGGTACGGACGCCGGTACTCGGGCCCCCTCGTGTAGAAGTCCAGGTCCATCTCCAGGATTTGGTGCCCTTGGTAGAAGACCCGGCACACCTTCTCCGGGATGACGTGGCCGATGGGCGTCGCCGGGACGTCGTAGAGGTCGAAGATCTCGAGCACGGCCTCCACCTTCTCCTCCGGCACGGCGAGCATCATGCGCTCCTGCGATTCGCTCACCCAGATCTCCCAGGGGTTGAGGCCCGCCTCCTTCAGCGGGACGGCGTCCAACTCCACCTCCGCGCCGTAGCCTCCCTCGAGGGCCATCTCCCCCACGACGCAGCTCAGGCCGCCTCCCCCCAGGTCCTTCATACCGTCCAGCAGCCCCGCCTCCGCCGCCTCCAGGCAGGCGTGCATGAGGGGCTCCTTCATGATGGGGTCCCCCAGCTGCACGGCCCCCGCCTGCCACTCCTCCCACATCTCGTCCGTCAGCTCGAGGGAGGCGAAGGTCACGCCGTGGATGCCGTCGCGCCCCGTCTTGCCGCCGGCCAGGACGAAGACGTCCTTGGGCCCCCCCACGGCGTTCCGGAGGATCCGGCGCTTCGGCGCGATGCCTACGCACCCCACGTTCACGATGATGTTGCCCACGTACCCGTCGTCGAAGAAGATGGAGCCGGCCACCGTGGGGACGCCAACGCGGTTCCCGTAGTCGCGGATGCCCGCCACGACCCCCTGGAAAAGGTAGCGCGGGTGCTTAACGTCGGGGGGCAGCTCCTCGTACCGCATGTCCAGGCGGCCGAAGTGGAGGGGATCCACCAGGGCGACCGGGGTGGCCCCCATGCAGAGGACGTCCCGGAGGATGCCGCCGATCCCCGTGGCGGCGCCGCCGTAGGGCTCCACCGCGCTCGGGTGGTTGTGACTCTCGATGCGGAGGGCCAGGGCGTGGTCCTCGTCGAACTCCACGACCCCCGCGTCTCCCCTCAACAGGACGTGGGGCGCCGCGATGCCGAAGATGAAGTCCCGGAGGTGGACCTTGGAGGACTTGTAGCAGCAGTGCTCCGACCAGGCCTGCCCGAGGGACTGGAGCTCCACATCCGTGGGCGGCCGCCCGATCTCCCGGAAGTAGGCCTGGATCCGCCCCATCTCCTCCGGATTGAGGGAGAGCCCGAGGTGCTTGCTCACCTCCAGAAGGTCGTCCCGTGAGGCGTCCAAGAGGTCGACCGTGAAGAGGGGGAAGGGGGCCTCCTCCCGCCGGTACATCTCGCCCACAGGGTCGCCTCGAAACGATAATGGGGCTCCGGTATTAACCTTCCGAGCAGGTCAGCGAGGGGCGGCACCCTTCCATCGCTGGCTGGCGGGGGGCTCGGGGTTGAGAAGCTCAATGCGGTACTCGTGGATGACGGGGTTTGCCAGCAACTTGCGGCACATCTCCTCCAGCTCCTCGCGGGCAGCGGCGTTGCCTTTGGCCGTGAGGTCGATCTCGAAGACCTGGACGGACCGTACAGCGTCCACCTTCTCGAAGCCCAGGAGGTTGAGGGCCTTCAGCGTGTTGTCGCCCTCGGGGTCCGCCACGCCCGGCTTCAGGCGCACCTCCACCCGAGCGGTGAACATGGCGGACTCCAGCTGACCTTACTATTTATGACGTTGCCCCCGCCCGGAGGGGCCCTTTGTCTTTCGAAACTCGTAGGACCGAACGAGGAGGTCCAGGGCTGCTTCCAGCTCGTGCCAGCGGGCGATACGGAACTTCGTTCGAAACCAACCCCAGCCCTGGGTCGGGGGGGCGGCCGTGGCGAGGCCGTCCGACGCCCCGAGGAGGTCCGGCGGCAGGAGGATGAACGCCTCCAGGTCCTTGCGGTGCGGTCGCAGCTCCGCGAAGGCCCGCTGCAGCCCCTTGCTGCGAAAGGCCACCCAGTGGTGCATCGGCTTGACCTGCAGCTCGTCCCCGGCCCGACGGATCCGCTTCGCCAGCCGCTCCTCCAGCGCCTCCAGCAGCTCGTAGCCCCGGCGCTCCTCTCCCGGCGGCGGCCTACGCCGCGCCATGGAGCTCCTCCTTTTCCAGGATGAACAGATACTTGAAACCCCGAAGGAGGAAGGTGCCCCATCGGGACCGATGCTCCCAGGTGGGGTTAAGCGACCGATCGTGACGGCGCGCCACCGCCACGATGTCGCGGGGGGTGAAGACCTCCCGCAGAAGGGAGAAGAGGCGGAACCCCACGGGGGAGAATCCCGCGGAGGAGCGCCCATCGCTGACGAGCCAGGCGCACGTCCCCCTGGGACGGAGCAGGCGGTGCGTTTCGCGCACGACCCGCGCCAGCTCGGCGTAGTACTGAGGCGATTCGCTCGCCAGCGAACCGATGCAGCGGGGGTCACGGGAGGAGGGGAGGATGTCGCCGTAGGGAGGGGCCACAAATACCAGCTCCGCAAACGCTTCGGGCAGCGGGACGTGGCGTGCGTCGGCGCGGTGGACGTCCAAGCGCCGCGGCGCCAGGTCAAACCCCACGGCCCGGCGACCCAGGGAGCGTGCCACGTCCAGCGTCGTCCCGCTTCCGGCCATCGGGTCCACGACCCAGGCGCCGCGGCCCGTGTAGCGTATGATGAGGTTTGCGATGACTGGCGCGGGCGTGACGCCGGGACGTGCAGCGTCCCCGAAGCGCATGCCCCCGGGGCTCTGCCAGGGGAAGTCCCAGAGGGTCGTCGTCTCCAGGGCCAGACGCTCTTTGGCCTCGGCCGTGAGGAGCGTGCCTCCCGCCACGAATCCACCGCTGCTCCGTGGGCTATAAGGGACGAGGGGGGAGGTGGTCGAAAGTACTCTGGACGACCTCAGAGGATGCCAAGCTCCGTCCCCGCCTTCTCGAAGGCGGCCAGGGCGGCATCCAGGTCCTCCCGCGTCAGGCCGGCGTTCATGATGGTCCGGATGCGCGCCTTGTCCCGAGCCACCATGGGGAAGACGATGGGCAGGGCGAAGACCCCCATCTCGTAGAGCCGCTCGCTGAGCTTCTTGGCAGCGGCGCTCTCCCCCACGATGACGGGGGTGATGGGCGTCACGCTGATGCCCGTGTCGTAGCCCATCCCCTTGAGCTGCTCCTTGAAGTAGTTCGTGCTGTTCCAGAGCGTCTCCACCCACTGGGGCTCCGTCTCCAGGACGTCGATGGCGGCGATGCAGGCGGCGGTGACGGCGGGTGTGTGAGAGGCGCTGAGCAACCACGTTCGGGACTTGTTCAGGGCGAAGCGGCGCAGGTCCTCACTCCCCGCCACGTAGCCCCCCATCACCCCGAAGGCCTTGGAGAAGGTCCCCATCTCCACGTCCACCCGCCCCTCGACGTGGAAGTGGGAGGCGATGCCGCGGCCGCCGTCCCCCAGCACCCCCTCGCCGTGGGCGTCGTCCACGTACGTCATGGCGTCGTACGCCTCCGCCAGGTCCACGATCCTGTCCACGGGGGAGATGTCGCCGTCCATGCTGAAGACGCCGTCGAAGGCGATGAGCTTGCGGCGGTATCCGGCCTGCTGCGCCTCCTTCAGGACCCGCTCCAGGTCCGCCGTGTCCGTGTGCTCGTAGATCATCCGGTCCGCCTTCGTGAGCCGGACGCCGTCGATGATGCTGCCGTGGTTCAGTGCGTCGGAGATGACCACGTCCCCCTTCCCCACAAGCTGGGGAATGAGGCCGGAGTTCGCGGTGAAGCCGGCCGAGTAGGTGAGGGCCGCCTCGCATCCCTTGAAGTTCGCGACGCGCCGCTCCAACTCCTCGTGCAGGGCCATGTTGCCGGCGATGGGTCGCACGCTGCCAGAACCCGCCCCGTACGTCTCGATG
>CAYGBN010000043.1:0-12896 GCA_964348155.1 uncultured Methanomassiliicoccales archaeon
GCCGCGGCCTTCGGGCGCCGCATGCGCCTCCCCGTGGAGGAGCGCCTCTCCGCGAGCCTGGAGGTGGGCTGGCCCGCGTGGGAGGAGTACTCCGCCCTGGACAAGGCCCTCACCGTGGCCCTGGTGGCCAGCCTGCTGGTGGCGGGGGGCGTCCTGGCGTACGTGGCCACGACCCCCCGGCCGGGGGAGACCTTCACGGAGTTCTTCGCCCTGGACGCCGACGGGACGCTGGAGAACCTCCCCACGAGCCTCAACGCCTCCGAGGAGGGGGGCCTCCTCCTGGGGGTGGCCAACCACGAGTTCGCCCGGGTGAACTACACGATCCGCGTGGACCTGCACCGGATGGTGGAGGTCCCCAACGCCACGTCGGGGGAGAACGACACCGTCCCGGAGTACAACGCCACCCTCGCCTGGTTCAACCGCTCCCTGGAGCACGAGGAGGAGTGGATGCAGCCCTTCGCCTTCGCCATCGCCGACCCCGGCCTCTGGCAGCTGCGAATCCACCTCTTCCGGGACGGGGACCTAGGGGTGGTGTACCGCGGGCCCCTCACCCTCCCGGTGCAGGTGGCGTCGGCTTGAAGCTATCCTTTGTCGGGAGGCAGTCCATCCTCAGCGCGTGGAACGAGCTGTCCTGCGCTACTTGCACACGCACGCGAACCCCGTTTGGCCGGACGACATGGCGGAGGATCTGGGGGTGTCCGTCTTGGCGATCCTCGAGGCGCTTGAATCCCTCCGAAGGAAGGGCAGGGTTCGCGAGGTCCGTGCGGGGGACGGGCACGCGTAGGGTTCTCGAGAGTGCGTCGACGAGGGTGCCGTCAGGACCTGTCACCGTTCAGCGGAGAAGGTCTTGCGGAGGCCCTCCTGAAGGTCGATGGCGGGGGTGAAGTTCAGGGCGAATTCCGACCTCCGTCTATCCACCCAGAGGTGTCGGATGTCCCCCGCGCGGTGGGTGCCCGCGACAGTCGGGACGAGATCTCTGTCCGTCAGCTCCGACATCACCTCGGCCAGCTCGGCAATCGTCGTGGGCTTCCCCGTTCCAATGTTGGCCACCAAGGCTTCCTCGGCGTCGGCTTCCAGGGCTTGAAGGGTCGCCCTCACCACGTCTGACACGTGAACGAAATCCCTCGTCTGTCTCCCATCCTCGTGGACGATGGGCGATCTTGATGCGGAAAGCTGTTCGAAGAAGGTTGTGGCCACCCCGGCGTAGGGCCCTGCTCGCTGCCTGGAGCCGTACACGTTAGCGTAGCGCAGGATGACCGCCGGAATCCCGAGGGCCTCGGCCCCTGCCGCCACAAGCCGCTCCTGCGTCCACTTCGTCACCCCGTACATGGAGAGGGGTGCGGGGAGCTTCGCCTCGGGCGTCGCCTGCGGTTCCAACGTCCGGCCGCACGTCGGACACCGCAGCTCCCACTCGCCCGCCTGCAGTTGCTCCTCGCGGCGGGGACCCGGGCTCACGTCCCCGCAATGCGGGCAGCGGTACGCCCCCTCCCCGTAGACCGCCACGGAGGAGGCCAGGACGATCCGCTCTAGGGAGCGCGCCTCCATGAGGGCGTCCAGGATAACCGCCGTGCCGCGGACGTTGGCGTCGGCGTAGCGGCCGGGCTCTCGCTCGCTCTCCGACACGTCGATGAGGCTGGCCAGGTGGAAGAGGACCTCCACGTCCTCCGCGGCCTCCCGCACGGCCTTCGCGTTCCGGACGTCCTGCCAGCGGTACTCCGCCTCCGGGTTGAGGTAGGCCGGAGGCCCCTCCCCGTGGACGCCGGGCTCCAGGTTGTCCAGCACCATGACGTCGTGGCCCGCCCCCACGAGTGCATCCACCAGGTGGCCACCGATGAAGCCGGCGCCGCCCGTCACGAGGGCCCGCATGACGACTGGGGGATGCGAACCGAGGGTTAAGCCTTCGGCCATCAGGGCGGGTCGTGACCGGTGCAGGGGTGGGTCTCCGCCCCTGACGCCTCCTGGATGGGCCTACTCATACCCCACATCCGGCGACAGCGGGATGCTGCTCCGCATGAACGTGCCGCTTCCTCTCCCAATCTGGCGCCCCTCCTCATCCGTGAGCTCCGCCTCCGCCACGTACAGCCGGCGGGATGCGTGAACGACCCTCCCCCGGGCCCGGATCTCCCCCTCGGAGATGGGCCGGGTGAGGTAGACGGTGAAGGAGACGGTCAGGACGAAGACGTCGTCCACTAGGGAGTTGACGGCGAAGAAGGCCACGTCGTCCAGGGCCTTGAAATACACCGCTCCGTGGACGCCGTCGGCGGCATGGTGGAAGGGACGGCGCACGGGGAGGACGAGCTGCGCCTCGCCATGATCGATGTGCAGTTCGGGCCGGAAGAAGTCGTTGATTGGAGCGCCGGAGAACATCCGCTCAAGCTTCCGGAAGTGCTCCTCCTTCGTCATGGAGGAGGGCAAGGTTGTCCTAGGCCTAATGTCTGCTTCCGCCCACCGGGCGAGTCTCGCGCCTGCCCCCGGACGCCCGCTGGACCCTACTCCATTGGTTCCGGGGGGGCCTTCGGCCTGGGGGCAGCCCGGCGCCGCTTCGCCCAGGCTCCCCCCGTCGCCACAAGCGCGACGACGGCGAAGAACATGCCAGGTCCCAAGGCAAGCAGGTTTTCAACGGCGAGGTTGTCGTTGAGGATCTCCAGAAGCGCGAAGGACTGCGCCATGAGGGCCAGCACCGCCACGACGACGGCGCCCAGGTAGCCCACGGTGTTCCGCCAGTAGAGCAGCGGGATGACGAGGGTCGTCAGGGTGACCATGAGGGCAAACAGCGGTCCCACCACGGCGTTGGTCGCCGAGAGGTCGACTACAAGCAGGAGGGCCACGGTGCCGAACAAGAGCCCCCCCCAGGAAGCCAGAGCGGTCTGCATGTAGGAGCTACGCTTCTCCACGGGATTCCCCCCGGTCGGCGCATGGGCACATCGCTACTTATAGGCTTACTCCCGCAGCGGGGCCCTCGCCTAGGACGGGAGAGGACGAGGCGGCTACAGCACCAGGGTGCTGTTCTCCCCCACGATGAGCTGCTGCCCTTTCGGCAGCCTGTTGTTCGCCGACCGGATGGTGGCGTGGCGGCCGATGAGGCTGTTCACGATCTTGTTGGGGGTCTCGATGATGGCCTCCCCGATGACGATGGAGGCCTCGATGTCCGCGCCCACCAGGCGGGAGCCGTCCCCCACGGAGGTGTAGGGCCCCACGTAGGTGTCCGGCCCGATGACGCAGTCGCGGCCGATGGCCACCGGGCCTCGGACCACGGTCCCTGCCTTCACCTCGGTGCCAGGCCCCACGTGCACGCGCCCCTCCACTCGAGCCCCCTTCTCCACCGACCCCTCGATGGCCCGCTCGATGCGATCCAGCAGCAGGCGGTTCGCCTCCAGGATGTCCTCCGGCTTCCCCGTGTCCTTCCAGAAGCCCTCCACGACACGGGCTTTGATGCGCCCCCCCTTCCGCCGCAGGTTCTCCAGCGCCTCCGTGATCTCCAGCTCGTCCCGCCACGAGGGCTTCAGCCCCCCGATGATGGGGAAGATCTCCCGCCGCAGGAGGTAGATGCCCACCAGGGCCAGGTCGCTCTTGGGCTCCTTCGGCTTCTCCACCAGGGAGACGATGTGGCCGTCCGCGTCCAGCTCCGCGATGCCGAACATCTGCGGGTTGGGCACGTGGCTCAGCATGACCTCCGCGTCGTACCCCTCCCGCTGGAACTCCTCCACCATGGGGCGGATGCCGCCGGTGAGGATGTTGTCCCCCAGGTACACGCAGAAGGGGTCCTCCCCCATGAAGTCCTCCGCGCACTGGATGGCGTGGGCGATGCCCTTGGGGGCGCCCTGCACGATGTAGGTGATGTCCACCCCCCAGGCGGAGCCGTCCCCCAGCAGCTCCTGCACCTTTTCCGGCATGATGTCCCCCAGGATGACGCCCAGGTCCGTGATGCCCGCCTCCCGAAGGTCCTCCAGGCAGTACAGGATGTTGGGCTTGTTCGCCAGGGGGATGAGCTGCTTGGGCCCCGTGTGGGTCAGCGGACGAAGGCGGGTGCCGTGGCCGCCGGCCAGGATGAGCCCCTTCATCGGCCCCCAGAGGTGGCCCCTCGCTATAAAACCATGAGCAGAGGGGAGTTGTGGGCGAAAGGCTAAGGGCGTCCCCGGCCGTGGATGTATTGTGGCCGAGCAGGACGACGCAGCGGAGGCTGCCCCGGCGATCCGGCGGAGCGAGGCGGAGTGGAAGCGGGTCCTCAGCCCGGATGCGTACAAGGTCCTGCGCCGCCACGGAACCGAGCTACCCTTCTCGGGGGCGTACTGGAACACCAAAGTCCCCGGAACGTACCGATGCGCCGGCTGCGGCGCCCGCCTCTTCGACGCCGGGACGAAGTACGACTCGGGCACCGGCTGGCCCAGCTTCTGGGAGCCCGTGGAGGAGGACGCCATCCTTGAGGAGGAGGATCGGAGCCTCTGGACGGTCCGGACGGAGATCCGCTGCGCCCGGTGCGGCGGGCACCTCGGCCACGTCTTCCCAGACGGACCGGAGCCGACGGGCCTGCGATACTGCATCAACTCCGCCGCCCTGAGGCTGGAGCCGCGAGAGGACTGAAAGCGTCCCCTGGCATCAGGACTTGAAGCGTTCGGGAGTCTCGAAGCTCTCCAGGTCCCGCTCCGCCCGCATGGTGGCAATCCCCTCCTCCACCCCCACGGTGGCGATGCCGTGGCCGGCGGCGCGCTCGTTTGCCAGGCAAGACCGGGCGGGCCGCTCCGCCCGGAAGTTCAGCTGGTCGGAGGTCACCGCATGGACCCCCTTCGAATCCAGGTCGAAGGCCTTGGCCAGGCGTACGGCGAAGTCGTAGCGGCTGAGGCAGTCCGGCCCCGCCAGGTGGAACACGCCCCCCTCGTCCAGCCGCAGCAGCGCCAAGAGACCCTCCGCCAGGCTGTCGGCGAAGGTGGGGGAGCCCACCCAGTCCGTCACCACGCGGATCGTCTCCCCCTCCCGCAGGGAGGTCAGGACCCACGTGGCGAAGTTGAGGCGGGTGGCGTCCCACCCGTAGATGACGCTGGGCCGCACGACTTGGTTGGCGCCGTTTACCCCGAGCACCGCCTGCTCCGCCACCAGCTTCGTGATGGCGTAGTAGTTCCGGGGGACGGGGGGATCTCCCTCTCGGTAGGGCCCTCCCTCTCCATCGAAGACGAAGTCCGTGGAGACGTAGCAGTAGCGGGCGCCCCGCTCCCGCGCCTCCCGGGCCAGGGCGTGGGTGCCCACGGCGTTCACCTTCCAGGCGAGCCCCTTCTCCTCCTCGCACTTGTCGACGTTGTGGAAGGCCGCGGTGTCCACGATGAGGTCGGGGGCCGCGTCCCGCAGCGTGTCCAGGGCCTCCAGCCGCTTCTCCTTGTTAAGCTCCACCCACCGGACGCCCTCCACGTCCGGCCTCACGCCGCGGTGCGTGGCAACGACCTCGTAGAAGTCCCGCGCGGCGGCCGCCAGCTTCGCTCCCAGGAGACCGCTCCCCCCGACGATGAGGAGGGTGTCCATCTACGACTCCACGCTCGCCTTGGGGAGGGGGATGGGGGCGATGCCCCGGAACCTCTCTACCATCTCCCGCACGCCGTCCACGATGGCGGTCCCCGCCCGGAAGCCCAAGGCTTCGAAGCGGGAAGAGTCCACCTCGTAGGAGAGCTGGTTGAGGGAGGGGGTCTCCGTGGTCGTCACGTCCACCTCCGGCACGACCTCCCGGATGGCCCCGATGACCGTCTCCATGTTGGCGTTCTCCCCCACGACGTTAAAGATCCGCCCCTTGGCCTCCGGGTGCGTGGCCGCCAGGCCGTACGCCGCCATGACGTCGGCCACGTGGACGTAGGGCCGCTTCTCCCGCCAGGCGGTGTCGTACACCGTCAGCGGCACGCCTTGCGCCGCCAGGTAGGCGAAGCGGTTGATGATCGTGTCGAAGCGCATGCCCACGGTCCAGCCGTGGACCGTCCCCAGGCGCAGGGCCGTCCAGTCGAAGCCCGTCTCCGCCGCCCGGCGGTGCATCGTCCCCTCCGCCTCCAGCTTGGCCTCCCCGTAGGGGGAGACGGGGGCGCAGGGGGCCTCCTCCGTCACCACGCCCTCCGTGGGCCCGTACACGCTGCACGTGGAGGTGTAGACGAACTTCTCCACCCCCGCATCCATGGCCCGGTCGAAGACCCGCAGCACGCCGTCCCGGTTCACCTCCCACGTGAGCTCCTTCCGCTCGAAGGAGACGGGGGCGTTGGTGATGTCCGACAGCGAGAAGACCACCTCCACGTCCTGGAGCGCCCGGCGGACGTCCTCCTTCAGCCGTACGTCCCCCTCCAGGAACTCGTAGCGGGGGCCCTCTGGCAGCTCCCACAGGGAGACGTACCGCTCCCGGAACATGTTGTCCAGGATGCGGACGGTCCGCCCCTGGAAGGCGGGATGCTGCGGCAGCGTCCGGATGAGCTGCGACCCCAGGTACCCGGCGCCGCCGGTGACGAGGACGGTCATGGCCCCACCTACTTCATCTCGATCTCCCAGTCGTACGGGATGCGGTCGCTGTCGAAGGGGATCCGCTCCTCGTCCGGGTCCTTGTAGTCGTAGAGCTTGTCCGGGAAGTTCAGCAGGAGGGCCGGCTTCGTGCCGATGGCCTTGAACCCGTGCCAGTTGCCGCCGTCGTAGGACAGGAGGACGGGGTTCTCGTCCCCGATAAAGTGCTCGTCCAGCTCGTCGTGCTCCTCATCGTAGACCACGACTTTGGCCATCCCCTGCAGGACGGCGAAGGTGTCCCGTTGCCGCGTGCGGGGATGGCGGTGCCAGGCCCGGATGACGCCCGGATAGGAGAGGGAGAGGTAGGACATGGCGAAGCCCGGGTAGACGTCCTCCCAGTCGGAGCGGAGGAGCTCCACCAGGTAGCCTCGCTCGTCGACGTGGCGCTTCAGCGGGTGAATGACGGTGCCCTCGATCATGCTCTGCCTCCGGCGGCGGTCGGCTCCCGATCATCGATGCGGCGACGGGGACCGGCCGTCACGATCTCTTGGCTGCTTGTGTCAGGCTTCGTGGTGGCTTTAAAGATTGCCCGGGGGTTCCGCTCTCCGCCATTGGAACAGGTGTGCGAGAGAGTGTCTGGCACTTTTGGCGCAAACGTTTTAACCGCCCCCCAGTATGGCCAGCCGACCCCATGTGGCCCGTGTCGCTTCTGGGGTTGTGGATCCGGGGGGACCTGAGTCATGAGTCGTGGTAACGGGATTCGGTTCTTGAGCGTGGCCCTCGCCCTTGCGCTGGCCTTCTCCGGCCTGATCGTCCTGGGAGCCGCCCTTGCGGAGAGCTCCTCGGCGGCCCAGCCGATGGCAGTGGGCGAAGAAGATGCGAGCGTGACGGAGAGCGGACCGGCTGCCCGGGACGCGCCGTCCACCCCGATGAGCCGGGAGGAGATGCGCGCGTGGGCTGAGAAGATGGGGCTTCCCAGGGCGCGCATTACCTACCAGGAGGAGGAGATTGCCATGCCCCTTAGGGGCAGCGATAGCGCTGGCGTTTTCGTGCCGACGGATGAGGACGAGATTGTCATCCAGAAGGCGGATCAGGCGCACGCCCTCGGCTTCGACGGGACGGGAGTCCGCGTGGCTGTTATCGACACGGGCCAGGACTTCGCCCACCCGGATCTCTACAATGTCACGTTCCGCGTCACCGACGCGGGATCGGACTACTTCCTGCATCCGGTCGTCTACGATGGGGCGTCTCTGAACGACTACCTGGTCTTTGGAGATCCGAGCCCCATCGACCCGTGGGGGGCGAACTACTTCTACAACTCCTGGTACGTAAACACGACCTACACCGCGACGGTCGTGGACAACGCCAGCGTGCTCGAGGTAAACTGGACCGATGGCGTGGACACCTTCGTCTGGAACGTCACGGGCGTGTCCGGCCTGGCCGCAGGCGAGGAGGTGCGCATCGGCTTCCACCCCGACGATGCTTTCCTCTTCATGTTCGGCGTCCGGCCGGGCCTGATTCTGTACAACGACACGGGCAGCGGCGCACCCTTTGACAGCGTCATGGCCGACCTGGACGTCGACCTCGACATGGGGGACGAGAAGCGCGCCTTCATCAACACGGACTGGGGCTCCTTCGACCCCGAGGCGGAGCTGCTCTTCCAGGACCTGGACGGCGACACCGTCCAGGACGTGTCCGGCGGCCTCCTGGCCTTCATCTCGGACGGCGTGCGGGAGATCCCCTACGCGTCCAGGCAGATCGACGTCCTGAACTGGACCTTCCAGACCCTTGTTAACGACGACACCTACGACGCCTGGGAGGGGCTCTCCCCCGGTGACCACCTCGTCCCCGGGGACGGTGACCTGGTCATCCTCCACGGGGACTTCGAGGGCCCGGGCTCGTTGGGAGCCCACGGCACCTGGGTCACCTCCGCCATCGCCGGCCAGGGCATCACCGGCGGCGGGTCGGACGGCCCCGTCCTGAGCGGCGAGGCCCCCGGCGTGAAGATCATCGGCTCCGGCAACAACTTCGGATTCACGGATCCCTTCGGGCAGATGGGGCTGTACACGGCCCTCGTCTTCGCCACGGAGGGGTACGACGGCTTTGTGGACACGGGGGACGAGGCCCACATCGCCAGCAACAGCTGGGGCGGGGCCGACTGGACGGGCTGGGACTGGAGTTCCCGCTTCGCCGACTACGTCTCCACGGTCCACGCGGACGAACGCACCCTCTTTGTCTTCTCCGCAGGCAACTCCGGACCTGGGTACGGCGGGCGCAGCACACCCTCTGGGGGGGCGAGCCTCCTCGTCTCCGGCTCCATGGAGAACTACATGTACCGGGTGGACCCGTGGTTCATGTACGACGCGGGTCCGAACCCCGCCTACGGGGACGTCACTTTCTTCTCGAACCGTGGACCCAGCGCCATGGGCCGCCACTTCGTGGACGCCCTGACGACGGGCCAGTTCGGCTATGGTGCGGACCCCCTGAACAACAACCCCTTCACCCCGGATGATGGCGACGACGCCCTCAACGGGAGCGCCTCCTGGTTCCTCTGGTCCGGGACGAGCCTCTCCACGCCCAACCTGGCGGGCGTGACGGCCCTCATCTACGACGCGTACGAGGAGCAGAACGCCGTCCATCCGCTGGCCGGCGATGCCAAGCGGCTCGTGAAGAACACGGCGGACGATGCCCGCGTGGACCCGTTCATGGCGGGGGCGGGCATGGCCAACGCCCTGCGGGGCGTGGAGGCCGCCAACGAGACCGACGGGCTGACGCTGGACATCCACGAGTGGTACCCGGGTGACTACCATGGGACCTCCTACGCCGCCTACTCGAACCTCATGTTCCCAGGCGACTCCGACAATGTGGACGTCACCCTCTTCAACAACAACCAGACCGCCTCTCTGGACGTGAACATCTCGGATGCAGTCATGGCCATGACCGACTCCGTGTCCTACAGCTTCACGCGGACGCCGTTCACGGCTCCCGACGTGCTGCTGCTCAACGACACCGGCCTCTACGCGGAGGACGGGACGCTGTTGAACGACACCACCGCCGGCTCCTACACCCCGGCGGACGCCGTCCGCGTCTCCATGTGGTTCGACCGGGGCCGGATGGACGAGTGGCCCACGTACCTGCTGCGGCTCTTCGACTGGACGGACGACGGGAACGGTTCCTACGACGGGTCGGCGGAGCGCAACCTCATGGTCCAGGACTGGATGGGCTACCTGGACATCGAGGGCCCCAACGGGTTCGCCTTCGTCCATGACCCGGCCAATCGAACCCATGACGGGCTGATCATCTACGTGAACCCGGCCCTGGAGAGCTATGTGGTCGGCGACTTGGACCTCACCGTCCAGGTGGACTTCTTCGAGCGGATGGACTTCCCCTGGCTCTCCTCGTCCTCCGCCATGGAGACCATTGGCGCGGGTCTCTCGACAATGGTGACCCTGACGGTGGACGTGCCCGCGGAGACCGACCCCGGCCTCTACGAAGCCGTTTACCTCTTCGAGCACGACACGAGCGTGACCACCCTCCCGGTGGTCGTGAACGTTGCCTCCGACGACCTGCCCATGGCCTTCGGCGGCAACTCGGACGATTACGGCCCCTACCAGCAGGGCGTCCAGTACGGCAGCATCTGGAACGACGGCTCCGATTCCGTCGCCTCCGGCGACTTCCGCTACTACTTCCTGGACCTGGCCGAGGCCACGGACATGACAGTCCTCCTGGAGTGGGACGATGCGGACTCCTCCACGGAGATCTACGTCCTGAGCAACGTTACGGACTGGTTCTCCGAGGACCGCCCGGCCCGCTACGGTCCGGGGACCCAGGAGGAGGCGGCGTCGAAGCTGGCCGGATCCAACACCAGCTCGGTGACGGCAAGCCTGAACGCCGGGCTCAGCATCATCGTCGTGCGCTCCACCTTCCTGGCGGGCGTCGACGTGGCGGAGCATCCGATCGGCCAGGCGGGGGTCATCGACCTGGATCCCTCGCCGTGGATCGGCGTCGGGGTGCCGGTGGACGGGAGCGAGACCTTCACCATCACCTCCGACATCGACTTCCCCGATCTGCAGTCCCTCATCGAGTCGGGCCTGACCATCGCCGCGGCGGACACCACGACCTTCACCGACGAGACCCACGATTACTTCCTGACCTTCGACCGGGCCACGTCCATGCGCGTGGACCTCGACGCGGACGTCAACGACCTCGACCTCTATGTCTACTGGTACGACCCCGCCCTCGGCGGCTTCGTCCTGCAGGACGCCTCCACCTCCCCCGATTCGCACGAGAGCGTCGTGATCAACAACCCGCCCGACGGGGACTGGTGGGTGGAGGTGCACGCTTGGAGCTCGCCCACGGACACGCCCTACACCCTGTTCATCAGCGTGGTGCAGGAGCCCTTCTTCACCGTGACGACCCTGCCGGACAGCCTCGACGCCGGCGAGCCAGCGGAGGTGGTGATCGAGTACAGCCTCCCGCACAAGGAGAAGACGTTCGGCGGCAGCATCTACATCGGCTCCGCCCAGTTCCCGAGGGCCATCGAGATCGTCGCCGCCCTGACGCCTGATTTGCCGCCCCTGTTCTCCGGCGCGACGCCCAGCGACGGCGCCGTCATCACGGACCCGTCGCCCACGCTGTCCATCGACATGCGGGACGCGCCCGACGCCTTCGAGACGGAGGTGGATCTCGACTCGGTGGAGATCTGGCTCAACAACCTCCGGCTGACGAGCCTGGCGGACATCCAGCCCGACGGCGTCACCGTGGACCTGCCGTGGAGTATCGCCGACGGCGCGTACACGGTGATGGTGGAGGCGGACGACGAGACGGGCAGCCACAACGAGACGAGCTGGAGCCTCACCCTAGACGCCAACGCGCCGAGCCTGGTGGTGACGGCGCCCACGACGACCCTCACCAGCAACCCCGAGGTCACCATCGCCGGCGAGGCGGACTTCGACGCCACGGTGACGGTGAACGGCACCGCCGTGTCGCTGCTGTTCGGGGCGTTCTCCACCACCCTCACCCTGAGTGAGGGCACCCACGCCATCCCCGTGGTGGCGTCGGACGCCGCCGGGAACACGAACACCGTGACGGTGGACATCACCGTGGACCTCACGGCGCCCAGCATCAGCATCAGCGCCCCCTCCGACGGGGCAACGGTGGCGGTGCCTACCGTGACGGTGTCCGGCTCCACGGAGGCGGGCGCCACCCTGGTGGTGAACGGCCTGGAGGTGGCGGTCGACCCCGACGGCGACTTCTCCGTCGAGGTGGCCCTCGCAGAGGGCGCCAACACCATCACCGCCACGGCCACGGACCCGGCCGGCAACAGCGCCTCGGACTCCGTCGACGTGACCTTCGCCAACCCCGTGCCGGGGCTGGAGGAGGACCTGGACGCGGCGGAGCAGGACCTCCTGGCGACCCAGGACTCCCTGGCCATCACGCAGATCCTGCTCTACGTCGTGACGGCCATCGCCATCGTCGCGGTGGGCGGAGCGGGCTTCCTGCTCTACCGGGTGTTCGTGCTGAAGCGGGGCGGCTGAGGTCGCGGGCCCGTTCGGCGCGTCCGCCCAAGCGGTCAGGCCTCAGCCTGGCCTCCGGGCCGCGAGCCGCTGCCCCATCACCAGGGCCGCCTCGAAGTTGTGGCGGCTGATGTACTCCAGGTTCACGCCCATCGACAGGCCGAGCTCTGCCCCCGTCTTCTGGAGGCGGCGCCAGTTGGCCATCGCATGATCGATGGAGGCCGCCGCGACCGCCCCGGGGTCTTCCCCCGCCAGCCTCTCCTCCGCCTCCGGACCCAGGAACACGCCCAGCCACTGCAGGAACTCCAGGTCGTGGGCGTCGGAGACGGGGGCCAGGCTCACGAGGATGGCCGCGGGCCGCAGGCCGCCGTCCTCGCAAAGGGCCTTGTACTCCCGGAGGACGGCCTCGAGGGGCTCGGCCGCAAAGAGGGCCTGCGTGGTGAAGAACTCCGCCCCGGTAGCGGTCTTCTCCCGCATGCGGTCCGCCTCCTCCAAGCGCTCGGGGATGAGGATGTTGCCGCAGCAGAGGCCCACCTCCCGGAGAATGCGGTTCGCCTCCGGCACGGCGGGACCGGGGTAGGTGTGGTGGCTGGAGTCGCCGCCGACGGCCACGACGCTCTCGATGCCCTCGTCGCGGGCGGCGCTCGCCCACACGGCCAGCTCCTCCGCCCCGCCTCGGCAATGGGCCACGACCTTGTTCACGACGACCTCGCGCCCCCCGAGCTGCTCTCGTAGGATCTCGCGGAAGGCCCGCGGGGAGAGGGTTCGCCGGTACGGCTCCCCGCGGAAGTTCTCCTCCACGATCTCCGGGACGTTCAGGGCGTCGGGGGAACATGCGGCCACGGCTCGGCGGACGAAGCCATCGAGGAAGTGGCGGATGCCGGCAGGGCTGACCCGGCGGCCGGGAGGGAGGACCTCCAC
>CAYGBN010000043.1:13009-13238 GCA_964348155.1 uncultured Methanomassiliicoccales archaeon
ACCGGTGCTGGGGCACCTTGGACGACCTTCCCGTCCTGTGGGGGTCGCCCTGTCGGGGCCAGGCCTCGTCGTGGAGTTCCTTCTGCTGAGGCCGGAGGCGGCCTGGGTGGTGAGGCGAGGAGGTGCCGGATTATAATTGTTGTTTCAAACAAAAAGGAGGGTACTATCCACCTGACGACTTACATCGAAAGACTTAAGGCGACGGACTGCGCGAGGACGCCCATGGTCG
>CAYGBN010000044.1:0-12616 GCA_964348155.1 uncultured Methanomassiliicoccales archaeon
AGACGGTGTTGCTGGCAACGGTGAAGTCCGCCTGACTCTCCGAGGTCGAGAGCCCCACGAAGCTCGTGGCGTACAGCGCGTAGCTGGCCATCCCGTCGGCGACATTGTTGCTGAAGGACAGGGTCAACGTCGCGGCGTGGTCCACCCCGCCGGGCATGTAGAGTCCGTAGGAGGACCCGCTGAGGTTGTTGCCATCCACCGCCACATCCACCGTCTGGAACGTGCTCACGGTGGGGAGGTAGACGGCGTAGCTCGATAGGTTGAGGTAGTCGCCGTTCGTGGCCTGGAACGTGAGGGAGCCGGGGTGGGCCAGGTTGTAGGAGGGGCTGGAAGCGAAGTACACGGCGTTGTCCATCCAGAGGTCGTCGGTGTTCCCGAAGGCGTTGCCATCCATGGCGATCGCGACGTCCCGGAACCCGCTGAGGGAGGAGGTGAAGTACACCCCCATGTTGTCCAGGTCCTGAATCGTGTTCCCTCTGATGTGGGCCGTGAAGGAGGTGGGCACGGTGGCGTCCGCGAAGGTGAAGCCGGGGAACCACACGCCGTAGTCAAAGGGGGCGACGGTCCCGGTGTTGCGCATCAGGTTCCCGTTCACGTCGATGGCCACACTCTGGAATCCGTCCGTGGTTCCGGCGGCGAAGTATACGCCGGTGCTCCCCAGGTCGAGGGCCGTGTTGTCGTCCACGGCAATCGAGAGCCTGCTGGGGTCGCTGTCGGAGCTGTAGTAGGGTGCCAGGAAGACGTAAACCCCGTAGTCTAGCAGCGCGGCGTCCGTGTTCTGGAACGTGTTGCCGGAGAAGTCGAGGGAGACCCCCAGGAAGTCCGCGATGGAGTCGATGTAGAGGCCGGTGAATTCGAGGTTCGTGACCTCGTTGTTCGTGAACTGGATGCTGAGGTTCTGGCCGTAGTCAACGAGCCCGAAGAAGTCGTCCAGGTACACGCCGTAGTCCCTCACGCCGGAGGGCGCGAGGAACGTGTTGCCGTCGAACGTCAGAGTGGCATCCTGGAACCCAGAGACGTCGAAGGGGTTGTAGACCCCGTAGGAATCTGCGCTGGAATTGAGGAAGTTGTCGTTGAAGGCGAAGGCGTACGTGTTCCCCTCCGACCCCGTCCCCGTGGCCGCCCCGGTGACGTACACCGCCCGGAGGGAGTCGTTGAAGCTGCTTCCCACGACGGCCACGTCGTAGTCGGCCGAGGTGAAGCTCCCCAGTTGAATCGCCGCGGTCCCGTAGCCGGAGAAGGTGCAACCCGACACGAGCAGGTCCAGGTTGACGTTCGTGAGGGAGGAGACGGCGATGCCGTAAATTCCGACGTCGGAAATCGTGCACCCCGTGATGGAGACGTCGTAGCCAGGCACCGAGGCCGTGGCGAGGACCACGCCGTACCACAAGGTGTCCGTGATCTGGACGTTGCTCAGGGGAACGGAGATGCCGTTAAGCGTCACGGCGGTGGAGGCGTACTCGATGACCACGTCGTCCAGGATGGAGGTTCCCAGATCGTCGTTGAAGATGATGCCGTTCCAGTCGCCCGCGCCGGGGACCGTCTGGTTGGAGGTGAAGGTGATGACGCCGCCTCCCGACGGGTTGCCGTTCGCCACGAGGGCTCCGTCGGCGACGATCAGGCTGAAGGAGCCGTTGAACCGGACGTCAACGCCCGGGTCGATGGTCAACGTCGCGCCGTTGGTGACCGTGACCGTGCCCTCGACCCAGATGGGGCTCATGGCCTGGGTCCACGTGGTGTCCCCGGTGATGCTTCCGGAGACGGGCGTGTCGGCGGCGGCGTGGCCGCTCGACAGGGTCAGGAAGACGAGGGCGGTCGCCAACACCACGCCCGCGATGAGACCAGATCTGATTCCAGATCTCAGTATGATTCGAACGCCACGCGAGGAGTCGCCGCTAGGTAGGGAATATCCCATCCACATCCCTCCTTGCCCCCCGGGGGAGGCAGAGAGCGGGTCCACGCTGGGAGACCATCCCTATATCAAGCTTCCGAGACCATTCGCAAATTTGTGAATAACTCCGCCCCGCGGCCCTGGGGCACGGAGCCGGCGTGACGGCGGCGTCCGGCGGGAGTGGGGCCGCCCAGATTTGAACTGGAGTCTCCAGCTCCCGAAGCTGGAAGGATCGACCAAGCTACCCTACGGCCCCTCTTCGGTCCCAAAGCCTCTCAGGCTTTAGCCTTTGCCGCGTGTGGAGGGCGGGGGTTCGGGCGAGTCGCGGCCGGGTGGGGCCGCCTGCCCAGCCCCGCCTGACCCCCGGGGAAGGCGGACAGGGGCTGCATCCATCGCCCTGGACCCATAAATATAAGTCGCCGAGGCCAGATGCCAGGCCACCTCGGGGGAGGGGAGCATTTGGCGAAGTCGTCGCCGCAGGATTCGGGCAAGAACTTCCGCGCCTCCATGACGCAGCGGCGGAGGACGCAGATCAAGCCGAAAAAGAAGTGGTCCTTTCGCCGCATCGCCTCCATCATCGGCTTCGTGGCGGCCTTCTTCTCCGTGATGTACGTCATTGGCCCGGAGTGGGGCGGACGGGTGCGGGACGTCCTCCTCTCCGCGTGGGCCTACGTGGGCATCGTCCGCGACGTGGTCAACGGCCTCCTGGTGCCGATTGCCGGCTTCATCCCCCTCCTCTCGTTCCCCATCGGCCCCGTCCAGGGCCTGGGCGACATCGTCCTCCTCATCGTGCTGGTCGTCGTCGTCGTGAAGCTCCTGCGGGTGAAGGAGCCGGAGGTCACCCGAAAGATCGACGAGCTCATGATGCAGATGAGGGTGACCCAGGAGATCTCTAAGAAAGCGGCGGAGAAGTCGAAGGAGGCCCCGGCCATGCCCGCCATCTCCTTCGTCCCCACGGCCGCGCGGACCAGCACCCTCCAGCTGTCCGCCTCCGCGGTGGTCAACCTTCCGCGGCAGCAGGTCTGGGACGCGCTGAGCGAGGTGGTCTTCGTGCCCACGTGCCAGGAGCTGCTGGAGTCCGTGGAGGTCATCGGCCAGGTTGCCAACGCCCTGACGTGGGAGGGCACCATCCGCATCGGCAAGCGGCGGTTCGACGCCGAGGGCACCACGACCCTGTACCCGCCCACCATGATGGAGGTCCGGGGCACCCGAGGCGCCCTCCGGGGCTTCCGGGGCATCCTCAGCCTGTCCGAGGCCCCCGAGGGGACCAAGCTCATCGAGACGGCGGAGTTCGACCCCTCCACCATGCCGGAGGAGTACGCCCCCTTGGTGAACGCCCTGTCCAGCCGCGGGTCCGAGATCCTGGTGGACGACCTAGAGCACTTCGACCGGCTGCTCAAGGCCCTCTCGGGGCCCCAGGAGCCCGAAGGGCCGGAGTGAGGGGCGCGGCCTCTTCCTCATATAGCCCCTCTCCCCTTCTCCCTCCGTGAGCGCCGGGGCCCTGCCGGAGGTTCGTCTCTACACGGACGGCGCCTCCCGAGGGAACCCCGGTCCCGCGGCCATCGGCGTCGTGCTGACGGACGCGTACGACGATGTCCTGGCAGAGCACCGGGAGACCATCGGCCGGGCCACGAACAACGAGGCGGAGTACAGGGCCGTCATCCGGGGGCTGGAGCTGGCCGCCCGCCACACACGCCAGCGGGTGCACGTCCGCTCCGACAGCCAGCTGCTCATCCGCCAGCTGCGGGGGGAGTACCGAATCAAGGAGGCCCGGCTGCGCAAGCTCGCCTCCGCCTTGGCCCGCCGGGCGGAGCGCTTCCAGGAGGTCACCTTCGAGCACGTCTCCCGGAGGCACCGCCTCCTCAGCCAGGCGGACGCCCTGGCCAACCGGGCGCTGGACGAGCGGTACGGCCGGGGCTGATGTTCGCGGATTGCCGATTCTGAGTTCGACAAGTTTAAGTAACGCCCCTCGCTTGAGCGCGAGGACATGGAGACGACGCTCCAGGAGAAGATGGCCGGGGAGATCACCCTCTCCGACAACCCGGGAAAGACGCTGCGGAAGTGGCGGGAGGAGCTGAAGATCTCCCAGAAGGAGGTGGCCACGCACCTGCGAATGTCCCCCTCCGTCATCAGCGACTACGAGTCGGGGCGCCGCCGATCTCCGGGCATCCGGACGATTCGCCGGATGGTGGAGGCCCTCCTGGAGATCGACCGCCGGTCCGGCCGCGGCATCGCAAAGAAGTTCATGGTGGACCTTCACGAGGCCATCCCCAGCATGGCGGAGTTTCTGCAGCCGGTCGCCGCGACGGAGTTTCTGGGGATCATCGAGGGACGGAGCCTCCTCCCTGGGCCCCCGGGGGTCCGTCAGATCCACGGCTACACCGTCATCGACAGCCTTCGGGCCATTGCCACACTGGACGCCTCCGACTACCCTCGCGTGTACGGGTGGAGCTCCGAGCGGGCCCTCCTGTTCACCGGGGTGAAGTACGGGCGATCCCCCATGGTGGCGGTGCGCACGCACTTCCTGAAGCCGGCCATGGTGGTCTACGTGCAGCCGGAGAACGTGGACGAGTTGGCCGTGAAGCTGGCCCAACTGGAGAACCTGATCTTGGCCCGCACGGACGTGGCACCCGCCTCCCTGGTGGAGCGGCTGGAGGCGTTCACCCAGAGGGTCAACGCGTCGCCTCGGGCGACGGCATAGAGGTGGTAGCATGGAAACGGGAATCGTGAGCTACGGGGGCTACGTCCCCCGGTACCGGATCAACCCGGCGGAGATCGCCCGGGTGTGGGGAGTAGACGGCAAGGCCATGGCGCGCAACCTGGCCATCAGCGCCAAGAGCGTGCCCGGCCCCGACGAGGACGTCATCACGATCAGCGTCGAGGCGGCCCGGCAGGCCATGCACCGCGTGAACGTCAGCCCCAAGGACGTGGGGGCCGTCTACGTCGGCTCGGAGAGCCACCCCTACGCCGTGAAGCCCACGGCCACCATCGTGGCGGAGGCCATCGGCGCGGCGCCAGACCTGACGGCGGCGGACTACGAGTTCGCGTGCAAGGCGGGCACGGCCGCCATGCAGACCTGCATGGGGCTCGTCGGCTCCGAGATGATGGAGTATGGCATGGCCATCGGCACGGACACCTCCCAGGGGGCTCCGGGAGACGCTCTGGAGTACTCCGCCTCCGCCGGGGGCGCCGCCTTTCTCATCGGGGCCAAGGACGTGGTGGCCACCATCGATTACACCACCTCATGCACCACGGACACCCCGGACTTCTGGCGGCGGGAGGGGCAGCGGTACCCCAGCCACGGGGGACGCTTCACCGGGGAGCCCGCCTACTTCAAGCACATCCTCCGCTGCGGGAACGCCATCTACGAAAAGATGGGCACAAAGGCGAAGGACTACGACTACGCCGTCTTCCACCAGCCCAACGGGAAGTTCCCCGCCAAGGTGGCCAAGATGCTCGGCTTCGCCCCGGACCAGGTGAAGACGGGGATGCTGGTCACGGAGATCGGCAACACGTACTCCGGCGCGGTGATGCTGGGCCTGTGCGCCATCTTGGACGAGGCGGAGCCCGGCCAGCGCATCTTCATGGTGGGGTACGGCTCCGGGGCGGGCTCCGACGGGTTCGACCTGACGGTGACGGATGCCATCGAGGGGCTGCCGCGGGACGGCGCCGTCAAGATGTGGAACGCGGTGGCCCGGGGGATCCCCGTCGACTACGCCACCTACGCCCGCTACCGGGGGAAGATTCGCCTGGCCGAGGGGGGATAGCGTGCGCGACGTCGCCGTCATCGGCATCGGCGAGACCCCCTTCGGGGAGCTCTGGGACCGCTCCTTCCGGGACCTGGGCATCGAGGCGGGCCTCCGCGCCCTGGAGGACGCCGGCGTGGCGGCGGAGGACATCGATGCCCTGTACGTGGGCAACATGTCCGCGGGGAAGTTCATCGACCAGGAGCACATCTCCGCCGTGGTGGCGGACTACGCCGGCCTGGCGGACCAGCACCCTCCGACCTTCCGGCTGGAGGGCGGCGGGGCGTGCGGCGGCCTGGCCCTCGCCAGCGGCTTCACGGCGGTGGCCTCGGGCCTCTACGACATCGTCGTGGTGGGCGGCGCGGAGAAGATGACGGACGTGGGGGACGAGGAGGCGAAGCGGATCCTCTCCGCCACGGCGGACCAGGAGTGGGAGAGCGTCTTCGGCGCCTCCTACGCCTCCCTCTACGCCATGATCGCCCGGCGCCACATGCACGACTACGGCACCACGCGGGAGCAGATGGCCGCCGTGGCCGTGAAGAACCACCGCAACGGCGCCATGAACCCCAACGCCCAGTATCGCCGAGAGCTTCCACTGAAGGCCGTGCTGGGGGCCCCTTGGGTGGCGGAGCCGCTGGGCATGCTGGACTGCGCCCCCCTGTCCGACGGGGCGGCGGCCCTGGTGCTCTGCCCCCGGGATAAGGCGAGGAAGTTCACCGACACCCCCGTGGAGATCGCGGGCGTGGGCATCGCCAGCGACACGATCGCCCTCCACGACCGTCGCAGCCTCACGACCCTGGACGCCTCCGTCGTCGCCGGGAAGCGCGCCCTCCACATGGCGGGCGTCACCCCGCCCGATGTGCAGCTGGCGGAGGTCCATGACAACTACACCATCTCGGAGATCCTCGCCATCGAGGACCTCCGCTTCGTGGAGAAGGGGAAGGGGGGCCCCGCCACCGAGGAGGGGGAGACGGCCCTGAACGCCAGGATCTCCGTGAACCCCTCGGGGGGGCTGAAGGCCCGAGGCCAGCCCGTGGGGGCCACGGGCATCGCCCAGGCGGCGGAGGTCATCCGCCACCTCCGCGGGGAGGCGGGGGATCGGCAGGTCCGCGGGGCGGAGGTGGGGATAACCCACGTCATGGGGGGCACCGGCGCTACCGCCGTTGTGCACGTCCTCAGGAGGGTGAACTAGATGGCCATTCCTCGATTCTGGCGGGAGATCGACAGCCGGTACAACCTCGTGGGCACGAAGTGCGGGAACTGCGGGGACGTGGACTTCCCGCCGCGCGCCGTCTGCCCCAAGTGCGGGCGCAGGAGCGTGGGGAAGATGAAGCGGCTCCCCCTGAGCGGCCACGGCACCGTCGTCTCGTACACCGTGGTCCACGACGCCCCCAAGGGGTTCGAGGCCGTCACGCCCTACGTCCTGGCCATCGTGGAGCTGGAGGAGGGGGCGCGCCTGACGACCCAGATCATCGACTGCACGCCGGAGGACGTGGGTATGGGGATGCCCGTGGAGGCCGCCTTCCGAAAGCTGGGGCAAGAGGGGGACTCGGGGATCATCTACTACGGCTACAAGTTCCAGCCGGCGGGCCGAGCCAGCGAGGCGGGCTAGCCCGACGGACAAACCTTCTAATAGGCACCCACGCTAGGACAGGCGGCCATGGAGCTCCGCCTCTTGGAGAAGGAGAAGAAGCGTCTGCGGTTGGAGGTCGTCAACCCCGACGACACCGTCCTCTACCCTCTGGTCAGCCGCCTCCTCAAGGACAAGCGCGTGGAGGACGCGCGGTACATTACGGGCCACCCTCATCTGGACCGTCCTACCCTCCTGGTGGAGGTGAAGCAGGGACAGCCTCAGAAGGTCCTGAAGGAGGTCGCCCTGAAGCTATCGGCGGAGTACGGGGTCCTCCGCAAGCAGGTCCTGGAGTTTGGGGGCAAAGGGGCGTGAGGACGGGTCGGCCTCGCCTCTTCTGAAGCTATAAGGGCCAGGGCCGATAGGCCGCACCGGATGGAGGAGGCCGTTGGCATCGCGGGGTACCTGACGCATGCCCTTCCCGTCCCTGGGCGGGTCAAGGCGCAGCCCGAGGACTTCGTGGTCGAGGAGATCCCGGAGGAGCTGCCGTTTCACGACGACGGCCGGTTCCTGGTGGTACGGGTCACCTCCCGGAACTGGGAGACCAACCGCCTCGTTCGCGCGCTGGCCCGGAGGATGGGTATCAGCCGACGCCGAATCGGCTTCGCGGGAACGAAGGACAAGCGGGCGGTGACCACCCAGTGGATGACCTTCGCCGATGTGGAGGCGGAGACCGCCCGGTTGGTGCGTCTTTCGGACGTCCGTTTGGAGCCCCTGGGACGGTCCCGCCGCAGCCTGACGGTGGGCCACCTCCTAGGCAACCGCTTCGACCTGCGTCTGCGCGACGTGCCCCTCACCCGGCAGGAGGCCTCCTCCCGCATGCAGGCCGTGTCCCGTGAGCTGCGCGCGGCGGGGGGATTCCCGAACTTCTTTGGTCCCCAGCGCTTCGGCGAGGTTCGGCCGGTGACCCACCTGGTGGGCCGGGCCCTGGTGCAGGGCGACGTGGAGCGGGCCGTCCACATCTACCTCGGACACCCGTTCCCGGAGGAGCCAGAGGACGCCCGTCGGGCCCGGGAGGCGTTCGAGGCGTCCGGGGACGTGGAACAGGCACTGCGGGAGTTCCCTCCACGCCTGGGCTACGAGAACGCCCTGCTGAACCACCTGCGCCAGCGACCCGGGGACTACAAGGGCGCGCTGCGGCAGCTGCCTCGGAACCTGTTGACCCTCTTCGTCAACGCCTTCCAGGCCTACCTCTTCAATCGCATGCTGAGCCTCCGGCTGGCCCGGGGCCTCGGGTTGACGGACCCCCTACCGGGAGACCTGGTGCTCCCACGGAGTCGGCGAGGCCTGCCGGAGCGGGGCCGTCCTGTGGCGGTGACGGAAGCCAACCGGGAGAAGGTGCACCGGCAGGTGGGGGCGGGGAAGGCGTGGATCAGCGGCCTCCTCCTGGGAACGGAGGCCCCGTTTGCGGAGGGGTCGATGGGGGACCTTGAGCGCGAGGTCGTGGAGGAGGAGGGCGTCCCGCGGGAGGCCTTCGCGGTCCCGTCGATGCCGCGGCTGGCGTCCCGCGGCCAGCGGCGGGAGCTCCTGAGCCCTCTGGAGGCCTTCTCCTACAGGGTCCGGGAGGATCTCCGTCTAACCTTCCGGCTCCTGCCCGGCTGCTACGCCACGGCCCTCCTCCGGGAGATAACGAAGGGCGAGAGCCCTTAATAGGGGGAGGCGGGTTCCCCGGCCATGGCCCGGCGAAGCGCGCCGAGGAAGCGGGGACGACGAGGTCCCTGCAGCGTGGGGGGCTGCACCAACGACCCCGCCCGCTCCCTCTCCCGCCGCAAGGTGGCCGACGCCCTTTCGGAGTACGACGTTGCGGAGGGGAGGCGCGCCTACCTCTGCAGGGACCACTACAAGCAGTACAAGAAGGCCACGAAGGTCGACCGGACCGTGGACCGCCTCACCTGGTAGCCCCGGGCCCGCCCCCCATCGTGAGCTCCAGGAGCCCCGTCTCGGGGTTCTTCCGCCGCGTGAGGGCCAGGGCGTCCAGCGCCCGCACGGCCACCTCCGCCAACACGGCCACCCGACCTCGGAAGAGGTGGCCCCCCACGACCCGCTGCTCCGCGTCGGCCAGGGCGCAGTGGAGGTGGAGAGGGAGGTCGGCATCCAAGGTGACGGTCCCCTGGAGGGAGAGCAGCTCTCGGCTGCCCGCGTGGACCCTCTTGACGTAGCTCTTCTCCCCCGGGTCGAACCACCCCAGCTCCACGTCCTGCAGCGCGCCGATGCCCGCCAGGACGACGCCGGAGGCCACCCCCTCCCCCCGCAGGGCCTCCTCCAGGGTCGGGAGCAGGTCCTCTCCGCGGGCGAGCTTCACCACCACGTGGTCCCCGTCGCGCCCGACCTCCATCGCCACACCTCAGAACCAGCCCTGGGGCAGGGGTTCTGCCCGTCGGTGCAACCGGCTGCCGATGCGTCGAGCCAGCTCCTCCGCGTAGCCGTGACACGTGTAGACGACCTTGGGGTTGCAGGCGTCCACAAGCCAGAGGAGGTCCCAGAAGTCGCCGTGGTCGCTCAGGGGGAACTGCGCGTCCACCCGGTGGCTGCGGCTGAAGTCATAGATGGAGCACCAGCCCGAGGCGAAGGCCGTTCGCCCGCCCTGGGAGAGGGCCTCCTGCACGGCGGGGCTGCCCGGCTTGCGGAGCTGCTTTGTGGGCACCAGAAGGACGTGGGGCCCCTCCGCCTCGTCCGTGGCCTCCCCCCGCCGCGTGTAGACCAGGCGGTGCCCGTGGGCCACCAGCACGTCCGCCAGGTCCGCAATCCGCTCCTCCACGAGGACGGGGACCTGCAGCTCGTTCGCCAGGGCGATGAACTCCTGGGCCTTGCCAAACTCGTAGGCTCCCAGGACCACCGGACCCGTCTCCAGGGACGCCTCCATCCAGTGGAGCATGTCGGTCAGCACCTCCTCCTTGGGGGGGAAGGAGAGCCGGGGCCGGCCGTACGTGGACTCCAGGACCAGGGTCGTGCATTCCTGGGGCTCGCACGTGCCGCAGGTGGGGCCGCCGTGGGGGTTCACGTCCCCCGAGTAAAGGACGTCCCCCACCCGGATCATGGCAGAGCCGAAGACGTGGCCGGCGTCCACCAGGGAGACAGGCAGGCCGTTGACCTCCACCTCCTCCCCGTAGCCCACGCCCTGGCCGTCCTCCGTTCCCAGCCGGACCCGCATGACGTCCAGCGTCTCGTGGGTCATCACCGCCCCGGGGGAGAGGTGGTCCAGGTGGCCGTGGCTCACCACCGACCCCGGCATGCGGCGCTTGGGGTCCAGGATGACCTCCCGTCCCTCGTCCTGCACGCGGATGCCGTTGCGGTAGAAGACCCTCATGCGGACTTCCTCGTGAAGATGTAGCGGGTGGGCACCCGGCGGTGGATGCCTGTCCAGTAGGGGCAGTGGGGGCAGGTGTAGCCCAGAGTGACCGTGCCTCCAAAGACGGTCATGTTCTTCACCATCTTCAGGCGACGGCCGCAGACGGGGCAGTTGAAGAGGCTTCGCAACTCATGGGTCTCCCGGCACTCGATCTCCATCTCCACCAGCCCGGAGTCGTATGCGAGGCGTCGTGCGCGAGGCTCGCTCACCCTGTAGTCTCCCTTCGTGGCCATGGCTCGGTCCAGGAGTCGCTTCAGTTCGCGCTGGGATCGGACGACCCTGCGCGTGCCGAGGACCTGCCGGAGGGCCTGGAGGACCCTCCGATCGGAGGGAATCCGGTACCTCGGCATCACGAAGCCAATGCCTGGACTTGGTTAAAGATTTCGCAGTCGCGGAAAAGGGGGAGGCATGCTGACTGCTCCGGGGTCCGTCGGGCGCACGGCCAAGACAGGGAGCGGGGGGTCTGCGGGGCGAGCCGCACCCTTAACTACCCTCTCCACCTAGCGGGCCTCAACTCAAGCCGGAGGGGAAGCCCCCGTGGAGAGGACGAAAGTCGTGATCATGGGTGCCGCCGGACGGGACAGCGCCGCAGGTTCCCCTGCGCCGCCCCGGCTTCCACAACTTCAACGTCTGCTTCCGGGATCGGGAGGAGTTTGAGGTCGTGGCCTTCACGGCCACGCAGATCCCCAACATCGAAGGAAGGCGGTACCCCCCGAGCCTGGCCGGCAGGCTCTACCCGGAGGGCATCCCCATCCATCCGGAGGAGGACCTTCCAGGCCTGATCGGCGAGCACGAGGTGGACGAGGTCGTCTTCTCCTACAGCGACGTCTCCTACGACTACCTGGGAAGGCGGGCGGCCCTGGTCAACGGGGCCGGCGCGGACTTCGTCCTCCTGGGGCCGCGGCGGACAATGGTGCCTGCTCGGCTCCCCGTCATCGCCGTCTGCGCTGTCCGCACGGGCAGCGGGAAGAGCCAGACCACCCGGAAGGTGGCCTCCGTCCTGCAGACCTGGGGTCGAAAGGTCGTCGTCGTGCGCCACCCCATGCCCTACGGCGACCTGGAGGCGCAGGCCGTCCAGCGCTTCGCCTCCTTCGAGGACCTGGACCGCCACGAGTGCACCATCGAGGAGCGGGAGGAGTACGAGCCCCACGTGGAGCGGGGCATCGTGGTCTATGCCGGGGTGGACTACGAGGCCATCCTCCGTCAGGCGGAGGAGGAGGCGGACATCCTCGTGTGGGACGGCGGCAACAACGACCTCCCCTTCTTTCGGCCCGACCTCCACATCGTCCTGGTGGACCCCCATCGGCCGGGGGACGAGCTCTCCTACTATCCGGGGGAGACGAACCTCCGGATGGCGGATGCCGTGGTCATCAACAAGGTCAACACCGCCCGGCCGGAGGACCTGGAGGTCGTTCGGGGCAACGTGCGGGAGGCCAACCCGGACGCGTTCCTCATCGAGGCCGCCTCCCCCATCACGGTCGCCGACGGCGAACCCGTTCGAGGGAAGCGCGTCCTGGTGGTGGAGGACGGGCCCACGCTGACCCACGGGAACATGGAGTACGGCGCCGCGTGGCTGGCCGCGCGGAAGTTCGGCGCGGCCGCTATTGTGGACCCCCGTCCCGCCGCTGTGGGGAGCATTCGGAAGGCCTTCCGGCAGTACGGACACCTGCGGGAGGTGCTGCCCGCCATGGGATACGGGAAGGAGCAGCTCCGGGAGCTGGAGGAGAGCATCAACGCCACGGACTGCGACTTGGTCATCAGCGGCACCCCGGTGGACCTCCGTCGCATCCTCACGGTGGAAAAGCCCGTCGTGCGGGTTCGATACGAGCTCCAGGAGATCGGCCGTCCCAACTTGGAGGAGGTCCTGGGCGAGTTCCTGGAGCGGCGGAACGCGTAGCGGGCAAGGCTACCTTTATGGGGCACATCCTCCGTTGGTCCTCCCGCGAGGGTAGCCAAGCCAGGCCAACGGCGGCAGACTCAAGATCTGCTCCCATAGGGGT